>JBKJKU010000317.1:0-10284 GCA_046597355.1 Aquabacterium sp.
GTGGTTTGGACTGGACGCGGCTGGCTTGCCGCAGCAGGCCGCGCCCAGCTTTTTGGACATCGCCACGCCCGACGATCGGCTGGTGGTGGTGCACAGCTTTTCCAAGAGCTTCTTGATGACCGGCTGGCGCCTGGGCTGGTTGGTGCTGCCGGCCGGCCACCTGGACGCCGTGGGCAAGCTGGTCGAGTTCAACAGCTCGTGTGCGCCGGTGTTTGTGCAGCGGGGCGGGCTGGCGGCGCTGGCGATGGCCGACACCTTTGTGCCGCAGCTGGTCAGTCGCTTGAAGGCCGGCCGCGATGCGCTGTGCCCGCTGCTGGCTGCCATCCCGGGCGTGCAATCCGCCATGCCGCTGGGGGGCATGTACGCCTTTTTCCGTGCGCCGGGTGCGGACGACTCGCTGGCATTTGCCAAGCGTCTGGTCGCCGAGGCCGGCCTGGGCCTGGCGCCGGGCGCGGCGTTTGGCGGCGAGGGTGAGGGCTGGCTGCGCTGGTGCTTTGCCTCACAGGACACGGCGCGGCTGGTGGCCGGCGTGGCCCGGCTGCGTGATGCCTTGCGGCTATAATCCGCAAGTTTTGCGCATCCTGGTCAACAAGATGGGTTGTGTGATTCAGTGGGTTGATTCAAGCACGGCGTGGGTTGGTTTCACTCGCGACCGCAAGTCATAAACCGGAAACCGTCACTGAAGTCCTCCACAAACGCCGGGGGACTCCGGGCATGGCGGCTTCCAATTTCCAAAGGAAACACCATGTCCGTAGACAAAGCCCACCGGGCCGAGACCGTCGCCAGCAATGCCCGTGGCACCGGCGACACCGGCTCCCCTGAAGTTCAAGTGGCGTTGCTGACGGCACGCATCAATGACCTGACGCCCCACTTCAAGACCCACTTGAAGGACCACCACGGCCGCCGTGGCCTGCTGCGCATGGTCAGCCGCCGCCGCAAGCTGCTCGACTACCTGAAGGGCAAGGCGCCCGAGCGTTACACGGCGATCATCGCCAAGCTCGGCCTGCGCAAGTAATCACGCTGTGAACACAAGAGCCTGTCTGGTTACCTCCAGCGCAGGCTCTTTGTTTTTTGGACGTTTTCTTGTTTGGAGCCGTCCGGCCCGCACCGGCAGTGCTGTGTCATTCCAACGGTGTCCTGAGTCCCTGGACCTCACTGGAATGGCATCCCGCCCGCGACGCCACACCGCGCCTTGTCCGCCCTGTCATCCCCCACACGCCGCCGCCACGAGCGCGCCGCGTCTGACATCAATCCCAACGGAGACAACCCATGAGCCTGTTCAATAAAGTCACCAAGACCTTCACCTGGGGTCAGCACCAGGTCACGATGGAAACCGGCGAGATCGCCCGCCAGTCGTCTGGCGCCGTGGTCGTTGACATCGAAGGCACCGTGGTGCTGGCCACCGTCGTTGCCCGCACCGAGGCCAAAGCCGGTCAGGACTTCTTCCCGCTGACCGTCGACTACCTGGAAAAAACCTACGCCGCCGGCCGCATCCCGGGCAGCTTTTTCAAGCGCGAAGGCCGCCCCAGCGAGTTGGAGACCCTGACCAGCCGCCTGATCGACCGCCCGATTCGCCCGCTGTTCCCTGAAGGCTTCTTCAATGAAGTCCAGGTTGTGGTGCATGTGCTGAGCCTGAACCCCGAGGTGCAGGCCGACATCGCCGCGCTGATCGCGTCGAGCGCTGCGCTGTCGATTTCAGGCATCCCGTTCAACGGCCCGATCGGCGCCGCCCGCGTGGGCTATGTCAACGGCGAATACGTGCTGAACCCGGGCAAGGCGGTGTTGGCCAACAGCAAGATGGACCTGATCGTTGCCGGCACCGAAGCCGCCGTGTTGATGGTCGAATCCGAAGCCGACCAGCTGTCCGAAGAAATCATGTTGGGCGGTGTGGTGTTTGGTCACCAGATGGGCAATATCGCGATCAACGCGATCCATGAGCTGGTGCGGGATGCCGGCAAGGCCGTCTGGGACTGGCAAGCGCCGGCCAAGGACGAGCCCTTCATCGCCAAGGTCGGCGCGCTGGCCGAAGAGCCGCTGCGGGCGGCCTACCAGATCCGCAGCAAGCAGGCCCGCACCCAGGCCTGCCGCAGCGTCACCAGCAATGTGATGGCGGCGTTGAAGGCCGACGGCCTGGTGTTTGACAAGGTGGCCGTTGAAGGCCTGCTGTTCGACATCGAAGCCAAGATCGTGCGCAGCCAGATCCTGGGCGGCGAGCCGCGCATCGACGGCCGTGACACCCGCACGGTGCGGCCGATCGAGATCCGCACCGGCGTGTTGCCGCGCACCCACGGGTCGGCACTGTTCACCCGCGGCGAGACCCAGGCGCTGGTGATTGCCACGCTGGGCACCGACCGTGACGCGCAGCGCATCGACGCGCTGGCCGGTGACTACGAAGACCGGTTCATGATGCACTACAACATGCCCCCCTTCGCCACCGGCGAAACCGGGCGCGTGGGCAGCCCGAAGCGGCGCGAGATCGGCCACGGCCGGCTGGCCAAGCGGGCGCTGATTGCCGCACTGCCGAGCAAGGAAGACTTCCCCTACACCATCCGCGTGGTCAGCGAGATCACCGAGTCCAACGGCTCGTCGTCGATGGCCTCGGTGTGCGGCGGCTGCCTGGCGCTGATGGATGCCGGCGTGCCGATGAAAGCCCATGTGGCGGGTATCGCAATGGGTCTGATCAAGGACGGCAATCGTTTCGCTGTTTTGACGGACATCCTGGGCGACGAAGATCACCTGGGTGACATGGACTTCAAGGTGGCCGGCACCACCGCTGGCATCACCGCGCTGCAGATGGACATCAAGATCCAGGGCATTACCAAGGAAATCATGCAAGTGGCACTGGCGCAAGCCAAGGAAGCCCGCTTGCACATCCTGGGTTGCATGCAGTCGTCGGTGGGTGAAGCCAAGGCCGAGGTGTCTGAATTTGCACCGCGCCTGTACACCATGAAGATCAACCCCGAGAAAATCCGGGACGTGATCGGCAAGGGCGGCTCGATGATCCGCGCGCTGACCGAAGAGACCGGCTGCACCATCGACATCGGTGAAGACGGCACGATCACCATCGCGTCCACCGATAGCGACAAGGCCGAGCACGCCAAGCGCCGCATCACCGAGATCACCGCCGAGGCCGAAATCGGCAAGGTCTACGAAGGCGCGATCACCAAGATCCTGGACTTCGGCGCACTGGTCAACATCCTGCCGGGCAAGGACGGCCTGCTGCACATCAGCCAGATCGCCCACCAGCGGGTTGAAAACGTCACCGACTTCCTGAAAGAAGGCCAGATCGTCAAGGTCAAGGTCATGGAGACCGACGAGAAGGGCCGCATCAAGCTGTCGATGAAGGCCTTGATCGAGCGTCCTGAAGGCATGGAAGAAGAACGCTTCGAGCGTGCACCGCGCCGCGAATACGGCGACCGGCCGGACCGTGGCCCCCGTACCGGTGACCGCAATGACCGTCCGCCGCGCCGCGAGCGCAGCGACCGTCCGGAGCGCAGCGACGCACCGGCGGCCGACGCGCCGGCCGCAGCAGCACCCGCCGCGCCCGCCAGCGACACGCCGACCAGCCAAGGCTGATCGGTCGACCGTTCGCGACCAACCCGCCCGCCCCACCGCCGAAGCACCCACCAAGGAGCAAGCCCCATGCGAGCCATTGCCATGACCGCCTTCGGTGGCCCTGAGGTGCTGGTCGAGACCACCCGGCCCGACCCGGTGCCGGCGGCCGGTGAGTTGCTGGTGCGTGTCACCGCATCCGGCATCAACCGGCCCGACGTGTTGCAGCGCAAGGGTGCCTATGCACCGCCGCCCGGCGCGTCCGACCTGCCCGGGCTGGAGATCGCCGGCACCATCAGCGGTGGCGACGCCGCTGAACTGGCTGCTGCGGGCTTCAAGCTCGGCGATCGGGTCTGTGCGTTGGTGGCTGGGGGCGGTTATGCCGAGCTGTGCGCAGCGCCCATCGCCCAGTGCCTGCCCGTGCCAAGGGGCCTGAGCGACATCGAAGCGGCCAGCCTTCCCGAAACCTTTTTCACCGTCTGGTCGAATGTGTTCGACCGGGGCCGGCTGCAGGCGGGCGAAACCCTGCTGGTGCAGGGGGGGTCCAGCGGTATCGGTGTCACCGCGATCCAGTTGGCCAAAGCGATGGGTGCAGTGGTCATTGTCACCGCCGGCAGCGACGAAAAGGTCGCGGCCTGTGTGGCGCTGGGGGCAAGTGTCGGCATCAACTACAAGACCCAGGATTTTGTCGCCGAGGTCAAGGGCGCTACCGGTGGCAAGGGTGCTGACGTGGTGCTCGACATGGTGGCCGGCGACTACGTGGCGCGTGAGGTGCAATGCCTGGCCGATGATGGCCGCATCGTCATCATCGCGGTGCAGGGTGGTCTCAACAGCGGCTTCAACGCGGGTGAATTGCTGCGTCGCCGCTTGCTGATCACCGGATCGACGCTGCGGCCGCGGCCGCTGGCTTTCAAGGCGGCAATCGCCGCCAAGCTGCGGGCAACGGTATGGCCGCTGATCGAATCGGGCCAGATCAAACCGGTGATCCACCGCGTTTTCCCGGCGGCGCTGGCCGCCCAGGCGCACGCCCTGATGGAATCTGGCGAGCACGTTGGCAAGATCATGCTTGACTGGACAGGCGCTTAAAACACCATGCGACGCAAACTCGTGGCCGGCAACTGGAAGATGCATGGCAACCACAGTGCCAACGCCGAATTGCTGGCCGGTATCAGCAGCGCCCGGCCTTTTGGCTGTGATGTCGCGGTGTGCGTGCCATACCCCTACCTGTCGGAGACCGCCGTGGCATTGGCAGGCGCTGACATCCGCTGGGGCGCACAAGACTGTTCTGCGCACGCCCAAGGCGCTTACACCGGTGAGGTATCGGTGGCCATGTTGGCCGAGTTTGGCTGCCGCTATGTGATCGTCGGTCACAGCGAGCGCCGTCAGTACCATGCCGAGAATGACCTGCTGGTGGCCGAAAAGGCCAAGATTGCACTGGCCAAAGGCATAACGCCCATCGTCTGTGTCGGCGAAACCCTGGCCCAACGTGAAGCCGGCGAGACCGAGGCGGTGGTCAAGCGCCAGCTGTCTGCCGTGATCCATGCGCTGGGGCATTGTGCAGGCGAGATGGTGGTGGCCTATGAGCCGGTGTGGGCCATCGGCACCGGCAAGGTGGCCACACCGGAACAGGCGCAAGCCGTGCACGCGTTGTTGCGCGCCCAGCTCAAAGCCGCCACGCCGCACGCCGACGAGATGAAGATCCTCTACGGCGGCAGCATGAAACCCGACAACGCGGTTTCGCTGTTGTCACAACCCGATATCGATGGCGGCCTGATCGGCGGCGCTGCCTTGAAGGCAGCCGACTTTGTCGCCATCTGCCGAGCGGCAGGCTGATTCAGCCCGCTGCCTGACCTTGGTTTTTTTGGAGTTTATTGACATGCAGATTTGGACAAACTTGGTGCTGGTGGTGCAGCTGCTGGCCGCCATCACGATGATCGGCCTGGTGCTGGTGCAGCACGGCAAGGGTGCCGACATGGGCGCCTCGTTCGGTAGCGGTGCCTCAGGCAGCCTGTTTGGTGCCACCGGCAGTGCGAACTTCCTGTCACGTTTCACGGCAGTGTGCGCCGGCGTGTTTTTCGTTTGCACACTGACATTGGCCTATCTGTCGAACAGTGTGGCTTCGCGCGAACCCAGCAGTGGCGGTAGCGTGCTTGACCGGGCCGTCACAGCGCCTGCCTTGCCAGCCAGCGCTGTCGGGTCGATCCCGGCTGGGGCTGCTGTTGCACTGCCGGCGCCGGTGGCCGCGCCTGCTGCGTCGGTGGGCACTATCCCGACACGGTGAGTGGGTTGCAGCGAATCACCAACAAGGTCGATCGTCCGCTGCGAACCCCCGCACTAACCCGCGGAATCGAGAATTTTCCAGGGTAGAATTCGAGGCTGTTCGGTGAGCGAAACCTCATGCAAATCGAACAAATCTCTGGCCGGTAATAGGCCCCACGCCGTCGTGGTGAAATTGGTAGACACGCTATCTTGAGGGGGTAGTGGCGAAAGCTGTGCGAGTTCGAGTCTCGCCGACGGCACCAGGTTTTTGAGCAAGTCCAGGCACCGTCAGCCTGGGGTTGTGGGCGCTCAGCACGGCCGGGCGCCCGGTGGGTGGCAATCGTCTTCGGACCGCTGGCACCTTGCCTCGCTCAGGCCGGATGACCTCACACCACTGCCGCTGACCCCATGGACCTGCAACAGTACCTGCCTGTCATCTTGTTCATTCTGGTGGGTGTAGCTGTTGGCGTAGCGCCCCAGGCATTGGGCTTTTTGCTCGGCCCCCAGCGGCCCGATGCGGCTAAAAACAGTCCTTACGAGTGCGGCTTCGAGGCCTTCGAAGATGCCCGCATGAAGTTCGACGTACGCTACTACCTCGTCGCCATCCTGTTCATACTTTTCGACCTTGAGATCGCCTTCCTCTTCCCTTGGGCGGTGTCACTGCGTGACATCGGTGCGTCGGGTTTTTGGGCCATGATGATGTTTCTGACCATCCTCGTGGTGGGGTTTGTCTACGAGTGGAAAAAGGGCGCGCTGGACTGGGAATGACGGCGGGCTGCGGTAACGGAACACGAGGATAGTCATGGGCATTGAAGGCGTCTTGAAAGAAGGTTTTGTCACCACCTCGGTAGACAAGCTGATCAATTGGTCCAAGACCGGTTCACTGTGGCCGATGACGTTCGGCCTCGCGTGTTGCGCAGTCGAAATGATGCATGCCGGTGCGGCCCGCTACGACATCGACCGCTTCGGCATGTTGTTTCGACCCAGCCCGCGGCAAAGCGATCTGATGATCGTTGCCGGCACGCTGTGCAACAAGATGGGTCCGGCCCTGCGCAAGGTTTACGACCAGATGGCCGAGCCGCGCTGGGTGCTGAGCATGGGATCCTGCGCCAATGGTGGCGGGTATTACCACTACAGTTACTCGGTGGTGCGCGGCTGTGATCGCATCGTGCCGGTGGATGTCTATGTGCCAGGCTGCCCGCCCACGGCAGAGGCGCTGCTCTACGGCATCCTGCAGTTGCAAGCCAAGATCCGCCGCGAAAACACCATCGCCCGCGCCTGAGCGCGCTTGAGATCACCGCCTGACATGACCCAACGACTCGACAAGCTGGAAGCGGCGCTGCACGCGGCGCTGGGTGACAAGATCAAGATTTTCAAGCGCGAACGCGGCGAGATCTCGTTGACTGTGGCGGCGGACGATTACCTGGCAGTCGCCAAGACGCTGCGAGACGATCAATCCCTCAGGTTCGAGCAGTTGATCGACCTGTGCGGCATCGACTTCAGCAGCTGGAAAGACCGTGCCTGGGAGGGCCCGCGCTTCTGCGTCGTGTCGCACCTGCTGAGCGTCAGCCTGAACTGGCGCGTGCGTCTGAAGGTGTTTGCACCCAATGACGATATGCCCGTGGTGGCGTCGCTCAACGACCTGTGGTCCTCAGCCAACTGGTTCGAGCGAGAGGCCTTCGACATGATCGGCCTGATTTTTGACGGCCACATCGACCTGCGCCGCATCCTGACCGATTACGGGTTCATCGGCCACCCGTTGCGCAAGGATTTCCCCGTCACGGGTCATGTCGAGATGCGCTACGACGCCGAGAAAAAGCGCGTGATCTACCAACCGGTGACGATCGAGCCACGCGAGATCACCCCGCGCATCATTCGCGAAGATAACTATGGTGGCCTGCATTGGGCAGCACATCATCAAGAGTCCTCAATGGCTGAAATCAAGAATTACACGCTGAACTTCGGACCCCAGCACCCGGCCGCGCACGGTGTGCTGCGGCTGGTGCTGGAGTTGGACGGCGAGATCATCCAGCGCGCCGACCCGCATATCGGCCTGTTGCACCGCGCCACCGAGAAGCTGGCCGAAAGCAAGACCTACATCCAGTCCCTGCCCTACATGGACCGGCTGGACTATGTCTCGATGATGTGCAACGAGCACGCCTACTGCCTGGCCATCGAGCGCCTGATGGGCATCGAAGTGCCCGAGCGTGCCCAGTACATCCGGGTCATGTTCTCCGAGTTGACGCGGCTGCTCAACCACCTGCTGTGGTTGGGTGCGCACGGTATCGACTGTGGGGCGATGAACATCCTGATCTATTGCTTCCGCGAGCGTGAAGACATCTTCGACATGTACGAAGCGGTCTCGGGTGCGCGCATGCACGCGGCTTATTTCCGGCCAGGGGGTGTCTACCGCGACCTGCCGGACACCATGGCGCAGTACAAGGTGTCGAAGATCCGCAATGCGCGCGCAATCAACGACCTGAACCAGAACCGCCAAGGCTCGCTGCTGGATTTCATCGATGATTTCTGCGCGCGCTTTCCGGGGCGGGTCGATGAATATGAAACCCTGCTGACCGACAACCGGATCTGGAAGCAACGCACCGTGGGCATTGGCGTTGTCACACCCGAACGTGCGCTGAACCTGGGCTTCACCGGTCCGATGCTGCGGGGTTCAGGCATCGCATGGGATCTGCGCAAGACCCAGCCCTACGACGTCTACGACCGGATGGATTTCGACATCCCGCTCGGCGTCAATGGGGACACCTACGACCGGTACCTGGTGCGTATTGAGGAGATGCGGCAAGCCAACCGCATCATCTTGCAATGCTCGGCTTGGCTGCGCAACAACCCCGGTCCGGTGATCACCGACAACCACAAGGTGGCACCGCCCCCGCGGGTGGGCATGAAGAGCAACATGGAGGAGTTGATCCACCACTTCAAGCTCTTTACCGAAGGCTTCCACGTGCCCGAGGGCGAGGCCTATGCCGCTGTCGAACACCCCAAGGGCGAGTTTGGCATTTACCTGGTCAGTGATGGCGCCAACAAGCCTTACCGCCTGAAGATTCGGCCGCCAGGATTCCCGCACCTGGCTGCATTGGACGAAATGGCACGCGGCCACATGATTGCCGACGCGGTCGCAATCATCGGCACCATGGACATCGTGTTTGGCGAGATCGATCGATGAGCAGCATTCAGATGAGCCCGGCGCAAGCGGCGTCCTTGTCGGCAACGACCCTGGCGCGTTTTGCGCGTGAAGTGGCCAAGTTCCCGGCTGAACAGAAACAGTCGGCCGTGATGGCCTGCCTGTCCATCGTGCAGCAGGAGCAGGGTTGGGTGTCAACCCACGCCGAGGCACAAATTGCGGCCTGTCTGGACATGGCACCGATGGCGGTGCACGAGGTGACCACTTTCTACAACATGTACAACCAGCAGCCGGTGGGACAGTTCAAGCTGAACGTCTGCACCAACTTGCCGTGTCAGTTGCGCAGCGGCCAGCAGGCGTTGGAGCACCTGTGCCGCAAGTTCGGCATCGAGGCTGGCGGCACCACCGCCGATGGCCTGTTCACGGTGCAACCCTGTGAGTGTCTGGGCGCCTGCGCCGATGCGCCGGTGATGTTGGTCAATGACCGCCAGATGCTCAGTTTCATGAGCAATGACCGGCTCGACGAACTGGTCGAAACCTTGAAGGCGCAGGCCCAATGAGCGCGGTCATGAGCCATCGTTTGCTGGACTTGTCCAGGTTTCAGGCCCAGGGTGTCGAAACCTGTTTTCACGACCGTCATATCACGCCCCAGATCGTCGCTGGGCTGGACGGCAGCAACTGGCGCTTGAAAGACTACGAGTCGCGCGGTGGTTACCAGGCGCTGCGCAAGATCCTGGCCGCTGATGGCGGCATGACGCCTGATCAGGTGGTGGCCGAGGTCAAGGGTTCGGGTCTGCGTGGCCGCGGGGGCGCGGGGTTTCCGACCGGCTTGAAGTGGAGCTTCATGCCGCGTGCGCTGCCGGTGCAGAAGTACCTGGTGTGCAACAGCGACGAGGGCGAGCCCGGTACCTGCAAGGACCGGGACATCCTGGCCTACAACCCGCATATCGTCATCGAGGGCATGATCATCGCCGCTTACGCGATGGGCATCTCGGTGGGCTACAACTACATCCACGGCGAGATCTTCAGCGTCTACGACCGCTTTGAAGAAGCGCTCGAAGAAGCCCGTGCCGCCGGCTATCTGGGCGACGCCATCCTGGGCAGCAGGCACAGCTTCCAGTTGCATGCGTTCCACGGTTTTGGCGCCTACATCTGCGGCGAGGAAACAGCGCTGCTCGAGTCGCTGGAAGGCAAGAAGGGCCAGCCGCGGTTCAAGCCGCCGTTCCCGGCAAACTTCGGCCTCTACGGCAAGCCGACCACGATCAACAACACCGAAACCTATGCCTCGGTGCCGGCGATCATCCGCAACGGGGCGGAGTGGTTCCTTAATC
>JBKJKU010000335.1:0-9710 GCA_046597355.1 Aquabacterium sp.
CTCCCATGGAGAAGCCCTTGAAAAAACGTCAATTTCTGAAAAACCTGCTGGCACCGCTGGTGCTGGCGACCAGCCTGACCGGGCTGGCCGGCTTGGCCAGCGCCCAGACCGCCAAAGACCCGGCCAAGGTCCAGGTGCAATGGCTGGGTCAGGCCGCGTTCAAGATCACCAGCACGCTGGGCAAGGTGATCGTGATCGATCCCTGGCTGATCACCAACCCGAAAACGCCCGAGGCCTTCCGCAAGCTTGAGGCGCTGGGCAAGGTCGACCTGGTGCTGGTCACCCATGGCCACTTCGACCACGTGGCCGACGCCCCGGCGCTGGCCAAGCTCAACAACGCACCGCTGTGGGCGCCGGCTGGCCTGGCGCAATCGATGCAGTTGCTGGGCATCCTGCCGGTGGCGCAGGCCAACCGCATGAACAAGAGCGGCACGATCCGGCCGATCGGACCGGGCATCAAGATCACGATGACCCGTGCCGAGCACAGCTCGGAGCTGGTGTGGCGCAACCCGGCCAGCGACAAGGACGAACTGCATGTGGGCGGTGAGCCGGCCGGTTTCTTGATCGAGCTGGAAAACGGCTTCAAGATCTGGCACATGGGCGATACCGGCGTGTTTGGTGACATGCGGCTGATCGGCGAGATGGTCAAGCCCAATCTGGTGCTGATGCCCATCGGCGGCGGCCAGTTTGTGATGAACCCGGCCGACGCTGCATTTGCCGCGCGTGACCTGATCAAGGCCAAGGCCGTGATTCCGATGCACTACGGCACCAACCCGGCCCTGCCGGGCACACCCGACGAGTTCATCAAGGCGTTGGGCAGCAACAGCGCGGTCAAGGTGCTGGTGATGCAGCCGGGCGACGTGCTGGAGTTTTGACCCCACGACACCGGCGGCCAGGCGCGCGGAGCGCCTGGGCCGGGCCGGTGGCGCGCGTCAGAACTCGACCACGTCGACCTTCAGGCCCTTGCCGGCCAGCAGCACCCGCGCACGCTCCGCGTCCGCCAGGCTGGCAAACGGCCACCAGGCGGCGCGCCAGGCGCCCTGGTTCTGCATCAGTTCACTGTGAGCGGGCACCGGATCAGGCAACCGGCCGCCGGCGCGCTTCATCACCGCCAGCCCGGCACTGGCCACCTCGCGCTGTGGGCTGGGACGGGTCACCACCGCATAGACCGTGACCGGCGCGGTGGCCACGGCCAGCGCCCGTGGCGCGTCGGCCTTGTTGCCACGCAGCGTGGCGGTTTGTGCGCGTGCAGCCTGCTTGTCTTCGTCCGACAGGCTGGGGCGGACGCGACCCAGCGACCCTGATTGGCCGGCGGCGGCCGGGGCTGTGGGGCGGGTTGCAGGTGTCGCGGCCGGCGCCGCGTCCGCAGGCTGGCCCGCAGGGGCCAGACCGGCAGCGTGGGTGTCCGCCGGCTGCTGGGCGAGCAGTGTCGTGTCAGCGCTTGCCGCTGGGGCGGCGTCGGCGTGCAGGGTGGGGCTGGCCCCATCCACCGGCACGCTGGCCGCTGCGGCGGCCATCACGGCACTGGACGCGGCCGACGCGGCCGACGCGGCAGGCTCGGCCTGCACTGCAAGCGCCGCTGTCGAGGCGGCGCCCAAAGGCGCCGACGCCGCCGGGGCGCTGGCCGCCGCAGCCGCAGCCAGGACCGCCGATCCGTCCGGCAGCTTCGGTCGCAACGTGGTCCAGCCCACGCCCAGCAGCGCCATGGCCACCAGGCTACCGGCTGCAGCCAGGCGGGGGCGGCTGTAGGCACGCGGGCCGATGACAGCGCCTTGCGCGTCCATCAGCACGCGCAGCCGGCGGTCGCCCACACCGATGGCGGCGGTCAGCACATGCAACTCGACCGAATGTGCCAGACCCTTCTGGCGCGCTGCGCCCAGCAGCCTGCCATCGGTTTCCACCACGCGCCGTGGCCAGTCGGTCGGCGCCAGCGGCAGCAGTTGGCCGTGCGCGCGGGCCCAGCATGCCACCCGGCGTGGGCTGAGCGGCCAGATGAAGTCGCGGCTGAACGTGGATTGCAGCCGCGGCATGCCGGGCTGCCGGCCGGTCAGCCGGGCCAGCAGGCGCTTGAGCCGGCTGGGGGGCGGGGCTGTCGCGGTGGGCGGCGTGGTGGCGCCTGGCGCCGTGTGTAGGGCGGGGGCGAGGGCGGGCGGGGCCGGCGGCGGCGTGACGGCGGCCTGTGGCTCCAGTGGCAGCGCAAGGTCGAGCGCCTCGGCTGCAGCCGCTGCCGGGGCGGGGGCTGCGTCGTTCAGTTCGGCAGCCAGCCCGGCGGCCAGGTCGGCCTCGGCCAGCGTGAAGGGGCTGGCCTCGGCATCGGTTTCGGGCTCAGCGGCGGGGGTGGGCGGCGCCTCGGCATCCCGGTCTGGTGGCAGGTCGGCGGCGTCCGGGGCGGTTGTTGCGGGCGCCGCAGTGTCCGGCACCGCGTCCCGCGCCGCGCGCTCGGTGTCATCAGGCCACACCGGCTCTGCCGGCCCGTGATCGTCACCCACCATCGGCACGGCGGCTTGCGGCGGCTGCAGCAGATCGGCCACATCGGGCAGGCTGCTGACCGCGGCCGGCAGGGACGGCGCCAACGCCGGCGTGGACGCCGCAAACGGCAGCAGCACCTCGCCAATGCTGTGCACCTGGGCCGCCGTGATGCGGCGCGCCAGCGGGTGGCGGTTGTGCCACGCCACCACACGCATCAACACCTCATTGAGCCGCAGCACTTGCATGATGCGGCCCGATTGTCGGCAGGTACCTGGGGGACCAAGCCGCCATCAGCGGGGCAATGACAGGGCTGTTTTGCGCGCTGTCGCGTCGGGCCGCCGCACTGCGCAGGCGCGCCTCGCGGTCAGGCGCAGGGCGCTTGCCTACATGCCCGCGTAGTTCGGCCCGCCGCCCCCTTCGGGCGTGACCCAGACGATGTTCTGGGTCGGGTCCTTGATGTCGCAGGTCTTGCAGTGCACGCAGTTCTGCGCATTGATCTGCAGGCGGTCGCTGTTGTCGTCGTTCTTGACAAACTCGTACACGCCGGCCGGGCAGTAGCGGCTCTCGGGCCCGCCGTAGGTGGCCAGGTTGATCGCCACCGGCACGCTAGCATCCTTGAGCGTCAGGTGCGCCGGCTGGTTTTCTTCGTGGTTGGTGTTGCTGATGAAGACCGAACTCAGCCGATCAAACGTCAGCACGTTGTCGGGCTTGGGGTAGTCGATCTTGGCGCAATCGGCCGCCGGCAGCAGACAGAGGTGGTCGGCCTTGCCGCCGCGCACCGTCCAGGGCGGCGCCTTCAGGCCCAGCTTGGGCATCAGCCACTGCTCGATGCCGGTCATCAGCGTGCCGACCGTCTGGCCCTTCTTGAACCAGGGCTTGAAATTGCGGGTCTGCATCAGCTCGGCATGCAGCCAACTTTGTTCAAACGCCTCGGGGTAGGCACTCAGCTCGTCATGGTGGCGGCCAGCGGCCAGCGCGGCGGCAGCGGCCTCGGCCACCAGCATGCCGGTCTTGATGGCGGCATGGCTGCCCTTGATGCGGGCGGCGTTCATCATGCCGGCGTCGCAGCCGATCAGCGCTCCGCCCGGAAACACCAGCTTGGGCAGGCTTTGCAGCCCGCCGTTGTTGATGGCGCGCGCACCGTAGCCAATGCGTTTGCCGCCTTCGATGTGGGCGCGGATCGATGGGTGCGTCTTCCAGCGCTGCATCTCCTCGAACGGGCTCATCCAGGGGTTCTTGTAGTCCAGCCCCAGCACATAGCCCAGCGTGACCTTGTTGCCTTCGAGGTGGTACAAAAAGCCGCCGCCAAAGCTGCCGTCGGTGATCGGCCAGCCGCTGGTGTGCACCACCAGGCCCGGCTGGGCCTTGTCGGCCGGGATCTCCCACAGCTCCTTGATGCCCAGCGCGTAGGTGGCGGGGTCGCGTCCTTCGTCGAGCTTGTACCTGGCGATCAGCTGCTTGCCCAGGTGGCCGCGTGCGCCCTCGGCAAAGATGGTGTACTTGCCCACCAGCTCCATGCCGATCTGGAAGCCGTCGCCCGGTTCGCCATCCTTGCCGATACCGACGTTGCCGGTGGCCACGCCGCGCACGGCGCCCTGGTCGTCGTACAGCACCTCAGCTCCGGTGAAGCCGGGGAACACCTCGACGCCCAACGACTCGGCCTGCTCGCCCAGCCACTTGACCACCGCGCCCAGGCTGATGACGTAGTTGCCGTGGTTGTGGAAGCAGGTGGGCATCAGCCAGTCGGGGATGGTGGCGGTGCCGTCCTCGGTCAGGGTCAGCAGCAAGTCACCGGTGACGGGCTGGTTCAAGGGTGCGCCCAGCGCTTGCCAGTTGGGGAACAGCTCGGTGATCGCGATCGGGTCCATCACCGCGCCTGAGAGGATGTGCGCGCCGGGCTCAGAGCCTTTTTCCAGCACCACCACCGAGATCTCCTGCCCACTGGCAGCAGCCAGTTGCTTGAGCCGGATGGCTGCGGCCATGCCGCCGGGGCCGCCGCCAACGATAACCACGTCGTATTCCATGGCCTCGCGTGGGCCGTACTGGCTGAGGATTTCCTGCGGTGTCATCCCGATAGTCCTGGTCGTGTGGGTGTGGATGGCCGGTGCACCGTCGTCTGGCCGCGAAAAACAATTCTAACCAATCACTCTAAAAAAAGAACGGTCGTGCTTTTTTGAAATGGGGTTGCAGGCAGGCCATTGGGTGGGTTCAGGTGTTGTGGGCGGGGCGCTGGCGGCAGCCTTGCGCCGCTCATCCGCGTGCACCTTGACCGCCTCACCATCACCATCACCATCATCACGGCCATTGTGGTGCCATCCGCCGCCACCATTCGCCGTGCTGGTGGGTGCCGCCGATGCCACCGAGAGCGTGCGCAATGATTTGCTGCCCGGCGCTGCCGAGGGCAGTTCACGGCGCATTTCGTCGCGCTGGTCTACGCCATCGGCATGACCGCCCTGCGATTGGCATGACATTGGCACCTGCCCGGTGCCCATGCCGACATCGACCTGTCGTTCCGTGTGGCCGGTGCCGTGGGCGGTGGTCGGCGGCGTGGGTTGCAGGTGCGCGGCCGGGCGCCATCACGAACGTGCTGGCGCAGCACGAGGCCAAAGACTTGGCAGCCCTGCGCTGTGCCTCACCCCGGCACTGGGCGCTGTGCTGGCGCTGCAAGTGGCCGTCAAACCGTTGCCCAAGCAACTGCTGCAGCCCGGTCGGGCCAGGCCGTGGCGTCAGGCCTGCCGGCGCCACGGCATTGCACCCCGCATGCCGGCGCTGCAGCGGACCGAATCGGCGCTGGTGCACAGCAGGAACGCGATCAAGCCGATGCTGTACCGGCTGCGCGGCCACGGGTTGTCGCTCACGGCCGATACCGGTCGACGACTGTCGGCGACTGTTGCGGCACGCCGGTAGGCAGCTGCCGATCCGGCCACGGGTGCGGCCCGGCGTCTGGGTGCCGGACCCGCGGGTGGCGGTGACCGGGCTGGAGCCAAACCGGGCCGGTACCGTGCTATCGTGATCCGGCCGCAACCGCGTGCGGTTGTGATTTCAGGTGCACTTGCACCCCTGCCAGACCGACACCCGAACCCAAAGCCCCATGAGCTACAACATCGATCTTTCCGGCCGCGTGGCCTTTGTCTCGGGCGCGTCCAGCGGACTGGGCGCGCAATTTGCCCGCACGCTCAGCCAGGCCGGTGCCGCCGTGGTGCTGGCTGCCCGCCGCATCGAGCGACTCAAGACCTTGCGCGCCGAGATCGAGTCGACCGGCGGCGATGCGCATGTGGTCGAGCTTGACGTCACCGACCCCGACAGCATCAAGTCGGCGGTGGCCCATGCCGAGACCGAGATGGGCACCATCGATATCCTGGTCAACAACTCGGGCGTGTCCAACACCCAGAAACTGGTGGACGTGCTGCCCGAGGATTACGACTTCATCATGGGCACCAACACCCGCGGCGCATTTTTCATGGCGCAAGAGGTGGCCAAGCGCATGATCGCCCGCTCGCGTGGCGCCGCGCCTGGCACCTTCACCGGCGGGCGCATCGTCAACGTGGCGTCGATGGCGGGCCTGCGGCCGCTCAGCCAGATCGGCGTCTACGCGATGAGCAAGGCCTCGGTGATCCACATGACCCGCGCGATGGCGCTGGAATGGGGCAAGTTCGGCATCAACGTCAACGCGCTGTGCCCGGGCTACATCGACACCGAGATCAACCACCAGCATTGGCAGACCGAGGCTGGCCAGAAGTTGATGAACATCCTGCCGCGCAAGCGCGTCGGCCGTCCGCAGGACCTGGACTCCGCGCTGATGATGCTGGTGGCCAACGAGAGCCATTTCATCAACGGCGCGATCCTCTCCGCCGACGACGGTTTCGGCGCCTGAGCGGCGGCCATGGCCAGAGCCCTGACGCCGTTGGAAGCCCGTGTGCTGGGCGTGCTGGTTGAAAAACAGGCGACAGTGCCCGACACCTACCCGCTGTCGCTCAACACCCTGGTGGTGGGCTGCAACCAGAAAACCACGCGCGACCCGGTGATGAACGCCACCGACGCCGAGGTGCTCAGCGCGCTGGACGGGCTCAAGAGCATGAGCCTGGCGTTTGAGGGCAGCAGCACCCGGGTCACCCGCTACGAGCACAACGCCGTGCGCGGCATCAACGTGCCGGCCAATGCGGTGGCGCTGCTGACGGTGCTGATGCTGCGCGGTCCGCAGACGTCGGCCGAGTTGCGGGCCAATGCCGAGCGGCTGCACCGCTTCGCCGACATCGCTGCGGTAGAAGCGGTGCTGAATGACCTGGCCGACCGGTTTCCGCCCCGGGTGGTGTTGTTGGCGCGTGCGCCCGGCGCACGCGAGCCGCGCTGGGCCCACCTGCTGTGTGGCGAGGTGCAGATGACGGCCTCGCGCGACAGCGGCGGTGGCAACGCATCGGATGACGATGCGATCAGCGTGGGTGAACTGGTGGCGTTGAAATCGGAACTCGGCCGCCAGTCGACCGAGCTGGCAAACCTGCGTGCGCTGGTGCTGCGCATGGCGGCCGAGCTGGGCATCAATGCCGACCCGACGCCGCCCGCCGATGCGGCTTGAGGCGGCGCTATCCGATGCGCTTCGATCTGCCCGACGACAAAAAGCTCTGCTTTGAGCTGGTGATCCCGATCCGCTGGGGCGACATGGACGCGATGGGCCATGTCAACAACGCCAACTACTTTCGCTACCTGGAGACGCTGCGCATCGACTGGTTCAGCAGCATCGGCTGCCTGCCCGACTCGGACGGCGTCGGCCCGGTGATCATCAACGCCTTCTGTAGCTTCATTCGCCAGCTCGAGTACCCCGGTGATGTGCTGGCCAAACACTATGTCGGCGCGATGGGCCGCAGCACGCTCGACACCTACGCCACGCTGGAGCGGCTAGACCAGCCCGGCGTGATCCACGCCACTGGCGGCGCAACCGTGGTCTGGACCGACTTCAAGGCACAGAAATCGGTGCCGTTGCCAGACCGCTGGCGCAGGTTGTTCGGCGGATCTTGAGGCGGCGGCTCAGCCCGACAGCAGCTTGTTGACCAGCTCGGGCGTGGTGGCCGCGCCCACCTTGCGCATCAGCCGGGCACGGTAGACATCCACCGTGCGGGGGCTGATCACCAGCCGCTTGCCGATCTGCTTGCTGGTCAGGCCGTCGATCAAGAGCGCGGCGATCTCGCGCTCTCGCGCGGTGAAAACAACCTTGAGCCTGCGCTTGGACGACAGGTCCTCAAAGGCCCAGATGCCCTCGGCATGGGGCAGCAGCGGGTCCAGCGTGCGGCCGGACACATGGCACCAGAACAGCTCGCCACCGGCAGGGCCGGCCAGCCGCTTCATCACCCGGTCGTCGGCATAGCAGCCCTGGGCGTCCAGGCTGGCTGCAATGCGCGCGCCGGTGCGCTCGAACTCGACGGTGCTGGGGTACAGCACCTCGAAGCTCTGGCCCAGCAGTTGGTCGCGCTGCGCGCCGAACATCGCCAGCAGCTGCTGGTTGCAATCGACGATCTGGCGCTGGCGCGACAGCACCAGGCCGATGGGTGCCAGGTCGAACGCAATGCGGTAGTCCGGCGGCAGCTCGGCCCCTGGGGGCGGCACCCCCGGCACCTGGGGCTGGCGGGTGCTCAAAGCAGGGCGTAAGTGGTGGTGCTGTGCGCCGCCAGCCGGCCGGCAGCATCAAACGCCTCGACCTCGCCGAACACCAGGCTTTTGCCAGCGCGCAAGACCCGCGCCACCAGCCGTACCGTGCCGCTGTCGCCGGCCACCGGACGCAAAAAACTGGTCTGCAGCTGCACCGTCGTCATCGGCCGGAAGCCCCCCAGCTGGCTGCTGACGGCCAGGATCATCGCGGTATCGGCCGCTGCCATCAGCGTCTGGCCGCTCAACACGCCGCCGCCGTGCACCTGCAGCGGGGTGACCGGCAGCGCAAGCTCCACCTCGCCGACCCGCACTGCCACCACCCGCAGGTCCAGCGCCTTGACCCAGTCGGCCAACACGCTGCTGAGGATGGCTTGCAGCGCGGCCACGTCCAGCACGGCCGTGCTTGGAGAGGCGGGTGAGGGCGCGGAAGGGTCAACCATGCAGTACTCCGGACAAGGGTTTAGGCGATTTTACGTAACCCCTACTTAATCCAGTAAGTAGTACGCTTCGCGCCGTCCCTACACCGAAGCGAAAGACGCCACCATGAACAAGATCTACCCCAGTGCCGCCGCGGCGCTGGCCGGCATCGTGCACGACGGCCAGTTGCTGGCGGTCGGCGGATTCGGCCTGTGCGGCATCCCCGAGGCGCTGATCGACGCGCTGGCGGCATCCGGCGCCACCGGCCTGACGGTGATCAGCAACAACGCCGGGGTGGACGGTTTTGGCCTGGGCAAGCTGCTGGAAACGCGCCAGATCAAGAAGATGATCTCCAGCTACGTCGGCGAGAACAAGGAGTTCGAGCGCCAGTACCTGGCCGGCGAACTCGAGCTCGAGTTCACGCCGCAGGGCACGCTGGCCGAGAAGCTGCGTGCCGGCGGCGCCGGCATTCCGGCGTTCTTCACACGCACCGGCGTGGGCACCCTGGTGGCCGAAGGCAAGGAGACGCGCGAGTTCGATGGCCACGTCTACGTGATGGAGCGGGCCCTGTTGCCCGAGGTCGCGCTGGTCAAGGCCTGGAAGGCCGACAAGAGTGGCAACCTGGTGTTTCGCCGCACCGCGCGCAACTTCAACCCGGCCGCCGCGATGGCCGGCCGCACCACGGTGGTCGAGGTCGAAGAGATCGTCGAAACCGGCAGCATCGATCCGGACGCGGTGCACCTGCCCGGCATTTATGTGCACCGCATCGTGCTCAATGCGACGCCGGAGAAGCGCATCGAGAAACGCACGGTGACCGCCGCCGCCACCTCAACCGACAAAGCAGGAGCCTGACATGGCCTGGACCCACGACCAGATGGCGGCGCGTGCCGCCCAAGAGCTGCAGGACGGCTTCTACGTCAACCTCGGCATCGGCCTGCCCACGCTGGTGGCCAACTTTGTCAGCCCCGACATCGAAGTCTGGCTGCAGAGCGAAAACGGCATGCTGGGCATCGGCCCGTTTCCGACCGAGGACGCGGTGGACGCCGACCTGACCAACGCCGGCAAGCAGACCGTCACCACCATCCCTGGCAGCAGCATCTTTGGCAGCCACGACAGCTTTGCCATGATCCGCGGCGGCAAGATCAATTTGTCGATCCTGGCCGCGATGCAGGTCAGCGAAAAAG
>JBKJKU010000384.1:0-32263 GCA_046597355.1 Aquabacterium sp.
GGCTCTGGCCGTCGCGCCCGCTGGGCCGGCCAGCGTGTTGTTCCAGACCTCGGCGCAGCCGGCGCCGCAGCGCGCCAGCCAGCGGGGCAGCGTGGTCTGGCCCAGCAGCTCGTGCAGGCGCGTCCGGTCGGCGCTGTTGGGGCTCACCCGCTGCATCTGGCCAAGCCGGCCGGTCTTGCAGGCCGGTACCCCAGTGTTGCAGGCCGCACCCTCGCTGGTTTCTCGTTCGGCGGCGTCCCAGATGTCGCGCTCGAGCAGCGGCAGGCGTTGCTTGAGCAGGCTGCGCAGCTCGGGGCTGAGCGCAGACCAGGTCGCGCCGTTGGCCGCAAACAGCGACAGCCCCCAACTCAGCGCCAGGCTGTGCAGGTGGCCGGTGACCTCGTGCAGGCCGATGGTGTTGCCCGACATCGCGCCGGTGATGGCGCAGTCCAGCGTGCCGGCACGCATTTGCGGCACGGTCTCGGCCAGCGGCAGCAGCACCGGCACGGCGCCCAGCGACTCCGCCACGTCGGCCAGCGTCGTGCCCGCCACCCGCACCCGGCGTCCGCGCAAGTCGGCCAGCGTGACAAACGGCTGCTTGCAAAACACCACCTGCGCCGGATAGGTGTAGACCGCCAGCAGCTCCAGGCCGTGGCGCTCGCGCAAGTGGGCGGCCAGGGCCGGGCGGAACGCGGCCACGCTGCGGCGCAGCGCGGCGATGTCGGGGTTCAGGCCGGGCAGGTCGACGGCGGCCAGCAGGGCGTCCTCGGCGCCGGCCAGGTTGAGCGGCGCGGTGCCGAAGGACACCACACCCTGCTGCAACAGGCGCAGCATGTCCTGACCCCGGATACCGGCGCGGTCGAACGGCGCGATATCGGCCTGCACATGGCCCGCTGTCAGCGCGGGCAGGGTGACACGCCAGAAGGGCTCTTCCAGCCGGGTGTACTGGTTCAGGCTGCCCAGCCCGCCGACGATGCGCAGCCGGGCGGCGGGCACGGTACCGCCGTCAAACGGCGCCGCCGCTGCGGCTGGCACAAGCGTTGCCACGGCCAGCACCAGCCAGCCCAGCAGCAGCGTCAAGCGCCGCTGGTTTGCGGCCAGCAGATTCTCAGGGACCACGGTGCGGACTACTTGCGCCAAGAACAGGGCAGCAGATTGTGCTGCCGCCAGGCTCGGCGTGGGTGTGCGGTAATGCAGACATCCGCCACGCTGTGGCATTGCAGTGCGCCGCGCTGGCGCCGGGAGCAGACCATGGCCTTGAACAAGATCCTCGTCGCCCAGGGTGGCGGGCCCACCGCGGTGATCAACCAGAGCCTGGTGGGTGTGGTGCTGGAGGCGCGCCGCCACAAGGGCATCGACCTGGTCTACGGCGCCCGCCACGGCGTGCGCGGCATCGTCAACGAGGACTTCGTTGACCTGACGCAGGAGACCAGCCACAACCTGGAGCTGGTGGCGGGCACGCCGTCGTCGGCGCTGGGCAGCACCCGTGACAAGCCCGACCTGGCCTACTGCCAGAAGATCTTCGGCGTGCTGCAGGCGCACGGCATCGGGCATTTCTTCTATATCGGCGGCAACGACTCGTCCGACACGGTGCGCATCGTCAGCGAGCAGGCACGTGCCGCGGGTTATCCGCTGCGCTGCATCCACATTCCCAAGACCATCGACAACGACCTGGTGGGCAGCGACCACACGCCCGGCTTCCCGTCGGCGGCGCGCTTTGTGGCCTCAGCCTTTGCCGGCGCCAACCTGGACAACGCCGCGCTGCCAGGCGTTTACCTGGGCGTGGTGATGGGCCGGCATGCGGGCTTTCTGACGGCGGCCGCAGCCTTGGGCAAGAAGTTCCCGGACGACGGCCCGCACCTGATCTACCTGCCTGAGCGGGTGTTTGTGCTCGAGCAGTTCCTGGCCGATGTGCGGGCCATGCATACCCGCCATGGCCGCTGTGTGATCGCCGTCAGCGAGGGCATCCACGACGCCAGCGGCCGGCCAATGCTGGCGCAGTTGGCCAAGGACCTGGAGCACGACGACCACGGCAATGTGCAGCTGTCGGGCACCGGCGCGCTGGCCGACCTGCTGTGCGAGGAGATCAAAGCCAAACTCGGCATCAAGCGGGTGCGGGGCGACACCTTCGGCTACCTGCAGCGCAGCTTCATCGGCTGCGTGTCCGATGTCGATCAGCGCGAGGCCCGCGAGGTCGGCGAGAAGGCGGTGCAGTACGCCATGTGGGGCATCAACGGCGAGCATCGGGACGGCTCGGTGGCGATCTTGCGCACCGGCTACTACTCGGCCGATTACACCTTGCTGCCGCTGGAGGCGGTGGCTGGCAAGACCCGGGTGATGGACGATGCCTTCATCAACGATGCCGGCACCGACGTGACCGACGCGTTCCGCCTGTACCTGCGGCCCCTGCTGGGATCGGGCCTGCCCGACGCCTACCGGCTGCGGCCGGCGCCGGTGGCCAAGGTGCTGGGCTGAGCGGCTGAAACCCGGCCTGGCCGGTGGCTGGGCTCAGGCGCCGGCGCCGCCCAGCACGAGTTGCGTCTGCGTTACCACCGCGCACAGCTTGCCGTCGGCATTGCGGATCAGGGTCTGCCAGACCTGCGTGGTGCGGCCGCGGTGCAGCGCCAGGCTCTCCCCGGTCACGGTGCTGCCGACCTTGGCGCCGGCAATGAACTTGGTGCTGGAGTCGGTGGTGGTGGTGCGTTGCCCCAGGCCCAGGTTGATGACCGTGCCCACCGCGCCCAAGGTGTCGGCAAATGCCATGTAGGCGCCACCGTGCAGGATGCCGCCAGCGGTGCACAGGTCGGGCCGCACCACCATCTCGGCCACCACCCGGTCGGGCGCCAGTGCCGTCAGCCGCACCCCCATCAGGCCGGGGAACAACGGGTCCAGCAGGGCTTGCAGGGCGGCGGGATCGGTCATGGCGGTAGGCTTTCTTGGGACAGGCTTGGCGGCAGGCTATGCCAAACCCGGCTGCGCCGCCACCGCGGCTTCCCGCAGGTGGACAAACCGCACCGGCTGGCGCGGACGGGCTGGGCCGGGTGCTGTCCGCGGCAGCCGCTATGCTGCGGGATTACCCGTAACCCGATCCCCAATGGAAGCATTTTTAGTCTCGACCGGCATCGTCGCACTGGGTGAAATGGGCGACAAGACGCAGTTGCTGGCGCTGTTGCTGGCGGCGCGCTTTCGCCGGCCCGTGCCCATCATTGCCGGCATCCTGGTGGCCACGCTGGCCAACCATGCGCTGGCCGGCTGGTTGGGCGGCTGGATCGCCGGCCTGATGGGCCCGCAGCTGCTGCGGTGGGTGATCGGCGGCTCGTTCCTGGCGATGGCGGTGTGGATGATGGTGCCGGACCGGCTGGACGAGGCCGAGGCGGCGGGCGGTGGCCAGCGCTTTGGCATTTTCGGCACCACGGTGCTGGCGTTTTTTCTGGCCGAGATGGGCGACAAGACCCAGATCGCCACCGTGGCGCTGGCCGCGCGCTACCCCGATTTGCTGGCGGTGGTGGCCGGCACCACGCTGGGCATGATGCTGGCCAACGTGCCGGCGGTGCTGCTGGGCGACCAGATCGCGAAGAACCTGTCGATGACGCTGGTGCACGGCGTGGCGGCGGCGATTTTTGCGGTGCTGGGTCTGTTGACGCTGTTCAACGTGGGGCAGTTGCTGTAGGCAGGCACTGCGCGCTGGGGCATGGCGAGCGCAGGCATTGCCCGCTGACGCACTGACCGCGGCTGGGCGGGCTGCCCTGGCCGCCCCGGCTGCCCCGGCTGCCCCGGCTGACCCGACTGCCCCGGCGGGCGTCAGGGCCGAAGCGCCGGGGTTTCGACCGCCATGCCGGCAGCGCGCACCGCCAGCCAGGCCTCCAGCGCCAGGTACTCGCGTGCGTCGGCCGCAAACGGCTCGGCGCGCACGCCCACCACGCAGCCACGCAGCCGGCGCTGCAGGCTGCCCAGACCCTGCCACTCCAGCCGGTAGGCCGGGTAGCCGGTGGCGTGGGCCTGCGGGATGGTGGCGCCGCCCAGGCGCTGGCCGGCACGTTGGTCGTGGCACTGGGTGCAGGACAGGTTGAGCTGGCCCAGCCGCTGCTGCCACAGCGCCTGACCCTGGGCACGCAGCGGCGAAAGCCGGTCGTCGGGCGGCGGCGCCAGCGGCAGGCCGCGCGATTGCAAGCCGACATAGGCGCCCAGCGCCAGCAGGTCAGGGTGTTCGGGCCCCAGGGCCGCGGCCTGCTGGTGGCGCTGGCGGCAGTGGTTGATGCGGCCGGGCAGGTTGACCGGCTGGCCGCCAGGCTCGTCCCAGGCCGGGTAACGCGCCGCCACGCCGCGCAGGCTTTGCGCGGTCTCGCCATGGCAATCGGCGCAGCGTTTGCCACTGGCGCCAGCGGGCGCACGCCACAGCGCGGCGCCGTCCTGCACCCACAGCATTGCCGGGTTCTGGCTGTCGTCGCGTTGCAGGGCTTGCAGTGCCGGGCTCATGAAGTCCAGGCCGGACCGGCGCGGCTCGACAAGCGGCTGGGCCGCTGCGACGGACAGGCTTGCCGTCAACAGCCACACCAGCGCGGCTTTGAAGGGGCACACGGTCATGTCATCACAGTCGCGTCATCACAGTCGCGTAGGCACCGTCAGGCCAGCCCCGTCACGTCAGCCCCGTCACGCCAGTACGATCGCGCGAGATTCGCGGTGCATGAAGCCGTTGTCACCCAGCCACTCGAAGGCCAGTGTGCCGGGGGTGTCGGCCTTCACCCAGAACGCCAGGTAGGGGTTGGCGGCGATGGCGGGAAACAGGTCGATGCTGCAGACCCGCACACCATCGTGCCGGCACTCGAAGCGGGTGACCAGGTTGCGCGGCACGACGGTGCCGTAGCCGTCGGCGCGCAGGCCGTTTTCCATCGGGTGGCCCAGCGTGGTGCGCACCTCGAACGGCTGGCCTCGGCGGATCAGTTCGGGCAGGTGGATCAGGCTGCGGACTTTGGGGGTGTCGGCCATGGGAGGGTCGGGTTTGGCGGCTGCGCTCAGTTTTCGATGCAGGCCGCCAGCGTGACCACCACGTCCACCGTGTGCATCCACTGGCTGCCGTCGGCCAGCCGCGCCAGCGCCACCAGCTGCTGCGAGGTGGCCAGGCGGATGCGGGTGGCCACCTCGGCGCGTGGGCTGGCGGGGCCGAAGGCAAAGCGCACGACGTCGCGCTGCGGGTTGCGCTCGTTGAAGACGATGATCTCGGTGACCCGGTCGCTGGCGCTCATCGGGCTGTCCACCGTGATGCGGATCGGCACGGCATTGCCGTTTTCGACCAGCGGCGCGATGTCCAGCGTGACCCGGCCGACCTGCACCGGTTGCCCGCCGGCCCAGCGCATGATGACCTGCTGCAGCGTGGTGGAAGACACGGCACTGGCCGGCCGGACCGCCAGGGCCAGCGCCAAGCCGCCGGCCGCGCTGATCCAGTCGCGCCGGGCGTTGCTCACCGCAGGCTGGCCAGGTAGGCCACCACGTCGTCGATCTGTTGCGGCGCCAGCAGCGGTTTGCCGCGCAGCGCCGGGGCCACCTGCACCAGACCGTCGCTGCGGCCATAGGCCGGCATCAGCGTGTCGGGGTTGAAGCGCTCGGGTGCCAGCAGGTGGGCGCGCAGATCGGCCGCGCTGTAGCGGGCGCCCACGCCGTGCAGCGGTGGCCCCAGCGTGCCTTGCAGGTGCTCGGGCTGGCCGGGCAGGGCGTGGCACAGGCCGCACAGGCCCTGGCTGCGGCTGGCGACAATCGCCGCGCCGCGTGTGGCGTCGCCGGCCTGGGCCCAGATGGGCGTGCTGACGGCCAGCGCCACACCGCCGGCCAGTTGGCCGATCCGGCGACGCAGCTGCAGGTTTCGCCCGCCCCGTCCGCCTGCGCTGACCGTCAACGTGGTCATGCCCGTTTCAGGCTGTGGTTCTTGATCGGCAGCGTGCGGATGCGCTGGCCGGTGGCGGCGAAGATCGCGTTCAGCACCGCTGGCGCGGCCACCGCGATCGTCGGCTCGCCCACGCCGCCCCAAAACCCCCCGGAGGGCATCACGATCGTCTCGACCTTGGGCATCTGCGCCATCAGCAGCGCCGGGTAGTCGTGGAAGTTGCTTTGCTGGATGCGGCCACGCTCGACCGTGATCTCGCCAAACAGCGCTGCCGACAGGCCGTAGGCAAACGAGCCCTCGACTTGCGCCTCGATCTGCTGCGGGTTGACGGCATGGCCGCTGTCGGTGGCAGCGACGATGCGGTGCACCGTCAGCACGCCGTCGGCGCTGACCGAGACCTCGGCGCAGGCCGCCACATAGCTGCCAAAACCCATGATCTGTGCCAGCCCGCGGTGCACAGCCTGGCCGTTGATGGACGCGGCGGGCGCGCCCCAGCCGGCGCGCTGGGCCACGGCGTTGAGCACGGCAAGGTGTTTTGGCGACGCCGCCAGCAACTGCCGGCGCAGCGCCAGCGGGTCTTGCTGGGTGGCGTGGGCGATCTCGTCGATGAAGCACTCGAGGTAGACCGCGTTCTGGTTCAGGTTGACGCCGCGCCAAAAGCCCGGCCGCACTGGCGGGTTGCGCATTGCGTGGTCGATCAGCAGGTGGGGGATGGCATAGCCCAACGCGCCCTCGGCGCCACCCAGGCTCAGGCCCTGGAACACCACTGGATCGCGGCCGTTCTGGATGTTTTGCGGAAACAGCGCGGCCAGGATCGACTGGCCCGAGATGCGCATGTGCAGCGCGGTGAGCTTGCCGCTGGCGTCCAGCCCGGCGCGCAGCTTGCACTGGGTTGTCGGGTGGTAAAAGCCGTGCTGCATGTCCTCCTCGCGGCTCCAGATCAGCTTGACCGGCGTGCCGGGCAGCGCCTTGGCCAGGGCCACCACCTGGCGCACCCAGTCGGTGGCGCCGCGCCGGCCAAAGCCGCCGCCCAGGTGGATCTTGTAGACCTCGCACTGCGCGGGCGGCAGGCCGGACGCTTCGGCGGCAGCGGCCAGTGAGGCTTCACCGTTCTGGGTCGGTGTCCAGACCTCGCAACGCGCCGCCTGGCCGCCGGCGGCCGGCGTGAACTTGGCGGTGGCGTTCATCACCTCCATCGTGGCGTGGTTCTGGTACGGGTAGGCGTAGACCGCCTCCAGCGTGCGCGCCGCACCCGCCAGGGCGTCCTTGGCCTGGCCGGTCTGGACACCGACCACGGCGTCGGGTGCGTCCAGCCCGGTCTTGAGCATCGCGGCGATGCCGGCGCTGTTCAGACCGGTATTGGGGCCTTCGTCCCAGTCGATCTTGAGGGCGGCCAGCGCGGTCTTGGCGCGCCACCAGGTGTCGGCCACCACCGCCACCGCGGTGTCGCCCACGGGCAGCACGGCCTTGACGCCGGGCATCTTCATGACCGCTGCGGCATCAAAGCTGCGCACCTTGCCGCCCACCACCGGGCAGTCGGCAATCGCTGCGTTCAACATGCCGGGCAGCGTCAGGTCCATGCCGTAAACCTGGGCGCCGGTGGTCTTTGGCGCGGTGTCCAGCCGGGGCAGCGGCTTGCCGGCGATGGTCCAGTCCTTCGGGTCCTTCAGCGCCACCTCGGTGGGCGGCGTGAGCTTGGCGGCGGCACTGGCCACCTGGCCGTAGGTGGTGCTGCGGCCGCTGGCCGCGTGGCTGATGACGCTGGCCGCGGTGCGGCAGTCGGCCGCCGGCACGCCCCAGCTTGTGGCTGCGGCCTGCACCAGCATCAAACGGGCTGCAGCGCCGCCCTTGCGCACGTAGTCGTGCGACTCGCGGATGCCGCGGCTGCCGCCGGTCGAAAAATTGCCCCAGATCCGGTTGCGCGCCAGGTTCTGGCCGGGTGTGGGGTACTCGGTCCTGACCTTGGACCAGTCGCAGCCCAGCTCCTCGGCCACCAGTTGCGCCAGGCCGGTGAGCGTGCCCTGGCCCATCTCGCTGCGGGCGATGCGGATGACCACCTGGTCATCGGGCTGCACCGCCACCCAGCAGTTGATCTCGGGTGGGAGCTTGGCCGCGGCTTGGGCGGCGGCTTGGGCGGTGTTTTGGGCCGCGTTCTCGGCCGCGGTTTGGGCGTTCGATGCGCCGAGCGGCGCAAAAAAGCCCAGCATCAGCCCGCCGGCCGGTGCCGCCAGGCTGACCGTGGTCACGGCGGACCCGGCCATGAAGCCGCGGCGGCTCACGGCGGCCGGCGACAGGGCGGCGGCGTCGCCAGCGATTGGGGGGGAGGTGGGTCTGCTCATGGTCGGCGCCTTCAGCCTTGGGCCGTGGCCACCAGCTTGATCGCGGCCTGCACCCGGTTGTAGGTGCCGCAGCGGCAGATGTTGGTGATCGACTCCCGCACCTCGGCCTCGCTCGGCCTGGGTTTGCTTTTGAGCAGCGCTGCGGCGGCCATCAGCATGCCGGACTGGCAAAAGCCGCACTGCGGCACGTCCAGCTTGACCCAGGCTTTTTGCAGCGGATGCTGGCCGTCGGGCGACAGGCCCTCGATCGTCACCACTTTTTCGGTGGCCGCCACCGACGACACCGGCCGCACGCAGGACCGCGTCGCCACGCCGTCAATGTGCACGGTACAGGCACCGCACTGGGCGATGCCGCAGCCGTACTTGGTGCCGGTCAGGCCGAGCTGCTCACGCAGCACCCACAGCAGCGGGGTTTCGGGCTCGGCGTCGTGCGTGTACACGCGGCCGTTGACGTTGAGCGTGGGCATCGGGGCAGTCTCCTGGGTGGGCGGCCCGCGCATGATGCTTGAGCCGGCACCGGCCGGCATCGGTGTTGACCTGTGGCCCGCACCGCACCGGGGCGATTGCTGCCGCCTTGACGGCCGGGGCCGTTGGGGTTACTTGGCGGCCAGGCCGAGCCGCTCGATCAGCGCCCGCTCTTTGCCGAAGCCGTCGCGCGCCCAGGCGCCATAGTCGGCACTGTTCTTGTACCAGACCGGCTGGTTCAGCTGGTCCAGCACCTCGAGGTGCTTGGGGTCGTCCATCGCCCGCTTGAAGCCGTCGTGCAGCGCCTTGACCACTGCCGGGTCCATGCCCTTGGGGCCGACCAGGCCGTAGGGCGAGTTGCCCACCACCTTGTAGCCCAGCTCGCGGGCGGTCGGCACGTTGGGCCAACGCTTGGTGCGGCCATCGCCAAAGGTCACCAGCAGGCGCATCTGGCCAGACTCGACAAACTTGTCCCAGCCGGTGGCGTCGCTGGCAGCCATCACATGGCCGCCCAGCAGCGCCTGCATCAGGTCGGCGTTGCCCTTGAACGGGATGTGGTTGAGCTGCACTTTGGCGGCGTCGGACACCTCCTCGATCAGCAGATGCGGGCTGGTGCCGATGCCGGTCGAGCCGAAATCGATCTTGCCGGGCTGCTTGCGTGCCGCGTCCAGGTAGTCGGCAAAGGTCTTGTAAGGCGAGTCACTGCGCACCACAAAGCCGAAGGTGTAGCCGGTCACGCCCAGGATGAAGCTGAAATCGGTGAGCGGGTTCCAGGCGGTTTTTTGCATGTGCGGGATGCGCAGCATGCCCATCGGGAACTGCGCCACGGTGTAGCCGTCGGGCTTGGCCGTCAGCGCCATCGTGCCCGGGCCGGTGGTGCCGCCGCCGCCCGGCTGGTTCTGGATGATGACGTTCTGGCCCAGTGTCTTGCTGGCGATCTCGGCCAGCGCACGCAGGTGGCGGTCGGTGCTGCCACCGGCCGGCCAGGGCACGATCAGCGTGATCGGACGGGCCGGCCAGCCCGCCGGTTGGGCGCGCAGCGCGGGTGCAGCGGCGGCCAGGGCGGCGGCGGTGAGCAGGCGGCGGCGGCTGGGGCTGTGGTGGGCGGGCGTGTGGCGTGTCATGGGGCTGTGGTCTCCTGGGCGGCTCGGTCTGAACCGGCAGAACAGTCTACGCAAGCCGGCGGCGGCGCGCTGTCACCCTTGCGTGCGCGCCCTGGCCGGACGCCGACAATGGTGCCGTGAGCGACCCCCAGACCATTGCCGTCATCGATTTCGAAACCACCGGCATGAGCCCGGCGATGGGTGCCCGCGCCACCGAGATCGCGGTGGTGCTGGTGCAGGATGGCCGCACGGTAGGCCGCTACGCCAGCCTGATGCGCAGCGGCGCCTGGGTGCCGCCGTTCATCGAGCAGCTCACCGGCATCAGCAACCGCATGCTGGCCGCAGCGCCGCCCGCGGCCGAGGTGATGGCCGAGGTGGCCGACTTTTGCCGCGGGGCGGCCCTGGTGGCGCACAACGCCAGCTTCGACCGGGGTTTCTGGCAGCACGAGATGGCACTGGCCCAGGCCGAGGGCCGGCTGCCCGAGGCAGATGCCGGCGGTGGCGTGGCCGAATTTGGCTGCACCCTGCTGCTGTCGCGCCGGCTCTGGCCCGAGGTGCCCAACCACAAGCTGGGCACGCTGGCGCGCTGGCATGGCATCACCGCCACCGGCCGCGCCCACCGCGCACTGGCCGACGCCGAAATGGCCGCCGAGCTGTGGCTGCGCATCACCGACGATGTGCAAAAGCGCTATGCCGCGAGCGTGCCGTTTGGCCTGCTGTGCGCCTTGCAGCGCACGCCACGGCACCAACTGGCGCGCTGCGTGGCACGTTATTTCGCGCAAAACTGAGCCCGCAGCGCGGGCGCAGCCGGCTTGGCTCACTTGACGGTGACAACCACCGGCTGCACCGCACGCACCTCGGTCTCCCATGGCCGCTTCAGCTCAAAGCGCAACTGGCGCTCGCCGGGCTTGTCGCAGGTCAGCACAAAGCGTTGCAGTGCCGGGCCGCCCACACCTGCGCCGGCCGGCTGGCTGTCGGCGACTGTCAGGCTGCAGCCGGCGGGCGGGGCCGGTGTCTGCCAGGTGACGCCGGCGCCCGGCATGGATTCAAGCTCGATGGTCAGCGCCTGGCCGGCGGTGGCGTGCAGGTGCAGGGGGGCATGGTCGATCGCGGGCATGGGGGACCTCCGGTAAGGGGTGAGGCGGCAGCCTGGCTGGCTGGCGGGATGGGCGGCCGGGCTCATCATGCGCCCGGCCGTCGCGGCTGAGCGCCGCTCAGTTCCAGCCGTTGTTGGGCGCGGTCTGCCAGCGCCGCCACAGGCCCAGGTCGGTTCCGCGCACAAACACCTCCATCCTGCCGTCCTTGTTGCTGGCCACGGCCTGGTCGCCAACGATGCCCCCGCCCAGTGAGGCCCAGCCGCTCCAGCCGGCGTTGGGCGCGGTTTGCCAGACATGCCAGAGCGCGCCATCGGTGCCGCGCGCACAGGCTTCGAGCCGGCCGTCCTTGTTGCGGCCCAGCGCCGGGCTGCTGGTGATCTTGCCGCCCAGCGCCACCCAGCCGGCCCAGCTGGTGTTGGGCGCCACCTGCGAGATCGACCACAGCGCACCGTCGCTGCCGCGGCCCAGCACGGCCAGCCGGCCGTTGGCATGGTTGCCCACCGCCAGCTCGCTGGTCAGCACGCCGCCCAGCGAGGCCCACCCCGACCAGCCGTTGTTCGGTGCGGTCTGCCAGACATGCAGCAGCGCACCGGTGTTGCCGACCATGAAGACCTCGATCCGGCCGTCCAGGTTGCGACCGGCCACCGGGTTGCCTGAGAACTGCACACCGCGCGAGGCCCAGCGGCTCCAGCCCTGTTGCGTACCGTTTTGCCAGACATGCCACAGTGCGCCGTCGGTGCCGCGCGCAAACACTTCCAGCCGGCCGTCGGCGTTGCGGGTGGCGCTGGGGTCGCTGGTGATCACGCCACCCAGCGAGGCCCAGCCGCTCCAGCTGCCGTTGGGGACGGTCTGCCAGACATGCCACAGCGCACCATCGGTGCCCCGCGCAAATACTTCCAGTCGGCCGTCGGCCGTGCTGACGACGGCCGGCACGCTGGTGATCACGCCGCCGCGCGACGCCCAGCCGCTCCAGGTGCCGCCGGGGGTCATCTGCCAGCAGTGCCACAGCGCGTTGTCGGTGCCGCGGGCAAAGGCTTCGAGCCGGCCGTCCTTGTTGGTGCCGACCACCGGCTCGGTGGTGAGCTTGCCGCCCAGCGGCTGCCAGCCCGAGGTCGGCAATTTGACACCGGTGGCGCCGTACATCGGGAAAAACTGGCCGTTGAACACCAGGTCTTTGTAGGCAATCTTGCCAAAGCCGCCGATGCCCCAGGTCACGTCCCACGAGTTCTTGATGATCCAGCACTGCTCCGCCTCGGAGTAGCCGATCACCAGCACGCAGTGCCCGCCCGCTTTCGCGCCGCTGACGTGGGTGTAGACGCCGCCGCCGTAGTGGAAAAAATCGTCATACACGTCCAGGCAGCCGGTCACTGGGCCGATGTTGCTCAGGTGGTTCTTGGCCGCGGTGGCGTCGCCCAGCGCATGGCGCGCCGTGATCTTGGTGATGCGGGCAGCGCGGTTGGGGGCCAGCTTGCACTGCGGCGGGCTGCCAAAGATGTTGTTGGCCGGAAACGCCTGCGGGTACGGAAACCCGGCCTCGTCGCAGACGCCGCGGGCCAGCACCTGGTCCAAGCATTGGTCGGGCCACCAGCCGCCGCAGTTGGCACCGTGCGACGAGCAGAAGTGGGCGTCGGCCTCGGACAGATCGATCCAGCGGCCGGTTTCGATGTGGGCCATGGACTCGATCAGGCCGACCGAGCCAAACGACACGCAAGCGCCGCAGCCGCCCTGGTTGCGCACCGGGCTGACATGGTTGCCGCCCTTGTTGCGCCAGTCCACTGCCGGGGCAAAGCCCGGTGCCGCCGCCAGCATCGGCGCGGCCGCCATGGCTGCCATGAAGCTGGTGGACTCGGCGCTGGGGATCGCGCCCAGCAACCTGGCGCGGGCCTCGGGGTCGAGCTTGGAGACCTCGGTATCGCTGGTGTGCCACCCCGCTTTTTTCTTGGTCAAGGTGGTGGCGAGCGCGGTTGCGGTGATCGGTTTGGTAGCCATCAACGTCTCCTGGGTTCGGTTGCGCGCGACCGGCACCATGCCGGCCAACGGGCAGCCATCCTGGGCTTCTGGCCGTGCGCTGCAATCCCTACCCCGCTGGCGGTGTCGCCAAACCGGGGGATGGCCGCGGGCCCAGCCCGTCGCGCTTGAGAAATGTCACGCCGGCACCATTTTTGAGAAGTGTTTGTGGGCGGAGCGGGAACTGAGTTACCGTGCGCCTGCTCATATGGGGCACAGTGCCGGTGCTGCGGTTCGCGGTTGCCGACTTGAAATTTTGGAGACACTCCTGATGAAACACCTGCTGATGGCGATTTCGATGACTGTGGCGGCACTCTCTCTGGGCCTGGCGCCCAGCGATGCCGACGCCAAGCGCCTGGGCGCCGGCAAGCCTGCGGGCATGCAACGGGCCGCCCCAACCAACGCCACACCGCAAAACGCGCCGGCCAATACCGCTGCAGCGCCCAGCAATGCGGCCGCACCGGCTGCGGCACCCGGCGTCACGCCGCCCAAGCGCAACTGGATGGGCCCGTTGGCGGGTCTGGCGGCCGGTCTCGGCATCGCCGCGCTGTTCAGCCACCTCGGCATGGGCGCCGGGCTGGGCAACTTCGTGATGATCGCGCTGCTGGCGGTCGTCGCGGTGGTGGCGGTGCGCTTCATCATGGGCCGCATGCGCGGCGGCGCGTCGTCCGGTCCGCAGTTGGCCGGTGCCGGTGCAGGTGCCGGTGCTGGTGGAATGGCTGGCGGCTGGCAGCCGCAGCCCGCGGCCGAGCCGGTCAACCTGCAGCGCAGCACGCTGGACAGCGCGCCGGCCCTGCCGACCGCCACCGCGCTGGCCGGTGCTGGTGTCGGTGCCGGTGCCGTTGCCGTTGCGGCGACTGCGCCAGTCCTGCCCGGCGGCATGGACGCGGCGGACTTCGAGCGCTTGGCCAAGATGGTGTTCATCCGGCTGCAGGCCGCCAACGACACCAGCAACCTCGACGACCTGCGCAAGTTCACCACGCCTGAGCTGTTTGCTTCGCTGCGGCTGGACCTGCAGGACCGCGCTGGTGCCAAGCAGCAGACCGATGTGGTGCAGATCGATGCCAAGGTCGTCGAGTGCGCCCGTGAAAACGGCCAGGACATCGTGACCGTGCGCTTCACCGGCCTGATCCGTGAGGCGGCCGAGGCCGGCGCCGAGCCTTTCAACGAGCTGTGGCACCTGGTGCGTGCGGCCGATGGCCACGGCGACTGGGCCATTGCCGGCATCACGCCAGTGCAATAACGCAGGCCACTGCCGAGCCTGTAGGCTCGGTTTCGGCAACGGCGGCCCAGGCCGCCGTTTTCACGTCCGCTGCGTTTGCTGTCCGCCGGTTCTGCCGCCGGCCCTGGCCCCGGCTGACTACACTCCCGGCTTGGCTCGCAGGTCCAGGTGGCTTGACCACCTTGCCGAACCCCCGGCGGGGGGCAGGCGGCCCCGTCCGGCCTGGGGGCATTCAACAGGCTGAAATTTCAGGCGCCGCCCGTGGACCGTCCAACCGTCAAGTACCCCTTCCCTGTCCCGGCTGTCCGGGCCGTGCGCCCCTCCATTCCCGGCTGGCTGCTGGCCGGCGCCGTTGCCGCCGTGTTGACTGCTGCTGCCGGCGGTGTGGCGGCGCAGGCGTCAGCCACCGCGCCGGCTGCACCGGCCGCATCGGCGTCCGCGCCGTCGGTTCGGCCCGAGGTGGGCAAGCCGCTGCAAGCGGCGCAGGACGCCGCCAAGGCCGGCAACTACAAAGAGGCGCTGGCCCGGGTGGCCGAGGTCGAGGCAATGCCCGGTCTGACCGCGTATGAGCTGTTCATCACCCAGCGCATCAAAGGGCCGTCGGCGTTTGGCGCCGGCGAGGTGACCGCAGCCATTGCCAGTTTCGAGACCGTGCTCGGGTCGCCACTGCTGCCGGCTGCCGACCGGGCGCCGATCACCGAGACCACGGTCAAGCTGCTGCTGCAGCAAAAAGAATATGCCCGCGCCGCTGGCTGGATGAAGACCTACCTGGCTGACGGTGGGGCGAATCCGGAGATCCGCCGGCTCTACCCGCAGGTGCTCAGTATCCAGGGCGATCATGCTGGTGCGCTGCGCGAGCTGGCGCCGCTGGTCGCTGCCGACGAGGCCGCCAAGCGCATCACGCCCGAGCCCACGCTGCGTCTGCTGGCGGCCAGCCAGAGCGCGCTGAAAGACATGCCCGCCTACATCGGCACGCTGGAAAAGCTGGCCACCGGCACCGGCAAGCCCGAATACTGGGCCGAGCTGATCGCCCGTGCCGGCCGCCGTGATGGTTTTGCCGACGAGCGGTTGCGGCTCGACGTCTACCGCCTGCGCCGGGCCACCGGTGTGCCGCTGGATGCCGGCGAGCTGGGCGACATGGCGGTGCGGGCCCAGCAAGCCGGCCTGCCGGCCGAGGCCCAGGCGCTGCTCGACGAGGGCTTTGCCAGCGGCTTGCTCGGCAAGGACGCCAACGCAGCGGCCGACAAAAAGCTGCTGGAGACCAGCACCAAGGCCGCCGTGCTGGACAAGGCCGGGCTGGCGGACGGCGAAGCCAGCGCGCTCAAGGCCAAGGACGGCAATGCCGCCGTCAACCTGGGTCTGGCGCTGTCGGCCACCGGCGCGCACGAGCGGGCGCTGGCGCTGATGACCCAAGGCCAGGCCAAGGGCGGCCTGCGCCGGCCCGACGACGCGATGCTGCACCTGGGCTTGGCGCAGTGGCGCGCCGGCAAGATCGACAACGCCAAGGCCAGCTTTGCGGCGGCCAAAGGCGCCGATGGGGTGGGCGATCTGGCGCGGCTGTGGGCGCTGTACCTGGGCAGCCCGGCCCGCAAGTGAGTGCAGGCTTCGCTGCCCGGCTGGGGATGCGCGTGCGGCCCGCCGGCGCGGCGTCAGTTTGACGGCGTTGCCTGCGGCTGGCCACCGGCGCGGCGCCGGAACATGCCCCAGCCCTCCATCGTCAGCACCAGCACGCGGTGCTGGTTCAGCACCTCCCAGCGCGACCGCACCAGGCCGACGCCGGGTCGGCTGTTCATCGGCCGGGCTTCGAGCACGGTCAGCCGCACCCCCAAGGTGTCGCCGGGGCAGACCGGCTTGAGCCAGCGCAGCTGGTCGATGCCCGGGCTGCCCAGGCTGGCGGCGTCCAGCAGGTAGTCGTCGCACATCATGCGCATCGTCATCGCGCAGGTGTGCCAGCCGCTGGCTGACAACTGGCCAAACAGCGAGGCCTCGGCGGCGGCGTCGTCCAGGTGGAAGGGCTGCGGGTCGAACTGGCGGGCGAAGTCGAGCACCGCCTCGCGGCTGACCGGCATCTGGCCAAACTCGCGCACCAAACCCACCTGGAAGTCCTCCCAGTAGTGCTTGAAGTGGCGCTCGGCAGGCGGCGCAGCGGGCGCCATGTCAGGGACTGGGGTCATCGGCAGGAACGGGGGTGGCAGGGTCATGCGGCCGACGGTGCACAGCGCCGGCCTCGGCAACAAGCATAGCGGCGGGGCGGCGGCGGCCCGTGTCAAGCCGGTGACCCGGGCAGAATGCGGCGCTGTCGTGCCTGGCACGTTCCCCTCCCCACAAGGACTTCACCATGGGTGCACTGATTCTGGGCCTGCTGCTGTTTCTGGGCATGCATTCGGTACGTATCTTTGCCGGGGGCTGGCGCACCCAGGTCATCGCCCGGCGCGGCCCCGGCGCCTGGAAGGGCCTGTACGCGGTGGTGTCGCTGGTGGGGTTTGGCCTGATCGTCTGGGGTTACGGCCAGGCCCGGCTGTCGCCGCAGGTGCTGTGGGCCAGCCCGGTCTGGACCCGCCACCTGGCGGCGCTGCTGATGTGGGTGGCGATGGTGCTGCTGGTGGCGGCCTACTTCCCGCGCAACCCGATCAAGGCGCGGCTGCACCACCCGATGGTGCTGGCGGTCAAGGTCTGGGCGCTGGCCCACCTGCTGGCCAACAACACCGTGGCCGATGTGCTGCTGTTTGGCAGTTTTCTGGTCTGGGCGGTGCTGGACTTCCGCTCATCGCGCCAGCGTGACCGGGCGGGTGCCGTGCGCTATGCCGCCGGCACCACGGCGGCGGGCGTGGGCACGGTGCTGGTGGGCACGCTGGTCTGGGCGGCGCTGGCCTTCTGGGGCCATGCCGTGCTGTTTGGCGTGCGGCCGTTTGGCGGCGCCTGATCAGTCTTGGGCGGCGGGGCCAAAGAGCTGGTCGAACACGGTCTGGCCTTCAAGCTCGCGCACATGCAGGCCTTTCAGCACCTCGCGCAGCGGCGGCTGGCGGCGTGTTTGGGGCAGCAGCGTACCCGCGTCATGGGGCGGCCAATCAGGGCTTAACGCCGGGCTGGGGATGGGGGCTGTGGGCCTGTGTCGGTCGATCATCGTGGCTTGATTCTGAGCGGCGTCCCCCGGCCCGGATACACCCAACTGGGTGGTGCGGGCGGCCCAGTCCGTGACCACCCGCACCGTTTTGCCGGTGTCGTCGCGCCAGTCGGTCAAAAAAAACAGCGGGCCGCTGCCCAGGGCACTCAGAAGCTCAACCGCAGCCCCGCCGACAGCGCCCGTGCACCGGCCGGGGTCAGATCGCGGGCGGTGCGCAGTGCGCTGGCGTTGTAGGCCAACGCATTGCCCAGGTTGCTGAGCTTGAGCGTCCACACCGCGTCAGTCCCGCCGAGGCGCTGCTGCCAGCCGGCCCACAGGTCCAGCAGCGTGGCGCCGCCGGTTGCGACATCGTTGACCGGCACCCGGTCCTGGCGTGACACGGTCTTGGCCTGAGCGCCGGCGCGCCAATTGCCTTGCGCGGCTTCCAGCCCGAGCTGCAACCGCAACGGCGCGATGCGTGGCAGCGGCGCGCCGGTGCGCAGGTTGTCGCCGCGCAGCCAGTCCAGACCGGCCGTGGCGTCCAGTTGCCAGGGGCCGGTCAGCAGGCGCTGCCGGCCTTCGAGCTCCAGGCCGTAGAGCCGGGCCGGCACGCCGGCAAAGCGGTACTCGGGCACCGCCGTGCTGCCGCCGGCGCCGTTTGGCACCTGCACATCCACACCGCTGGCATCGAGCGCGATGTAATTGGAAAAACGGGTCTGGAACAGCGAGGCGCGCAGCTGGTTGGCGCCCTGCTGCCACTGCAGGCCCAGCTCGGCATGGCGGCTGCGCTCGAGCTGCTGGTGGCTATCGCCGCGCTCGTAGGTGCCGGTGGCCACGTGCACGCCGTTGGCAAACAGCTCGTAGTAGGCGGGCGTGCGCTCGGTGCTGCCCAGCGTGGCGCTGGCGCGCCAGTCGGCAGCCAGTGGCAGCACCGCGCCCAGCGACAGGCTGTGCGGGTTGAAGCGTCGCGTCGTGGCGGCGCCGAAGTGCGGGTCCGCCCCGGCCGCGTCGCCTTCTGATCGCACCTCGGCTTGCTCCAGCCGCGCGCCGGCCGACAGGGTCCCGCCGGGCAGCGCCAGCGCCTGCAGCACAAACAGGCCGTTGGCACGGGTGTGCGAGGTCGGCACAAACGCCTCGGCGCCCAGCGCCGAAAAGTCCAGCCGCTCCAGCTGCAAGCCAAGCACACCGCCCAGCTTGCCGCCCCACAGCGCCAGCGGCGCCTGGCGCGCCTGCAGCCGCAATTCGCTGCCTTGGCTCTTGAACGTGGTGCCGACCGTGCCACTGCCCTCGACCTCCTGGTGCTGGTAGCGGGTCTGGCTGGCCTGGAAGCTCACCTCCTGCACCGGCCCGCCAAGCTGGCGGCGCTCACCGGCCAGTTGCAGGCGCTGGCGTTGCATGCGGACCGTGACATCGGGCTCGACCGTGACGCCATAGGTGTTGCGGTAACTGTCCAGCGCGGCGCCGACATAGCCTTGCGCGTCGGCCCAGGAGCCGCCCAACGCCGCGGCCTGGCTCTTGCCTGCGCTGTTGGCAACGCGGGTGGCCTCGGGCAGTGCCTGGCCGCCCCGCTGCGGGATGAAGCGCGGCGTGCGCAAGTCGCTGCTGTCGCGCTGGGCGGCGTCCACATGCCAGCTCAGGCCGCTGCTGCGCCTTGTCTCACCGCTGCCGTCCGCCGCACCCTGGCCGCCTTCCAACACGACGGCGGCGGCACGCTCAAGCGCCGCACCGCCCAGCCGCAGCTCGGCCCGGCCGCCCAGGCTGCCGATCAGCTCGCGCGGAATGCGGTTGTCTTGCGTGTTGACCACGCCGCCGGTGGCATTGCCGCCGTACAGCAGGGCGGCCGGGCCGCGCAGCACCTCGATGCGCTCAACCACCAGTGGGTCGATGGCGACGGCATGGTCGAAGCTCAGGTTGGACGCATCGGCCGACGCGCCGCCGTTGTCCAGCAGCCGGATGCGGTCTCCGTCCAGGCCGCGGATCACCGGCCGGCTGGCTTGCGGGCCGAAGCCGGTGGCCGACACACCGACCAGGCCACTGAGCGTGTCGCCCAGCGTGCCGGCACGGCGCTGCGCCAGGGCCTCGCCGGTCAGCACCGCGCTGGGCTGGGCCAGGGTGTCACTGCCCAGCGGGTTGCCGGTGATGATGACGCGGGTGGCGGGCGTGTCGGCCGAGGCTGGCGCGGCTGGGGGGGTGGGCGCAGCGGTTGCTCGCGTGGCGGACGCTGCGGACGGTACCGCCGGGGTGGCGGTCTGGGCACCGGCGTGCGGTGCACCGGCCACCAGCAAGGCGGCGGACAGTGGGGTCAGGCACCAGCGCGCACGGTGGCGCGCTGGGAGGGCTTTCGAAGGCATGGGCAAACTCTCGTCGTGCAGTACCGGGCCGTGGTCGGTGCGGGCCGCGCTTGCGGCAGCACACCGCCCAATCGGCGGTGTATCCGTGCTGCGGTGCTGGCGTCGGCTTCCGGGCCACGTCCCCTGTGCAGGCCACCACCGGTGGGGCAGCAGGCCTGCGCGCTCAGGTCAGTGCAGGACCTGGCGGTGGCGCACGCGCCAGGTAGGGCGCGCCAGCGCGCGTTTGCCGTGCTGGCAAGGCCGGCCGGTCGCGCTGCGGGCTGGGCTGGCGCACCGCCAGCCACTGCAGCAATGCCGGCAGGGCGGCGGCGCCCAAGGCCAGCAGCAGCAGGCAGACCTGGCACAGGCCGTCAGCGGGCAGTTCGGACCCGACCGGGTCGGTGGCGGCTGTGGCTGCCGGGCTGCTGGGCGCGCCCAGCGTCGCCCCCACCGCACTGCCGACCGGCAGCGGGCGCGCATGCGACAGGCTGTGCAGCACCCCAAACTGCTGAGTCAACAGCAGCAACAGGGCCAGCGCAAAGACTCGGGTGCGGGTGAACATGTTCACGGAGCATAGCCGCTGCGGGTGATTCACCGCGGGCGGCTGCCTCAAATCGGCCAGACTCAGCCGCTGGCAATCGGCAGTGGGTCGATCAGCCCCGGCCCGTCGTTGCTGGACCGGCCCACCGTGCGGGCCACCGGCCAGGCCTGCATCGCGCCCGGGCCGGTGTCCGGCAGGCCGTGCATCAGCGGTGCCAGCGCGGCCGGGTCGGTCACGCCCCGTGACAGCCAGGCGGCCCAGTGCTCGGGCGGCAGCATCACCGGCATGCGGTCGTGGATCGGCGCCATCAGTGCATTGGCGGCGGTGGTGATGACGCAGCAAGTGAGCAACCACTCGCCGGCTTGCACTGACGGGCTGATGTCCTCCGCCCTGTCCCCTGCGGCGTCGGCGGGCGCGCGCCAGGCCTCGAACAGGCCGGCCATCGCAAAAAACGGCTGGTCGGCCGGGCTGATGTACCAGGGCTGCTTGGCCGGTTTGCCGACGGCGCCGGTGGTGGGCTGCCATTCATAAAAGCCGCTGGCCGGCAGGATGCAGCGCCGGCGCCGCACCGCCTGGCGGAACGAGGGCTTGTCGGCCATGCCCTCGCTGCGGGCGTTGTTGAGCTTGGCGCCGATGCTGACATCGCGCGCCCAGTGCGGCACCAGGCCCCAGCGCATCAGCTCGACCACCCGTTCGCCCGTGCCGCCACCCCCAGGCGCACGGGTCTCGTAGACCACCGGCACGGTGGACTGCGGTGTCACGTTCCAGCGTCGGTCGAAGGGCTGGATGCGGGTCAGGCTGAAGCCGGCGACCAGGGTTTGCGGGTCGTAAGCGATGACATAGCGTCCACACATGGCGGCTTTGGGGGCAGTGGCGGGGCGGGGGAGATCGTGCCACAGGCCGGCCACCCTTTTGGGGGGAGGTGGCGCGGGGGCCCCCCCTTCACCACCGGTCGGGTGATGGTGGCGGTGCCGGCACGCGCCGAAGATTGCCCTCAGTTTGATGCCCTTGGCGTGTGACCGCCGCCCAACTGCCCCCGCTGACCGACCGGAGCCCCCGATGACCCCTCTGCTCACCACCGCCTGCCCTGCCGCCCCGGTGCGCTATGGCGTTGCAACCACCCTGGCGCTGGCGCAGGCGGCTGGCCGCGCTGCGCACCAGGCGGACACGTCCCTTGCTGGCGCGGCGGCAGGCGCATTGCCTGCGGACACCCCCTGCGGCACACCGGCCTGTGGCTGGTTCGAGTCGAGCTGGGACCTGCAGCAAGGCCTGGCCGTCAGCGAGTTGCCGGACCGCGACGGCGCAGCGGCGGCCTTGTGGTTCAGCGCGCTGGATGGCGCCTGCCAGGTATCAGCGTGCCTGCAGTGACGGCGGCCTGAGCACCGGCTGGTGCCGAAGCTTGTCCTGGTGTTGCCGCTTGTCCTGGTGCCGCCGGTGGTCCTGGTGCATCTGCCAGCGCTGGTACGGCTGGTTGCAGCCCGACTGCGCCAGCGCCAGTTGCGTGACCCAGTCGTGGGTGCGGGACGGCGGTGCAGCGGCCACGCCCAGCGTGCCCCAGGCCAGCACCGCCGCAGGCACCCAGCGCGGGATGCGCACCGCCGGCACCTGTGCCGACAGCAGGGCCAGCCCGCTGGCGCTGGCGCCCAGTGCAAAGCCGGCGGCGACCTCGCTCCACGAATGCACACCCACCATCACCCGGGACACCGCCACCGCGGCGGCCAGGCTGTAGCCCAGCACCAGGCTGGCGGTCTGCCAGCGCCCGGTCAGCGTGCCGGCCGAAAGGCGCAGCAGCGGCGGCAGCACCGCGGCGGCAAACATCGCATGGCCCGAGATGCCGGTGAAGTCGAGCGCCGGCAGGCCGACGCCGTAGCCGATGAACGCCACCTTGCTGAGCGTGGTGATCGTGGCCGCCAGCGTGGTGCTGGCCAACCAGCCCAGCGCCAGCCGGGTCGGGCCCTGGCGCCAGGTCAGCCAGGCGGTGGCCAGCACCATCGCGGGCAGCAGGATCTGCGCCTCGCCCAGGCGGGTCAGCAGGTGCCAGAACAACAGCGGTGAGGTCTCGGGGTAAACCATGGCTGGAGGAGGGTAGCCGGCCGGTGCGCCGACAGGCGGCGCCGGCGTCAGCGCGCTGCGGCTTTGTAACGCTCTACCAGCATCGCGTCGATCCGGTAGCCGGTGCTGCCCATCGCCGAGTTGCCGCGCACCGTCCGGATCGTGCCGCTGACCCAGACCGTGTCCATGCTGCGGAACCCGGCGGCCGGTTTGGCCGGCACCACCAGCACGATCTGGTTGGCTGGCGGCGGCGGGGTGTGGATACAGGCGCCGAAGTACGGCACCAGCAGAAATTCGGTGTGGCCGGCGGCGGTTTCCTCCAGCGGCACCAGGTAGCCCGGCAGCTTGACGCGGCTGCCGTTCAGGCTGGGCTCGGTGGGCGCGTTGTCCCAGGCTTGCCGCATCTCGCTCATCAGGGCCTCGGTCTTGGGGTCGCCGTCGAGCAGCGCGGCGGGGTTGCTGACGCCCTTGTCCCGCAAACCCTTCATCGGGTCCCAGCCCTTGGGCACCAGGTCGTCCCAGCGCAACTCGGTGAAGCCGTTTGGCCCGGCTTTGGGCAGCGGCTGGGCGGGTGCCACTGCCGGCACCAGCAGCACGGCGGGCAGTGCCAGGCCGGCGGCCAGCAGGCGGCGGCGGGCGGTATCGGGTGGGGCATGCCCGCGGCGGTCGGATTGCAGTGGATCGTTGGGCATGGCAGCGGCAGGCAGTTGCAGGGGAAGGGTGCGGTGCGCGGGCACCGCGTTCAGATCCGGGGTGACAGGCCATCGGCCAGCGACAGGCGGTAGGCACGCCAGCCCGGCACCAGGCTGGCCAGCAGGCCACCGGCCAGCAGCGCGGCAATCCAGCGCCATTCTGCGCTGGCGGGTGCCTGCAGGTGCAGCGTGATGCCGAACCGGGATTGCACCCACGGCCCCAGCAGGGCCACCGCGCCCCAGCAGGCGGCCGCGCCGATCAGCACGCCCAGCGAGGTGACCAGCGCACCCTCCAGCGCCAGCAGCAGCAGCATCTGGCGCGGTCCGGCGCCCACGGTGCGCAGGATGGCCAGCTCGCGGCGGCGCTCGTTCAGGCCGGCGGCAATCACCGCCACCAGCGCGGTCAGGCTGACCACCGCTACCAGCGCGCTCATCGCCTGCAGGCCGCGCTCGCCCAGCGCCACCACGTCCCACAGCTGGTCCAGCGCCACGCCGGGCAGGATGGCGAGCAGCGGCTCGCCGCGGAAGGCCGCAACATCGCGCTGCACCGCAAACACCGCGGCGCGCGATTTCAGCCCCACCAGCGCGGCGGTGACGGTGTGCGGGGTCAGGTCGGCGGCGGCGGCTTGGGGCGCGCTGATCGCCTGGCCGGGTAGCGGCACGCCGGCGGCCCAGTCCAGGTGCATCGCTTCCATGCCCTGCAGGCTGATGTGCACGCTGCGGTCCACGGGCGTGCCGGTGGTCGCCAGGATGCCGACCACGGTGAACGGTTTGTCGGCATGGTCGTTGGCTTCCATCGCGCCATCGCCATGCGCCAGCACGATGGCCTGACCGAGCCGGTAGCCCAGCGCCTGCGCCACTTCGGCGCCGATCACCGCGTCGAACACGCCGTCGAAGCGCTGGCCCTGGGCCAGCACCAGCGGCTGGCGGTCGCCGTAGCGGAAATGCTCGAAGTAGCCGGTGCTGGTGCCCAGCACGGTGAAACCGCGGTGGCTGTCGCCCAGCGACAGCGGCACCACCCAGTCGACGGCGCGGTGCCGGGTCAGCATCTCGAGACTGCTGTAGCGGATGCTGTTGCTGGCATTGCCGATGCGGAACACCGCGTACAGCAGCAGCTCGACCGGTCCGGTGCGCGGGCCGACGATCAGGTCGGTGCCCGAGACCGCCTGCTGGAAGTTCTGCCGCACATCCTGGCGCAGCCGCTCGATGCCCAGCAGCAGCAGCGTGGACAGCGCGATCGACAGCACCACCAGGCCCAGCACAAAACGCCGGTTCCAGGCGCTGCGGGCGGCCAGCACCAGCAGCGCGCTCACCCGCCGGCTCCGGTGCTGGATTCGGCTGAACGGGGCTCCGCCAGACCCGGCCGGGCTGGCAGGGCTGGCTGGGCTGGCAGCAGCGCCCGGTTGATCGCGGGCAGGCTGATCACCCGGTCGAAGCGGTCGGCCAGCCGCAGGTCGTGGCTGACAAACAGCAGCGCGCTGCCGGCCGCAGCACAGCTTTGCAGCAGCAGCGCCATGAAGGCCTCGCGCAGGTCCTCGTCCAGCGCCGAGGTGGGCTCGTCAGCGATCACCACCTCGGGCGCGCCGATCAGTGCACGCGCCGCCGCCACCCGCTGTTGCTGGCCGACCGACAGCGCGCTGGCCGGTTGTCGCCACAGGTGGGGCGGCAGGCCGGTGCGGGCCAGCAGTTGCTCCGCCGCGTCGGGCCCCACGGCTGCGGCGCGCGCGGCGCGGCAGCGCGAGAAGCGCAGCGGCAGCCGCACGTTGTCGATCACCGACAGGTAGGGCAGCAGGTTGAACTGCTGGAAGATGTAGCCCAGATGGTCGGCGCGAAAGCGGTCCCGTGCGCCCGCACCGACTGCCGCCCAGTCCTGGCCCAGCAGCCGCACCGTGCCGGCGCCGGGCAACAGCACACCGGCGGCCAGCGACAGCAGCGTGCTCTTGCCGCAGCCGCTGGGGCCGCGCAGGAACACCGTCTCGCCCGGCGCCAGGCGCAGCGTGTCGATCTGCAGCAGGTCGGCGTCGGCGCCCGGCCAGCGGTAGCGCAGCTGCTGCAGGTCCAGCGCGGTGTCGGCGTTGGCGGTCATGGTGCGGTTGGGGGGTAGGGTGGGCCCGACGGGGAAGGCGCGCGGGGCAGCATAGCAGCGCGGTGTGACGGGTCGTGGCAGGGTCAGGACGCTGCCTGGCGCACCGCGCCGTGCGGTTCATCGGCCAGCGCTGCGTTTCATCGGCGAGGTGGCGGGGCTGGTCGCAAGCCACTGTATTGCCAGGGGCGTGCTGCCTAGAGTTCAGCCATTCACCGCCCGAACATCCACCCGATCAACCGCTTGACTCAACCGCCACCCCAGGAGCCCGCCATGACCGCCCAACCGCTGCAAGCCGCTGCCCGCCAACACCTGCTGTCGTTGGGCTTGTCCCTCGCCGTCACCGCTGGCGTGCTGGCCGGTCTGCTCGGCCTGGCCGGCAGCGACAGCACCGCCGCGCTGGCGCAGCAGCGGCTGCAGCGACAGCAGGCGGTGGCGCCTGCCGCTGTCAGCCCGGTGCTGCTGGCGCCCAGCACTTGAGCGCCGCGCGCCCGGCTTGAGCCGCCAACGCTGGCGGGCCGGTCAGGCCCGCAGCCGGCAAGCCGCCCGACCGCTACCATCACCGGCTGCGGTCGGCCACCGGCCTGGTGCGCCGCAGACCCGCCAACGATCTTGAGGAGACCTGGCATGCAAGCGACCTGGAACGGCGTGGTGATCGCCGAGAGCGACGACACCGTAGTGGTGGAGGGCAACCACTACTTTCCCGCAGCGGCGGTCAAGCCCCAGTACCTGGTGCACAGCAACCACCGCACATCGTGCATCTGGAAGGGCCAGGCCCGGTACCACAGCCTGCTGGTCAACGGCGACCTGAACGCCGACGCGGTCTGGTACTACCCCGAGCCCAGCGAGGCGGCGGCCAACATCAAGGACCGCCTGGCGTTCTGGAAGGGTGTGCAGGTGGCGTGAGGGTGGGACGGGCTGCGCGACTGACCGCGCGACTGACCGTCAGGCCAACCGCCCGGCCTGGAAGTCTTGCACCGCCTCGAACAACTGCTCGCGGGTGTTCATGACAAACGGACCATGCTGGGCGATGGGCTCGCCCAGCGGCGCGCCAGCGATCAGCAGCGCGCGCGCGGGCGCTGCCCCCGCCTGCAGCACCACGCCGTCGCTGCCCGGCGTATTGGCCAGGATGGCCATGCGCTGCACGGGCACCGGCGTGGCATGCGCCGGCCTGTCGCCCACCGTCACGGCGCCGCGGTAGACGTAGAGCAGGGCGTTGTGCAGCGCCGGCAGCGGCTGTTCGAAGCGGGCGCCTGGCGCCAGGTGGATGTCGAGCAGCAGCGGCTCGGTCACCGGCCGCTGCATGGCACCGGCAACACCGCCGCTGTGGCCGGCGATCACGCGCACGGTGGCGCCGGGAGACTGCCACTCGGGCACCTGGGCGCTGGGGATGTCGCGGTAGCCGGGTGGCTGCATCTTGTCGGCACTGTGCAGGTTGAGCCAGAGCTGGAAGCCCTCCATCCGGCCGTCTTCCTGCTCCGGCATCTCGCTGTGGATCACGCCGCGGCCGGCGGTCATCCACTGCACGCCACCGTCGTCCAGCAGGCCCTCGTTGCCGGCCGAATCGCGGTGCCGCATGCGCCCGGCGATCATGTAGGTGATGGTCTCGAATCCGCGGTGCGGGTGGCTGGGAAAGCCGGCGATGTAGTCGCCCGGCGTGTCCGATCCGAAGGCGTCGAGCATCAGAAACGGGTCGAGCCGGCGCTGCAGGTCCTGTGTCAGCACACGCGTCAGCTTGACGCCGGCGCCGTCGCTGGTGGCCTGCCCGGCAACCAGGCGTTCGACCTGGCGTGGGTGGGTGACTTGGGGTGTGACGGTGGTGTTCATGCCGCGATGGTGGCACGCGCTGTGGCCGGCGCCATGCCGCCAATTTGAAGACGGCGTTCAATGCCGGCGCGCGGGTCGCGGCCCGCCGCCGCCACGCCCGCAGTCAGGCGGATGCCGGCGCCACCCGCAGCCCGACCCGCCGCAGCCGCGGCAGTTGGAGCGCCAGCAGCCCGTCGCCGCCCAACCGGGCCAGCCAGTCCCGCACCCGACGCTGGTCGTCCGCCGGCATCGCGGCCAACAGGTCCAGCGTGCGCTGCGCCATCCACAGCGTGTACGGGATGGCCGCACGCCGGAACACGCCGTCGCCCATGGGCATCTCCACATCAGCCAGGGCGCGCGGCAGCGGCTGGCCCGCCGGCAGGCCGGGCAGCAGCGCCTGCACCTGTTGGTTGATGCCGTCCAGCATCGGCACGAAGCTCTGGAACAGCAGGCGCATGACGGCGTCCAGCGTGGGCGCGGTGGCGTCGCCCGGCAACCAGCCCGGGCCGGGTGGCGGCGCTGCCGGATCGGCCATGCGGGCGATCCAGGCCTGCAGGTGCGGGCGCGGCGCGATCAGCATGCGCGCCGGCCAGGGGTCGCGCCCGAGGTGGGCGATCATGCTGCCGGCCAGGCCAAAGTCGCCCAGGCCGGGCCGTGCGCCGAACAGGAATGGCTGCTGCGCAAAGTGGGCGTCCAGCAGGTCCAGCATCTGCCCGGTCCAGGCGTCCAGCCGCGGCAGTTGCGCCGGCCGCACGCCCACCGCGTCCAGGTAGCCGCGCATCGTGTCGGCCATGCGGCCCGCGGTGGCACTTTGCAGCCAGACCGGAAATCCCGGCAGCAGGCTTTGCCCGGCCTCACGCACAAACAGCGCACGGTTTTCAGCGAAGGACCAGCGGGTGTGCATCGCGATCGGCACCCACCACTCGTCGCCCCAGGCCTCCATCAGCGAGCTGGCAAAACACTGCACCGGCGTCGGCGGCGTGATCGACGGTTCGGGATGCAGCGCGTCTTGCTGGTCGATGATGACGCTGGAGTCCTGCAGCCACTCGCCGTCGGGGGTCACCAGCACCGGCATCACCAGCTCGCCGGTCTTGCGCCGGATGCGCCAGGCCAGGGTCAGCAGATCGACCGGCCGGTCGTCGAACGGGATGCGCTTGTAGCGCAGGTAGCTGCGCACCTTGGCGGTGTAGTACGACAGCGTCCAGCCGTACAGGATCAGGGGCTTGGCCATGGGACTGCGGATGCCGGGTTGCCTGGGTGGCCGGCTGGCGGTCTCAGCCGCCGTGCTCGCCGCCGAAGGCCTTGCACAGGTTGGCGATGTACTGCTCGACCAGCTTCTCGTTTTCGCTGACCGCAAACGGCGCCACCAGGGCTTTCATCAGGCCGGGCAGCGGCACGGTCAGCTCCCCGGCGATCTTGAGCACGAGGTGGGTGTACTTTTTCTTGTCGGTGACGGTCCAACTGCCACCGATCGACGCATTGCCCTCGCCGGCCACCGGCGTCCAGACCACCGTGCCCTTTTTCTTGTCGACGACATATTTGGACGCGTAGATCGTCTGGATGTTGAGCTTGGCGGTGCCCACCTTTTCCATCTCCCAACGGTAGGCGCCCTTGCCCAGGTCCACCAGCTTGGACACCTTGGGGAAGTGGCTGGCCGAGGTGGGCACGTCGGCCAGCACCGCGAACACCTCGGCGGTGGGCGCGTTGACCTCAAACTCGTAGGCCAGATCGAAGGGAACGGTGATCGCCATGGGCTGCTCCGGGGGTTGCGTGACGGTGGGGGTGAGGTCTCGGCCTGGGCCGAGGGACTCTGTTGTAACAGCAGGTGAACCCGTCGGGCCAGTGCGCCGCCGGGTTGTGCCGAATCGACACCCGTCTGGGGGGTGATTGCAGGCGTTGCGGCCGACGTCGGTGGCGGATTGCCGGCCTGCGGCCCTGCGTTCGCCAACCGACAGAGGGCCGCGGCGTGCTGGCCTATGCTGGGCGGATGATTGACGCCCCACCCCAGCGCTGCAGCGATGCCGATCCCCATGCAAAGCACCTTGTCCCGGCACCGTCACAGCCCCTGTCTCCCGCCGCGCTCTGGCGCCTGGCCGGCCAGGTGTTCAACGCCTGGCTGGACGACTACGGCCCCAGCATGGGCGCCGCGCTGGCCTACTACACCCTGTTTTCGATGGCGCCACTGCTGCTGATCGTGATCGCGGTGGCCGGCCTGGCCTTTGGCGAGCAGGCCGCCCGCGGCGAGATTGCCGCGCAACTCAGCGCCATGATGGGCCCGGCCGGCGCCGACGCGGTGCAATCGCTGCTGACCAGCGTGCGCCAGCCGGCCCAGAGCACCGCCGCCACCGTGCTGGGCGTGGGGCTGCTGCTGCTGGGCGCCACCACGGTGTTTGGCGAGTTGCAGGACGCGCTGGACCGCATCTGGCGGGTGCCCGCGCGCAAGCGCACCTCGGGCTGGATGGCGCTGCTGCGGACGCGCCTGCTGTCCTTCGGCATGATCCTGGCGATCGGCTTCTTGCTGATGGTCTCGCTGGTGCTCAGTGCCACGCTCGACACATTGGGGCGCTGGTGGGGTCCGGCGTTCGGCGGCTGGCTTGTGCTGGCGGCCTGGGTCAATGCGGTGGTCGGCTTTGGCCTGGTGGCGGTGGTGTTTGCGCTGATCTACAAGATCATGCCGCGGGTGCGGCTGCAGTGGCGCGATGTGGCCATCGGCGCGCTGGTCACGGCCACGCTGTTTTCGCTGGGCAAGGCGCTGATCGGCCTGTACATCGGACGCAGCGGCATTGCCACCGCGTTCGGCGCGGCCGGCTCACTGGTGCTGGTGCTGGTGTGGGTGTACTACTCGGCGCAGATCTTCTTGCTGGGCGCCGAGTTCACCTGGGTGTTTGCCAACACCTACGGCTCGCGCCAGGGCCTGGACCTGAACCCGGCGGGCACGGTGCAGGGTGGCCGCACTGACGGCGGAAATACGACCGCAAACCCCGGTTCGGGCATCGATGCAAACGCCGGTGGCAAGGCCGGGCTCAGCGCCGCGCCGGCGGCGCAAACTGCCGCAGCGCAAACGCCCACAACAGGCGCGACGCGTCCGGCCCCCGGGGGTCGCTGAACGGCTGGCCGGCGCCGCCACCGCTCCATGCGTGGCCCAGGCCGGCAATCTCGATGCGCGTCACGGCGGTGCGGCCGTCGGTGCTGCGGCTGTCGGTCACCGTCATCGGGTAGCGCTGGCCGCGCCGCACCGCGCGGGACGGTCCGGCGATGGCGTCGGCCGCACTGGCCCACAACTGCGCTGCCGCCGCGCCATTGCCGGGTGACACCACGTTGTCGGCGCTGCCCTGCACCACCAGCAGCGGCGGCCAGGGCGCACCGGCCTGGGCTGCCGTGGTGGCCTGTTGCCGGGCCTGGGCCGCCACACGCGCTGTGGGCCGTCCACCGCGCATCGCCCGCAATGCCGACAGCGTGGAATCGGCCGCACCGGGCGGCACGCCGGAATGCATCATCACCGCGCAAAAACGGGCCGGGTGCTGTATGGCCAGCAGCGCGGCCAGGCTGGCGCCGGCCGACAGGCCCGCCACCACCACGCGCCGGGCGTCCACCGGGTGCTGCGCAATGACCTGGTCGATCACCCGCAGGATCGACCCCGCCTCGCCGGCAGCACGGCCGTGGCGGGTGTCGAACCAGTTCCAGCAGCCCTGGGCATTGGACAGGCGGTCCTGCTCGGGGTAGAGCACCAGGCAGCGCTCGCGCAGGGCCAGCCGGTTCATGGCGCTGCAACGCGCAAAGCCGGCCGCATCCTGGGTGCAGCCGTGCAGCATCACCAGCAGCGGCAGGCGCTCGCCGCGGTTGATGCCGGGCGGCCGGTACAGCGCATACCGCCGCGCACCACCGGCACCCAGCAGCGCACCCACGGCGCCCACGGCCATGCCGCTGGATCGGCTGGCAGCCCGCGTGGCGGCAGGCCGGGCGGCCGCTGCCCGCGGCGCCTTGGCCGGCGCCTTCAAGGCTTGCTTGACCGATGCCCGGACCACCTTCTTGGCGGCCCGAACGCCCGCCTTCAGGTTGCTGCGGGCGAGGGTCTGCAGGTTGCGGCCGATCAGGCGGCTCCAGGCGGTGAGCGGGTTGCGTCGGGCCATTCAGGGGGCTTTCAAAGGGTCACCCCGGCGCGGGTGGCGGCGCACGCGGGTCAAGGGCTGCGGCCGGGCGGTGCCTGGGACAGCTGGCGCGCGGCCTGACGCTGCTTCATTGCCAGGTAAGCCTCGCGGTCGATTTCATGCAGTTGGGGTGCATAGCGCTCGGTGGCGCTGAACCAGTGCTGCAGGCGCTGCGCCTGCCGGCGCTCCGGTGGCAGCGACTGGGCGGCCAGATACGCCTCGATTGCCAGCTGGTAGCGCAGCGTGTTGCGCTCCAGCACGCCGCGCAAGCCGCCCACCCGCACCGGCTTGCCGTCAGGCTGCCGGCCGGTGATCGAAAAGCCGACCTTGTCGCTGCCCAGCGTTGCCAGGTAGGCCTGCATCGCCCAGCGTGCCGCGCTGCCGTAGCCATAGGCATAGGTCAGGTGCAGCATGGCGCCGCCGCCCGCCACGGGCACGGCCTCGACCCCGATGCGGTAGTCGTGGGTGCCAAACGGGCCTGTGGGCGACTGCAGCGCCACCTGCAGGTAGTCGTCATCGGCGCGGGCAACGGTCAGGCCAAAGCGCAGCCAGTACAGATCGTCCAGCGCCTGGTCGAACTTGCGGCCGATGCCGGCGTCCAGCATCTCCTGGCCGGCCGCGCCCGAGGCCCGGCAGTACTGCAGGTTGAGGTGCAGCAGCAGCACGCCGCACCAGGCCCCGCCATTGACCATCACCTGGCGCAGTTCGGCATACGGCAGGTCGGTGCGGGAGTAGACGTCGCCCTGCATGCGGCCGGTGGTTTCGACCGACTGCAGGTAGAGCGGCCGGTCGAACAGGTCGGCGGCGGCCGCCTGGCGGGCGCGCTCGAAGCCGGCACGCAGGGCGTCGGGTGCCGCATTGCGGGGCGCGCCGGGCGGCACGCCCTGCGACAGCGCAGCGCTGCAGGCCAGGCCTGCGGCCATGATCAGTGCCAAGATGCGCCTGGCGGGTGTCTTCGGGTTCATGGCCGGGGCTCCCTCGCCTTGTGATCACTGCGCAGCGTAGCCCGCGCACGGGCCACGCTGCGTAGGACAAGCACGCCGGGTCTTGTGGGCCAGCAGCCGGCAGCGGGCAGCCGGCAGCGGGCTATGGCGCCGGCCGGATGCCGACGCGGCCGCCGCGCGGTGGTGCTGCGCCCCGCACGCTGTGGGCCAGCGCACGGACAATCCTGCCGCGGTGCGCGAAGATGGTGATTGCGCCCTGCAGCGACACCAGACCAGCACCAGAGCGACACCAGAGCGACACCAGAGCGACACCGCTCCCGACATCTGCGCGACGCCACCCGCACCACCCGCACCACCCGCACCACCCGCACCACCCGCATTGCCCGCAACACCATGTCCATCTGCTACGAGATCACCCACCGCACCACCTACCGCTACGCTGAGCCGGTGCAGTTCGGCGAGCACCGGGTGCAG
>JBKJKU010000217.1:0-4097 GCA_046597355.1 Aquabacterium sp.
TGCACCGCGATGATCTCCGAGCCACTCTGGCCCGACAGCGCGCGCACCCACTCCTCGCGCAGTGCGGCGTGCGCGGCGCGCGCTGTCGACTGCGGGTTGCGTCGCTCCGTCGCCCACAAGCGCAGCTCATAGCCGCCGATCAGCAGCGTCGATGCGAAGAGGGCGGCCCACGACCAGATCAAGTCCATGGCGTGATTGTGCTGGCTGGGCGCGCAAAGTCAGAGCGGCAACTCGCTGTGAGGGGCGTTAACGCTGCGTTAATCGGTGCGTTCAAGGATGGTCATCCGGTGACACCCCATCACGCTCCTAAGCCATCCCGTGCCCGAAAACCTTGATCGCTTTCGAAGCAGCCTGCGCGCTGCCCTCGCCGTGCTGCTGTTGCTGTTGCTGTGGGGCGTGACCTGGCCAGCGCACGCCGCTGAAGAGTTTCTGCAGCCCGAGCAGGCCTTTCGCCTGGCGGTGACGAAGTCCGGCGCCGACCAGTTGCAGTTGACCTGGACCATCGCGCCGGGCTACTACCTGTACCGCGATCGCATGGTGGTCACGGCGTCCCCGTCCGGCAGCCGCTTGCAGCCCGACCTCCCCCCCGGCGCCAGCAAGGACGACCCCAACTTCGGCGTGATGGAGGTCTACCACGACGCGGTGACGATGAAGGTGGCACCCGCCAACGCCGCCGCGCTGGACGTGACCTGGCAGGGTTGCGCCGACGCCGGGCTCTGCTATCCGCCGCAGACGCAGACGATCCAGGTCGCCGGCGTCGCGTCGGCCGCCACCACCACAGCATCAACTGGCACATCGGCATGGCCGCAAGAATCGAGTGCCGCTGGCCGTTGGAACATCCGCTCCGGCAGCGACAGCCAGATCACTCAATGGCTCGGCGAACGCTCGCTCGGCTGGACACTGCCGCTGTTCTTCTTGCTCGGCATCGCGCTTGCGTTCACGCCCTGCGTGTTGCCGATGCTGCCCATCGTCTCGGGCATCGTCATCGGCAGCCGGCCACCGCCGCGGCGCGCGTTGGCGCTGTCGATGGCCTTCGTGCTGCCGATGGCGCTGACCTATTCCGCTCTCGGCGTGGCGGCAGCGCTGGCGGGTGCGAACCTCCAAGCGATGCTGCAGAACCGCTGGACGATGCTCGTGCTGGGCGGCGTCTACGTCGTCCTCGCACTCGGCACGTTCGGCGTCTTCACGCTGCAATTGCCAGCCCGGCTGCGCGAGCGGCTTGACGGCGCGAGCCGCAGCCAGCGCGGCGGGTCGCTGCCCGGCGCGGCGGCCGTGGGCGTGCTGTCGGCGCTGCTCGTCGGCCCCTGCATGACCGCGCCGCTGGCCGGTGCGCTGCTCTACATCGCCCAGAGCGGCAACGTGGTGCAGGGCGCCCTGCTGCTGCTGGCGCTGGGACTGGGCATGGGCACACCGCTGGTGATTGCGGGCACCCTGGGCGCACGGTTCCTGCCGAAACCCGGCCCGTGGATGAACCGCGTGACGGCCACGCTCGGCTTCGTGCTGCTCGGCACGGCGGTGTGGATGTTCGAGCGCGTCGTGCCCGCGCCGCTTGCATTGCTGATGTGGGGTGCGCTGCTGCTGGCGCTTGCGGTGACGCTGCTGCATGCGGCTTCGCGCAGCGCCGTGGGCGTTGCCGCTGACGGATCGCCGAACCGGCTGGCGACCCGCACGCTGGCGGTACTGGCCGGCCTCTGGGGCAGCGCGATGGTTCTCGGCGCGGCCGGCGGTGCGGTGAACCCCTGGCGGCCCTTGGCGGTCGCCCCCGCGTCGGCGGCGGTCACTGCGCAGACCACGAGCTTGCGATTCGAACCCATCGCCAGTGAACCCGAACTCCAGGCCCGGCTCGCCACCGCGCGCGCGGCGGGTCAGCCTACCCTGGTCGATTTCTATGCCGACTGGTGCGTCTCCTGCAAGGTGATCGAGAAAGAAGTCTTCGGCGATCCGCGCGTGCAGCGCTCGCTCGTCGGCGTGCTGCTGCTCCGCGCCGACGTGACCGCAAACGACACGCGCCATCGAGAACTGATGCGCAGCCACCAGGTGATCGGACCGCCGACCGTGATGCTGTTTGATGCCGCCGGACGCGAGCGGCGAAACGCCCGGCTGGTCGGCGAGTTCACGGTCGAGCAGTTCTTGCAGCGGCAGCTTGGGCCTCGCGAGAGCGGCATGAAAGCGCCGACATGAACCAGTCCCTCCAGATCGGTCCGCTCGCGCTGCCGTATTCGCTGCTGCTGACATTGGCTGCGATCGGCCTGGGTGGCCTCGTCGGCGGGCTGCTCGCTCGACGGGCCGGCGTCGATGCCGAACCGGCGCTGACGCGGATGCTGCTGGTCAGCCTGCTGGCGGCGCGCCTGGCGTTCGTGTGGCAGTGGCGCGAACTGTATTTCGCCGCCCCGCTGGACATCCTCGACATCCGGGACGGCGGCTGGGAGCCTGCCGCGGGCGTGGCGGCGGCGTTCGCGGTCGGCCTGTACCGCAGCCGTGCGCAGCGCGCACTGCGCAAGCCGGTGCTGGCGGCCTCAGTGACGGCGGGTGCGGTCATGCTGCTCGCCAGCGTCGCCATGCTGGTGTTCGCGCCGGCGCCGATAGCAATGCCGGCGCTCCAACTGAGCACCCTGGACGGCCAGCCAATGGCACTGACCGGGTTCAGCGGCAAGCCCACCGTGATCAACCTCTGGGCCACCTGGTGCCCGCCGTGCCAGCGCGAGATGCCGGTGCTGGAGCAGGCGCAGGCCGCCAACCCCGACATCCATGTCGTCTTCGTCAACCAGGGCGAGACCCAGCAGGACGTGGCTGCGTTTCTCGATCGATTCCGCCTGAAAACACTGGCCAACGTGCTGCTCGACCCGCAGCACCGAACCGGCATGGCCCTCGGCCACCGCGGCCTGCCGACCACCCTCTTCTTCGATGCCCGCGGACAACTCGTCGACACCCGCGTCGGCCAGCTGTCCGAAGCGACCCTCGCCCAACGGCTGTCCGAACTGCGCGCCAGCCCCGCGCGCTCCCCACTTCCTTCTCGCTGATCGAACCGATGACCAAGCCTTTAAACCGACTTTTGCAACTGCCCCCCGCCGCGGCCGTGACCGCCACCACCGTCGCGGTCGCGCTGGCGGCCGCGGTCTGCCTGACCTTGGCACCGGCGGCGGCCGCCGCCCCGCCACTGCCCGCGCCGCTGCAGACCCTGCAAAAGCTGGGCGTGGACATCGTCGGCACCCTGCCGCAGCCCGGCGGCCTCAACGCTTACGCGGGTCATCGGGGCACCCAGCCGCTGGCGCTGTACCTGACGCCCGATGGCAAGCACGTGATCGCCGGGACTTTGCTGAACGCCGAAGGCAAGGACCTCACGACCGCCGCGCTCGACCGGGTGCTCGCCAAGCCGATGGCCGACGCCGCCTGGGACCGGTTGGCGCGAAGCCACTGGATCGCCGACGGCCGCGCCAGCGCCCCGCGAACGGTCTACGTCTTCACCGACCCCAACTGCCCGTACTGCAACAAGTTGTGGGCCGACGCACGGCCGTGGGTCGACGCCGGCAAGGTGCAACTGCGTCACGTGATGGTCGGCATCCTGACGCCGACCAGCGCGGGCAAGGCGGCTGCGTTGCTGGGTGACAAGAACCCGGCCGCCGCGCTGGATGCGCATGAGCGCGCGAACGTCGCATCGATTGCAAAGGCACTGGCCAGCGGGCGGCCGAAGCCCCTGGGCGACGACAGCCTGAAGCCGCTGGCGGTGGTTCCGGCCGACCTTGCCGCCCAGCTCGATGCGAACGCCGCCCTGATGGCGTCCTATGGGCTGCAGGCGACGCCGGCTCTGGTCTGGAAAGACGACAAGGGCGCGGTCCAGATGCGCCAGGGTGCGCCGGACGCCGAACTGGCGCGCATCTTCGGGCCGCGCTGAGGCGCGGCGCCGGCCTACACCACGAACCGACTTCGGCTGCTGCCGCGGTGCGGTCGGCAACCCTATTCTATTTTCTCACCTTCATAAGGAAATAAGCATGTTGCGTAACACCAAGACACTCGCGATCCTCGCGCTTGCCGCGTCGGGCTTTGCCGTGACGGTTCACGCGCAGACTGCGCTCAACGTCTACGGCCCCGGCGGCCCG
>JBKJKU010000222.1:0-5246 GCA_046597355.1 Aquabacterium sp.
GAAACTGGTGTTCCTGGGCTCGCCGCCCCACGGCGCGCCGCTGGAGCGCGCCGGCAACTGGCTGCACCGGGTGATGGACCTGAGCCCCTATGTGGCGCCGTTCACCCGGTGCAGCCAGTTGCCGGCGCGCTCCAGCGGCGCGCCGTGGTGCGGCGAGCCCAGGAACACCAGTTTCTTGAGCCGTTGCGGCCACTGCTGGCCCAGCAGCGCAGCCTGGTGCACCGCACTGCGCGCCACCAGACCGCCCATGCTGTGGCCGATGATCATCAGCTCATCCAGGGGCACCGGCCAATCGGCCAGCAGTTGCTCCAGGGCATCGGCCAGGTCGCGGCCGTTTTCAGAGATGTGGCGGCCCGAGTTGTACCAGGCGTACACCGGCGCCGCGCCCAACGCCTGGCCCAGCAGTGCACCGTGGTCATGGCCGTTGCGCTGCCAGCTGCCGTCGCTCATGCACAGGCCGTGCACCAGCAGCAGCACGCGGCGGGGTGCATCCGGGCCGAGCGCTGCCGCGTCCAGGCGCTGGCCGTGCTGGCGCAACTGCATCGGGATGGCCAGCGGATTGCCGCTGCGCAGCAGGTGGTCGCCCAGCACGCCATTGAGCGCGGCCACCAGGGCGTCGCGCCGCGGTGCGGCGGGGCCGGCGCCAGCGGCTGACGCCAGAGCGTTGTCGAAAGGCGCCAGCAGGCCGTCCAGGCCGTCACCCACCAACCGGGCGCTGCCCTGGATGCTGCGGTAGATCAGCCCGGTCAGGCCGCGGGTGCGTGGCAGGCCGTCGGTGTCGTGGACATGCAGGCCTCGGCGCGCGGGCTCGGCCGCACTGCGGCGGCGCAGCGGTGGCGCCACCCGCAAGATCTGGCCGTGCAGCGCCTCGACCAGGCCGGTGATGTGGCGCGTGCCGTCCACCACCAACTTCAGCCCGCCCCGGGCATCGGTCAAAGGGCCTGGGCGGGGCGCGGCAACTGCCCCCGCCCCCGCCACTGCGGGCTTGTCACCGGTGTTCTCGACCTTGCCCTCGCCCTCGCCCTCGGCGTCGCCGTCGCCCTGCCTATTTTTAGATTCGGTCATGTGTAAAGCTCCTGGCCCGCGCCGGCCTGGTAGCCGGCACGCCGTGGCGCCGGGCCGGGGCCAGCAAACCGCCATTACAGGGCCGGACCCGCCTCCGGGCTGCTGTTGCAGGTCAAGCTTTGGTGGGGTGTGACCGCCGGATTACAGCATGGCAAACCTGCACCGAAACCGCGGCGCCGGGGGCCGCCGGTTGATCGGGCGAGCAGCGTATTGCTCCAGCGCCAATGGCGCGCAGTGTGACCGGCGGTGCCGAGGCGCGGTGCGGTGCGGTGCGGTGCGGTGCTGGGCCAGTGCAGGGCCGGTGCGGGCTGTGGCCGCCAGCCCGCCTGGCGGCAGGCCGGGCCTAGCGCCAGGCTTCGGCCCGGGCTGCGGCGCGCGCGGCCGGGCTGTCGCCCAGCACGGTCAGCGCCCGCGATCCGGCAAACAAGTCACGCGGCTTCAAGCCGTAGACATGGCGGATCGAGTGGCTGAAGTGGGTGGAGTCGGGGTAGCCGGTGTCCAGCGCCACATGCACCAGATTGGCGCCCCGGGTGACATGGTGCAGCAGGCTGCGGGCCCGTTTCCAGGTGCGCAGGCTGCGAAACGGTGTGCCCACCTCGTCTTTGAACAGGTGCAAAAACCGCGAGAAGGACAACCCGGCCGCCGCCGCGCAGTCTTGCGCCGTGGTGCTGCGGGCCGGGTCGTTGCGGATGTCCTCCAGCACCCGGTGGATGCGGGCGTCGATCTGGCGCGGCGCCAGGCGATGGCCAAAGCAGCGCTCATCCACATCGGCGGTGGACAGGTCGACGCCGCTGCCCGGCTCACGCAGCCAGGCATGCGCCGCACGCACCCGCTGCAGCACCGCCGCCGCGTCAGCGTCATCTGCCGGCACCGCGCCGACGTGGCGTTGCATGAAGGCTGGCAAGGCGGTCTCCTCCACCGTTTCAGGCTCGATCGTGATGCTGCAGATCAACCGTGCATCACAGGCCACGCGGTGCGGCTGGTACGGCGGCACCACCGCCAGATCGGTGCTGTGCCAGCGGGCGGCGTCGTCGTTGCCGGGCGCTGCGGCATCGCCCAAGGCGATCCGGATCGGCGCACCCAGCGAGGCATAGACCAGCCAGCCGCCCATCGTGCGCAGACTGACCTGGCCCAGCAGGCCGGCGTAGAAGACCCGGTCGTTGTTGAGCCACATCACCCGATTGCGCTTGTCGGCCATCGGCAGCGTTTGGCCGGGCAGCACGGGGTCGGGCGGCGGTTGGCGGCTGCCCTGCTGGCGGCAGATCTTGCGGGAAGACGACGGCATCTGCGGCGGGCCTGACAAAAGTAAAGGCAAACGGAACTTGAAAAGGATGGACGGGAGCGCAGGCGACGCTACCCGAGTTGCCGCCTGCGGACCAGCGGGTATGCGGCAATGCGGTATCTAGCCCGATGGTTGCAGCGTCGAGCGCTTGCCCACCAGCCGCCGGCTCACATCACCCGGCCTGCCGCGGCCCAATAGGGCTCGCGCAGCAGGCGCTTGAGCACTTTGCCCAGGGCGTTGCGCGGAAACTCGTCGCAAAACTCCAGCGTGGCCAGCCGCTGGTGGCGCGCCAGCCGCTGATTGGCCCAGGCCATCAACACCTCGGCGTCGGGGCTGGCGCCGGGCCGGCGGATCACCAGAGCCAGCACGGTCTCGCCCCATTTGTCGTGCGGGATGCCGATCACGGTGACGTCCAGCACGTCCGGGTGCTGGCCCACCACCGCCTCGATATCGGTCGGGAACACGTTGAACCCACCCGAGATGATCATGTCCTTCTTGCGGTCGACCAGGGTGATGAAGCCCTGCGCGTCGATCCGGCCCAGGTCGCCCGAGCGGATGAAGCTGCGGCCGCGCTCGTCGCGCCAGACCAGGGCTGCCGTCTGCTCGGGCCGGCGGTGGTAACCCGACATGATGCCGGCGCCATAACCGGCGATCTCGCCCAGCTCGCCCGGCGGCAGCACCTTGCCGGCGTCGTCCAGGATTCGGGCCTCGAAGCCCAGCGCCGGCCGGCCCACGCTGTCGAAGCGCTCGGCATGCTGGTGCGGCTTGAGCATCGCGGCAAAACCTTCGGAAAAGCCGTACAACTCGGTCAGCTTGTTGCCAAAGCGACGCAGCACCTCGCGCTTGGTGTCGCGCCGCAGCGGCGATCCGGCGCACAGCAGGTTGTGCAGCGACGAGGTGTCGAAACTGTCGAAGTTGGGCTGCGACAGCACCATCAAGAACTGCGCCGGCACCATGAAGCTGTGGCTGATGCGCTCGCGCTGCACCGTCGCCAGGAACTCGCCGGGGTCGAAGGCCGGCATCACCACGCAGGTGCCGCCCAAAAACAGCGCCGGCAGCATCACCAGCCAGGTGCCGTTGGAGTAGAGCGCGGTGGTGGTCAGCGCCCGGCTGTGCTCGGAAAAACCCTGCTCCAGCGCGGTGAACATCGCCCAATGGGTGCGCACCCGGTGGGTCTGCACGATGCCTTTGGGCAAACCAGTGGTACCCGAGCTGTAAATGATGTTGAACGGCAGGCTGGCGTGGCAGTTGGCGAGTGGGGTTTGGGTGCCTCGGCTGTCGGGATGGGCGAGGAATGTCTCGAAGGGCTGCCAGCCCGGCAGCGTGTGGAACACCGAGATGCAGCCATCAGGCCGCAGCTTTGGGCAGGCTGCCCGGTGCTCGCCCAGCCGGGCGCTGAAGTCCGGCGTGGCAAACAGCATCACCGCATCGCTGTCGTCGATCAACGTGGCCAGCTGCTCGCCGGTCAGCAGGCCTGAGAGCGGCACCACGCAGGCACCGGCCTTGACGATGCCAAACACCACCTCCAGCATCTCCACCGCATTGCCCATCAGCACCGCCACCTGGCAGCCCGGGCCGATGCCCCGCTGCGCCAGCGCATTGGCCACCCGGTTGATGTTGGCATTGAAGTCGCCCCAGCAGCGGCGCACGGCACCACACACCACCGCCTCCTTGTCGGGCTGGGTGTGGGCGTGGACCTCGAACACGTCGGGGATCAGTACGCTGGTGTCGTCCAGGGTGTGCATCGGCAGGGGCCTTGGCGTTGTCGCGATCGGCGCAGGCTAGCAGCCAAGCTGGGGTTGGGTAAGCGGGAAAGTCGGGATGGCCGGCTTCTGCGCTGAAGTCACCAACGTATCCACGCACCGCTTCTGGCCTTTGCTCAGCGAGGATGCCGTGCCGCTTGCAACGTTTCCGTGGTTTAAGAAAGCCACGATCGAGCAACCATCAGCACTTTAGCGAGCGACGGACAACCAGGTACCTCCGGAACCAGCAGGAGCCCATCGCTATGGGAGGGCATCAGCAGCCCTGACGGGAGCGGCCTTGAGGAACGGGTCGTCACAATCACGACAGCTCTCCGACGGCCATTCGCCCGCCGGACGACCTGGGCAACAGTCTCGTGCATACGGTCAGGGCGGGGGTCTCATGGCTTCGTCAACGCGCCGGGATTGGCAGCCCGTAGAGCTTGGACCGCGGCCCGGGCAACACGCCATTGAATCGTGGCACTCCGAAAAGTCGTGCGTCGGCGATGGCGGCGTAGTTGAACGCGGCGTCTGTTGCGGTGCCCACCACTTGATTAATGATGGCCACTATTAGCAGCGCTGCGAGCCCGCCTTGTTGTTGCTGTTGCTCGGTGGAACTGGCCACCGCTGTGCCCTCCCACAACTGCACACCCGTACGCAAGTCAACGATTTTGGCGTCAAGCTCCACACGCGTGTCGCTGAGAACGACGGCATAACTAGTGCCGTATTTCTTGACTCTGATGTAGACGGCTGCATCCGCACCGAAGAACTCCCTTAGCTTCTCGTATGGAATCTGGGAGGCGTCGTGCGCAGTGGTGACGCCGTTTTGCTGGAACGTTTCGTCGACCAGAGCAGCTGGCAGCACGTAGTAGCCGGCTTCAGCCAGAGGCAGGGTCGCCTGTGCCCAGACGCCCGGCGTGGCCTTTACATCTGGGGAGTCGTTGACCGGCGGCATCACCAGTAACGTCGCAGGCTTGGAGCGCTGAAACGCGTTGTAATCCATCGGCGTCTTCGTGGCACACCCAGAGAGGTTTGCGAGCGCAAAGAATGCTAGGGCAAGGGTCCATCGTGGCTGTATGCGCAGCTCAATCATGCCGGATCGTCCTTTGGTTTGGTGCCGACTGCCGGCGCGTCCACGTTTTTGAGCAAGCGGTCCATAT
>JBKJKU010000279.1:0-19689 GCA_046597355.1 Aquabacterium sp.
CGAGCTGGTCTCGCCCATCTGGAACAGACCCAGGTGGAAGGCCAGCAACTGGCCCAGGCCACCCGCGCCGACCACGCCCAGGATGGCGGCGGCGCGGATGTTGTTCTCCCAGCGGTACAGCGCATAGCTCATCAGCTGCGGCAAGACCTGCGGCAGCGTGGCGTAACACAGCACCCGCAAACCCGTCACACCCTGGGCGCGCAAGGCCTGGGCCGGGCCGGGCGGTGCGTTTTCCAGCGCCTCGGCAAACAACCGTCCCAGCACGCCGCTGGTGTGCAGCGCCAACGCCAGCGTGCCGGCCATCGGCCCCAGACCGGCCGAGACCAGCAACAGCGCGGCCCAGACCAGCTCGGGCACCGCACGCAGCACATTGAACAACCAGCGCACCGCGCTGCGCACCGCGCGCCGGGCCGGCAAGCCGGCGGTCTGGCCGGGCGCTGGCGCGGCGCTGGCGGGCACCGCGAGCAGCAGGCCGGCACAGGCCGCGAGCAGCGTGCCCAGCACCGACATCGCCAGGGTCTCCAGCGTGCCGGCCAGCACCTTGCGCAAGAAAGCCGGGCTCAGGTCGGGCGGGAAAAACTCCGCCAAAAACCGGCCCATGCTGCGCACCGCGTCCAGCGACAAAAACTGCGCCCACTGCAGGTCCAGTGAACCAAAGCTGGCGGCAACCAGCAGCGCCAGGCCGAGCAAAAAGACCGTGGTCTTGCTGCCGGCGGGCAACGGCCGCGGTGGGGGCTGGCCGCCGCGGGACGGGGTTGAAGCCATGCCGATCATCCCAGCGCCCGGCGCAGGCCGGCGCTGCAGCGGTCGGCCAGCGCCACCAGCGCGACAAACACCGCCAACATCGTCACCACCTCACCACCGTTGAACATCTTCATCGCACTGTCGAGCTGCTGGCCCAGCCCACCGGCCCCGACAAAACCCAGCACCACCGACGAGCGGATCGCGCATTCCCAACGGTAGACGGTGTAGGACGCCAGCTCGGCCGCGTTTTGCGGCAGCAAGGCGTAGCCAAAGGCCTGCAGCCGGCCGCTGCCGTTGCGCAGCAGTGCCTCAGTAGGTGCGGTCTCGCCGCTCTCCAGGATCTCGCCGTAGACCTTGCCCAGCATGCCGCCGTAGGTCAGGGCAATCGCCAGCACGCCGGCCGTCGGCCCCAAGCCGACCACCCGCACGAAAACCAGCGCCCAGACCAGCTCGGGGATGCTGCGCAGCACGATCAGCAGCCATTTCAGCACCTGGCGCAGCCAGAACGGGCCGCGCGCCATGCGGCCCGACAGCGCCGACACCGACAGCGCGCGGGTGGTCAGCAAGGTCAGCGGCAGCGCCAGCAGCAGCGCCAGCGTGATGCCGGCGGTGGCCATCGCCACCGTGCGCCAGGTCTCGCGCGCCACCATCGCCAAAAAATCCGCGCCATGCGCCGGCGGAAAAAAGCTGGCCAGAAAGCTGCCGCCCGAGCGCAGGCTGTCCGGCGCCAGCAGGACCCAGGGCCTGAATTCGGTGGTCACCATCAGCGGCCACAGCAGCACCAGGGCGGCCGTGGTCCAGAACACCCGACCCAGCCAGGCCGGGTCGCGCGCTGGTGGCTGGCGGGACGCCGTGGCCGGCCGCCCGGCGGGTGTGCTCACCGGCACTGCATCGCCACCCGCGGCCCGGGCGGGACGGCGGCCAGCGCCGCCTCGTCGGCCAAACCCGGTGCGGCGCCGTGGAGCTCAAGTTCATGCTGGGCGTACAGCCGGGACAGCATGTCGGGTGTGACCTGGCCCGCCGGCAGATCGAACACCAGCGCGCCGTCACGCATGCCGACGATGCGGGGAAAGCTTGCCAGCGCCGCGTCCACCTGGTGCAACGTGGCCACCAGCGTGATGCCCTGCTCGGCGGCTGCGCCCACCAGCGTGTCGATCGCCTGGCGTGCACGCGCCGGGTCCAGCGCCGACAACGGCTCATCGATCAGCCAGAGCGTGGCCGGTGCCAGCAACGCGCGGGCCAAGCCGACCCGCTGACGCTCACCGCCCGACAGCCGGTCCACCCGGTCAAACAGCTTGTCACCCAGATCAAAACGCTGCAGCGCGGCAAATGCGGCGCCCAGGTCGGTCGGGTAGACCAGCGAGCGCAGGCTGGCCCACAGCCCCATCGCCGGCAAGCCGCCCGCCAGCACGGCGGTGACCACCCGCTGGCGCGGTGGCAATGGCGGCACCTGCGGCGCCAGGAACAGGCGGCCGCGCAGGCGCTGCAAGGCGCGGCGCGGCAACGACCAGGGCGCGGCACCGTCCAGCATCAGCTGGCCGGCATCTGGCGGCAGCGCGCAGGCCAGCACCTGCAGCAGGCTGGTCTTGCCAGCACCCGACGGGCCGATCACCGCCACCTGCTCGCCGTGCGCCACCGTCAGGTTCAGGCGCTGCAAGGCCGCTGCAGCGCCAGGGCGCGCTGCCGGATGGCGCGCGGTCACGGCATTCAACTCGATCTTCACATCAGCCGCCTGGTCGGCAATCTGGCTTGACGGTCGGTGCGCTCAGAGCAGGCCGGCACTGCGGGCCGCCGTCTCGATGCCCTTGTAGTTTTCGGCCTTGGTGGGCACAAAACGGGTGGCGCGCTGCAGGTCCAGCACCTCTTTGCCTTCGGTGCTGTCGCGGCTCAAGCTCAAAAACGCCGCGCTCAGCTTGTCGCGCAGTGCGGCGGGCATGTCGGCATGCACCGTCCAGTTGTAATCAAAGTACGGCGGGGTGGTGAAGAACACGTGCACCTTGCTGGTGTCGACCTTCTTGTCGGCGACAAACTTGTCCCAGACCGAGATGTTGAGTGCACCCGCCACCACCTTGCCTGACGCCACCGCCGCGATGGTGGCGTCGTGGGCACCGCTGTAGGCCACGCGCTTCAAATCCTTGTCCGGGTCAACACCGGCCTGCAGCAGGTAGCTGCGCGGCATCAAATGACCCGAGGTCGAGCTTTGCGACCCGAAACTCACGTCCTTGCCCTTCAGGTCGGCCAGTTTGGTGATGCCGGGGTCACTGCTGATGAAGACCGAGCGGAAGCGCTCGTCCTCCTCGCGCTGCACCAGCGGGATCACCCGACCGCCCGAGCGCACGTTGGCCTGCACAAAGGTGAAGCCGCCAAACCAGGCCAGGTCCACTTTCTTGTTGACCAGGGTCTCGACCGCTGCGGCGTAGTCGGTGACCGGCGTGAACTCGACCTTCATGCCCAGCTTGCCCTCCAGGTATTTGACCAGGGGTGCTGCCTTGCGGGCCAGTTCGGTGGGTGATTCGTCGGGGATCGCGGTGATGCGCAACACCTGCTGGGCCTGCGACAGCGTGGCAAAAGCCAGCACCACACCCAACAGCGCGGTCTTCAGGCTACGGACGGGGGTCAAGCTCAACATCGGTCAGGCTCCAGGGAAGTTTGGCGAGGCGGGCAACCGGTCTGCAGGCCGCCCGCTGTTTCGCCTCAGACGGTATTGGAACCGATGCGGCCGGCGGCTGCCCGCGCCAGGCTGGAGTCACCCTGCCCCGCAGCAGGCGGTCAGCGCTGGCAACTGCGGAAGCCCGCAAAGATGTCGTTGCGCGCGGGCGTGAAGAAGTTGCGGTACTGCGGATGGTGAAGCCGCGGCTGGGTGGCAAATGACGCGCCGCGCAGCACCCGGTGGCTGCCAAACCAGGGCTGGGAGTAGTCGCGGTAGGGGTGGGCGACAAACCCTGGGTACGGCAAAAACGCGCTGGCGGTCCATTCCCAGACGGCGCCCCAGTCAAAGTCCACCGCCTGCTGGGTGGCCGCATGTTGCCATTCGGCCTCGGTCGGCAAACGGCGCCCGGCCCAGGCGCACCAGGCTTCGGCCTCGTAGCTGCTGAGGTGGCAGGCCGGCAAGGCCGGGTCCAGCGCCCGCCAGCGGCCAGCGTGTTGCTGCTGCCAGGCACTGTTGCCGGCGCGCCGCAAATAGCGCGGCAGCGGCTGGTCGGCTGCGGCCTGCTGCGCCAGCCAGGCGCGGCCGTCGTCGGTCCACCAGCGGGCGTCCTGGTAGCCGCCGGCCTCGACAAACGGCAGGTAATCGGCCCAGCGTTGCACCCGGCTGTCGATCTGAAACGCCGGCAGCGGCGCGGTGTGCGGCCCGCATTCGTTGTCGAACGCAAAACCCGGGCCGGCATCACCCGCGCGCAGGCTGCCGGCGTCGATCTGCAGCGGCGGGTTGGCAGCGTCCAGTGGCTGCGGCTGCCAGCGCGGGTCGTCCATGGGCCAGCCCAACGACTGCGCGGTGGTCAGCGCCGCCTCGTGGTGCATGTCCTCGTGCAGCAGCGCCAGGCGGAAAAAATACAGCCCGTCGTCGCTGGCGGGCGCCTGGCGCAGCAGCGCCAAGGTCTGGTCGAGTTGCTCGGCCAGCACCTGCCGGGTGGTTTGTGCATCGGGCAGCGGCAAAGACCAGCGGCTGTCGTGCGCCACCCGGCTGGAGTCATACAGCGCATCCCCCGCGCTGGGTGGCCGCGCTTGGTCAGGGTCGGCGCGCCAGCCTTGCCACCGCGCCGGGTTGCGGCCCAGCCACCAGGTCTGGAACCAGCCGATGTGGCCCAGTTCCCACAGCGGCGGGTTCAGCTCGGCGCGCTGGGGTACCTGGCCTGCCGTGGCCGCCACCGCCAGCGCAAACAGGGCCAGCGTGTCGCGCCGGCTGGCCTGCAGGGCCAGGCCCAACGCGTCGGCGTCTGCAGTGCGCAGGCCCTGGCCGGTGGTCGATGCTGGATTCATTCGGGGTAACCTCGCAGCGTGAAAAAGCCCGGCATCGTCCTCGTCACCCCCGCCCTGGCGGCCAGCAACAACGGCAACTGGCAGACGGCGCGGCGCTGGTCGCGCTTGCTGGCCCATGATTATCAGGTGCAGGTGGCGGCTGCCTGGCCCGGCGCCGGGCCAGCGACAGCCGCTGGGGTCGATCCCGACCTGATGATCGCGCTGCATGCCCGGCGGTCTGCGGCGTCGGTGCTGGCCTGGCGCACACGCCACCCGACCCGGCCTTTGGTGCTGGTGCTGACCGGCACCGACCTGTACCGCGACATCCAGACCGACCCGATCGCCCAGCGCTCGCTGCAGCTGGCCGACCGTCTGGTGGTGCTGAACGAGCTGGGCGCCGCCGCCCTGCCGGCCGAGCACCAGGCCAAGACCACCGTCTGCCTGCAGTCCAGCCCCACCCGCCGCACCCTGCCCAAAACCGGCCGGCACCTGCGGGCCCTGATGGTGGGCCATTTGCGCGACGAAAAGTCGCCCCGCACCTACTTCGAGGCCGCCCGCCGGCTGGCCGCACGCCCCGACATCCTGCTCGACCACATTGGTGGCGACCTGGACCCCGCGCTGGGCACTGAGGCCCGGGCGCTGACGGACGGCCAGCCCAACTACCGCTGGCTGGGCGCCCTGCCCCACGCCGCCACCCGCGCCCGCATCCAGGCCGCCCATGTGCTGGTGCACGCCAGCCAGATGGAGGGCGGCGCGCACGTGGTGATCGAGGCGCTGACCGCCGGCACACCCGTGCTGGCGTCCCGCATCGCCGGCAACCTGGGCCTGCTGGGCGACGGCTACCGCGGCGTCTTCGACTGGGGCGACGCCGCCGGGCTGGCCACCCTGCTGGCACAGGCCCGCGACGATCCCGCTATGCTGCCGGCCCTGCAAGCGCAATGCGCCGCGCGTGCGCCGCTGTTCCACCCTGACCACGAGCGGCAGACCTTGCTGGATTTGCTGGCAGCCCTGCTGGCAGGTCCGTTGGTAACCCCGTTGGCAACCCCGTTGATAACCCCGTTGACGCCCCGTTCGCACCCCCGTTGACGCCCCTGCCGGCGCCCGTCGCCCCACCCCCTACCGAGACCGCCCCATGACCCCCACCGCCGACAGCACCGCCACCACCCCGCTGCATGAGCCCCGCCTGACCTCGCTGTCCCACGGCGGCGGCTGCGGCTGCAAGATCGCACCCGGCGTGCTGGCCGAGATCTTGAAGGGCACGGCCGGCATGCCGATCCCCAAAGAGCTGCTGGTCGGCATCGAAACCGCCGACGACGCTGCGGTCTACCAGCTCAATGACGAGCAGGCGATCATCGCCACCACCGACTTTTTCATGCCGATCGTCGATGACCCGTTCGACTTTGGCCGCATCGCCGCCACCAACGCGATCAGCGATGTCTACGCCATGGGCGGCCGGCCGATCCTGGCGCTGGCGCTGGTGGGCATGCCGATCAACGTGCTGTCCACCCAGACCATCGGCCGGGTGCTGGAGGGTGGTGCGTCGATCTGCCGGGCGGCCGGCATCCCGATTGCCGGCGGCCACACCATTGACTCGGTCGAGGCGATTTACGGCCTGGTCGCCCTGGGTTTGATCCACCCCAAACGCGTTAAACGCAATGCCGACGCCAAGCCCGGCGACGTGTTGGTGCTGGGCAAGCCGCTGGGCGTGGGCGTGATGTCGGCAGCGCTCAAGAAAGAACAATTGGGCGACGCCGGCTACGCCGAAATGATCGCTGTGACCACCAAGCTCAACACCCCCGGCCCCGACTTGGCAGCGCTGGACGGCGTGCATGCGCTGACCGACGTGACCGGGTTCGGTCTGGCCGGCCATGCGCTGGAGCTGGCACGCGGTGCCAAATGCCAGGTGCAGATCGACTGGCCCACCGTGCCCTTGCTGGCGGGTGTGCGTACCCTGGCCGGCCAGGGTTTCGTGACCGGCGCGTCGGCCCGCAACTGGGACGGCTACGGCGCCGAGATCAGCCTGCCCGCCCACTTTGCGGCCGAAGACAAGGCGCTGCTGACCGACCCGCAGACCAGTGGCGGCCTGCTGGTGTCCTGTGATGCGGCGGCGGTGGCCGAGGTGATTGCCATCTTCCAGCGCCACGGCTTTGACGCGGCGGCAGTGATCGGCCAGATCGGCGCGGCGATGTCGGCGCAGCCGGCGGGGGCGGCGCGGTTGGTGGTGCGCTGACTTCAGCGCCTTCACTAGTCCAATCCGACGATGGCCGGCGCGCTGGCGGCTGGCTAGCATCGAGGCCTCATCCTGATTGGAGCCGCTCATGTCCGACCTGTCCCCCCCGGCCGTCCTGGTCGAACTGCTGCCTGACCACATCGCCCTGGTCACCCTGAACCGGCCGGCAGCGCGCAATGCTGTCAATGGCGAGGTGGCGGCCGGCCTGCAGGCCGCGATCGACCAGACCGAGGCTGACGACAGCGTCTGGGTCGTGATCCTGACCGGCGTGGGCAGCGAGGCGTTTTGTGCCGGCGCTGACCTGAAAGCCGTGTCCAGCGGCCGGGGCGCCGAGTTGCGCACCGAGCGCAGCGGCTTTGCCGGTTTTGTGCATGCCAGCCGAACCAAGCCCTGGATCGCCGCCGTCAACGGCCCGGCGCTGGCCGGGGGTTGCGAGATCGTGCTGGCTTGCGACTTGGTCGTCGCAGTGCCGGGTGCGCGTTTTGGCTTGCCCGAGGTCAAGCGCGGGCTTGTTGCGTCGGCCGGCGGCCTGTACCGGCTGCCACGCGCCCTGCCGCCAGCCATTGCCCGCGAGATGATCCTGACCGGTGAGCCGATCAGTGCCGAGCGCGCCCACCAGCTCGGCATGGTCAACCAGCTGGCGGCGGTTGACCAGTTGCTGGCAGCGGCCAAGGCACTGGCTGCGCGCATCACCGTCAACGCCCCGGTGGCGGTGCGGGCCAGCCTGGGCGTGACACGCCAGGCGCTGGATTTGTCCGATGCCGAGCTGCAGGCCATGTCGGCCGTGGCCCAGCAGCAGGTGATGGCCAGCGAAGACTACCAGGAAGGCCCGCGCGCCTTCATCGAGAAGCGCGCACCGCGCTGGACTGGCCGATAAGCCTGACCATGTCCCAGGCCCTGCCCGACGACCGCTGCCCCGTGCTGGTGGGCTGCGGCCAGATCACCCAACGAGAGCCCGACCCGCGTGCTGCGCTGGCGCCGCTGGACCTGATGGCGCAAGCCGCACTGCGCGCCGCAAACGACAGCGGTGCCGGCGCGGCGCTGTTGCAGTCGCTCGACAGCATCGCGGTGATTCGGCTGTTTGCCGACACCAGCCCCCGATTTGCCTGTCCGTTTGGCCGCTACGCCAACCCGCCGCTGTCGCTGGCACGGCGCATCGGTGCCAGCCAGGCACGGCAGTTGGTCTACACCCAGCCCGGCGGCAACATGCCGCAGTGGTGCATCAACCGTCTCAGCGAAGCGGTGACCCGCGGCGAGATCAGTGCGGCGCTGGTGGTGGGCGCCGAGGCGCTGGCCACGCAAAAGGCCGCACAACGGGCAGCAACGCCGCTGGTCTGGGACGAGGACCCGGGCGGTACGGCCGAATCCTGGGGCGTGGCGCGGCGTGGCTGGTCCGAGGTGGAAGACCGGCACGGCGCCCGTGCCGCGATCACGATGTACCCGATGTTCGAGAACGCGATCCGCGGCGCGCTGGGCCGCAGCATCGACGCGCACCAGGCGGCGATGGGCGAGCTGCTGGCGCGGTTTGCCGCAGTGGCCGCCACCAACCCGCTGGCCGACCGGCGCGCCGGGTACAGCGCGGCGCAGATTGCCCAGCCGGCGGCAGACAACCCGTTGATCGCCTTCCCGTACACCCGGCTGATGAGCGCCAACGCCTACATCGACCAGGGCGCGGCGTTGATCCTGACCAGCGTGGCGCGGGCCCGGCAGCTGGACATCCCACGCGACAAGTGGGTGTTCTTGCACGGCTGTGCCGACGCGCATGACCACTGGCATGTCAGCGACCGGCGCGACTACCACTCGTCCCCGGCAATGGAGGCGGTGTTCCGCCAGGCCTTCACGATGGCCGGCCGCACGCTGGACGACATCGCGCTGTTCGACATCTACAGCTGTTTTGCGTCGGCGGTGGCCGTGGCCTGCCAGGCGCTGGGCTTGTCCACCGACGACGCCCGCGGCCTGACGGTGACGGGTGGCCTGCCCTACTTTGGCGGGCCGGGCAACAACTACGTCACCCACAGCATCGCCGAGATGATGACCCGACTGCGGGCGGCGCCCGGCCAATTTGGCCTGGTCACCGCCAACGGCAACTACCTGACCAAACACTCGGCCGGCATCTACTCGACAGAACGGCCGACACAAGCCTTCAAGCCACAGGACGCGGCCGTGCTGCAGGCCGAACTGGACCGGGTGCCGCACCCCAAGTTTGTGCCGCTGGCCGAGGGCGAGGCCGCGATCGAGACCTACACCGTGACCCACGACCGGCACGGCCCGAACGGCGCGGTGGTGATAGCCCGGCTGGACGACGGCACACGCTTCATCGCCAACACCGCGCCGGATGCTGGCCTGTGGGACCAGATGCAGCGCCAGGATTTCTTGGGCCGGCGCGGCCGGGTGCAGCACGACGGGCAGCGCAACCGCTTCGATCCGGGCTGAGAGTGGCGGTGGCGGTGGCGGCGGCGCCAGGCGCCCCGCCGCTGGGGTTCAGCCGATCAACTGCTCGGCCGGCACATACGGCAGGCCATGCTGGGCCGCCACCGCCGCGTAGGTGACCTGGCCCAGCGCCACGTTGAGCCCGGCGCGCAGGTGCGGATCGGCGCGCAGCGCATCACGCCAGCCCAGCCTGGCCAGCGTCAGCGCGTGGCCGATGGTGGCGTTGTTCAGCGCAAACGTCGAGGTACGCGGCACCGCGCCCGGCATGTTGGCAACGCAGTAGTGCACCACGCCGTCCACCAGGTAAGTCGGGTCGGCATGGGTGGTGGCGTGGGATGTCTCGAAGCAGCCGCCCTGGTCGATTGCCACATCCACCACCACGGCGCCGGGCTTCATGCGCGCCACCATCGCCCGGCTCACCAGCTTGGGTGCGGACGCGCCGGGGATCAGCACACCGCCGATCACCAGGTCGGCCGCCAGTACCGCGGCCTCGACGCTGTGGGCGGTGGAGAACAGCGTGCTGATGCGGTTGCCAAACACCAGGTCGAGCTGGCGCAGGCGGTCGACATTGCGGTCCAGCACGGTAACTTGAGCGCCCAGACCCACCGCCATCTGCAGCGCGTTGGTGCCCACCACGCCGGCGCCCAGAATCACCACCCGGGCCGGCGCCACACCCGGCACGCCGCCCAGCAGCACGCCCAGGCCCCCCTTGCTTTTCTCCAGGTGCGTGGCGCCCGCCTGCACCGCCATGCGGCCGGCCACCTCGCTCATCGGCGCCAGCAGCGGCAAGCCGCCGGCCGCGCCGGTCACCGTCTCGTAAGCGATGCAGACCGCGCCGCTGGCCAAAAGCGCGGCCGTTTGCGGGGCGTCGGGCGCCAGGTGCAGGTAGGCGTACAGCAGCTGACCAGGGCGCAGCAACGCGATCTCGGCGGGCTGGGGCTCCTTGACCTTGATGAGCAGGTCACCGCGCGCATACACCTCGGTGGCATCCTGGGCGATCTGCGCGCCGGCTGAGCGGTACTGCCCGTCGTCCAGGCCGATACCAGCGCCGGCGCCGGTCTGCACCCAGACCTCTTGCCCCTGCGCCACCAGTTCGCGCACCGATGCAGGCGTCAGGCCGACCCGGTACTCGTGGTTCTTGATTTCCTTGGGGACGGCGATGCGCATGGACGGGCTCCAGGTGTGGCGGGTGTGATCCCTAGGGCGATCTTGAACCGCCGCTGTGGTCACACCCAGGCTGATCACCAGAAGTTCGTCGGCATAAGCCGTGCTGATGTCGAGCCGCGCCGGGCGGCGCAGGCCGACGCAAACTTGGGCTGGCTGCGCCACGGCCAAGGCAACGCAGTCAGCGTCGCACCGAGATGGAAGAAGTGCAGAAATAGCGTTCAGACATGCCGAAGCTGCTCAAGAAGCAGCAGACCGAACTACCGAGCCTGACACCTGCCGCCCAAGCGCAATCGTCACAACCCGGTCAATGGCACCCGCAAATAACCTCTGAACCGCACCCGCCCGCCCCGCTGCACCGGCCCCGCCAGCGCATAGCCCGGAAACCGCTGCAAAAACCGCCCTATCGCCACCCGACCCTCCAGCCGCGCCAGGCTCATGCCCACGCACTGGTGCGCACCAAAGCCGAAGGCAAGATGGCGGTTCGGGCTGCGGCTGATGTCGAGCCGGTCGGGGTTGGTCACCACCGCCGGGTCGCGGTTGGCCGCACCGATGCACAGCGTGAACCGCGTGCCGGCCGGCCAGGGCACACCGCCCAGCACCGCGTCGGCAGTGGACAGGCGGTTGCCGAGTTGGTTGGAGCTCTCGAAGCGCAAGAACTCCTCCACCGCGCTGCCGATCAGCTCGGGCTGGTCCAGCAAATTCTGGCGTTGGTCGGGCCACTGCAGCAGCGACACCAGGCCGTTGCCGATCAGGTTGGTGGTGGTCTCGTGGCCGGCGTTGAGGATGAAGATGCAGTTTTGCAGCAGCTCGGTCTCGGTCAGGCGTTGATCGCGATCCCCCACGCCTTCGCCCTGGATCAGACGGGTCAATACGTCTTGCGCCGGGTCACCCGGTTGGGCGCGGCGCTGCGCCACCAGGCCGCGCAGACAGGCCACAAATTCGGTCACGGCTTGGTGACCACGCGCCAGTTGCACAGCGCCCGGCTGCGGCTCCAGTGCGCCCAGGATCGCCAGCGACCAGTCGCGCAGCGGGCCGCGCTCATCAGTGGGCACGCCCAGCAGGTTGCCGATCACCTCGATCGGGATGGCCGAGGCAAAGTCTTCGATCAGGTCGATCGGCTCGCCCCGGGCAGCCTTGCTGGCCATGCCGTCCAGCAGGTGATCAACCCAGCGGGTGAGGCTGGGCTCGACGGCGTCAGTGGCGCGCACGGTCAGCGCACCGGCGATCAGGCGGCGCACCCGCGTGTGCAATGGCGGGTCGTTGAACACCAGGCTGGTGGTGTGGTGCTCAAACAGCGGGCTGCCGGCGCCAAACTTGGGCGCGAACTCGACTTTTTTGTCCGAGCAAAACAGCTTGGGGTCGCGGTACACCGCCTCGCAATCGCGGTAGCGGGTCAGCAGCACGCTGCCGTCGGGCATGGCGCGCACGGGGCTTTGCGTGCGCAGCGCGGCGTACCAGGGGTAGGGGTTGTCGTGAAAGCCGGGCGGCAGCGCGCGCAAATCAAAACCGGTCAGGTCGAGGTCTTGCGGCGCTGGGGCGGCCATTGGTGGCTCTGCCGTCACTGGCGTCTCGGGCCTACGGCTCAATCGCGCTTGGCCACCAGCGTCAGGATGTCGTAGCTCGCCACCAGTTCACCCCGCTGGTTGCTGACCTCCACGTCCCAGGCCACCACGCCCTGGCCGTGGCCTTGGGCGTCGCGCTTGTTGCGGTCGGTCTTGCGTTTGCAGGTCAAGCGGGCCTGGATGGTGTCGCCGATGAACACCGGTTTGACAAAGCGCAGCGCATCCAGCCCGTAGTTGGCCAACACCGGTCCGGGTGCGGGCGAGACAAACAAGCCGGCTGCGGCCGACAGCACAAAGTAGCCGTGGGCGATGCGTTGGCCAAACGGGCTGGCGCGGGCGGCTTCGTCATCGAAGTGCATGTAGAAATAGTCGCCCGAGATGCCGCCAAAATTGATCAGGTCGGCCTCGCCGACGGTGCGGCGGTGGGTCAGCAGCGATTCGCCAATCTGCACGTCCTCAAAGTGCCGGCGGAACGGGTGGGTGCCGGTCTCGATCAACGCAGCACCCCGCACATGCTCGCCGGTGACAGCCGCCAGCATCGTCGGCGACCCTTGCAGTGCCGCCCGTTGCAGGCAGTGCTTGACAGCCCGCAGGCCGCCCAGCTCTTCGCCACCGCCGGCCCGGCCCGGTCCGCCGTGCTTGAGCTGGGGCAACGGCGAGCCGTGGCCGGTGGACTCCACCGCAGACTGCCTGTCCAGGATGTTCAGCCGGCCATGCCAGGCGGCCATCTGCGGGATGACTTGTGCAGCGATTTTTGGGCTGCGCGTGACCAGCGTGGCAACCAGGCTGCCTTGACCGCGTGCGGCCAGGGCGACGGCCTGATCCATGCCGTCGTAGGGCATCAAGGTGCTGACCGGGCCGAAGGCCTCGATGTCGTGCACCGCGTCGGTCGTCAGCGGTTGGTGGCAGACCAGCAAGGTGGGTGCAAAAAACGCGCCCTCGGCCGTGCCCTCGCCGAGTGGTGCAAAGTTGAGGTTGCCGTCGTAAACCAGCTCAGCGTCCTGACGCAGCAACGCCACCCGCTCGGCCACATCGGCCTGCTGGGCGTGAGAGGCCAGCGCGCCCATGTGTACGGCCCTGTTCACACCCTCGACCGCCGGGTCGCCCACCACCACCTTGGCCAGCCGGGTGCGCAGCGCCTCGGCCACCGCGTCCAGGTGCTGGCGCGGCACGATGGCACGGCGGATGGCGGTGCACTTCTGGCCAGCCTTGACCGTCATCTCGCGCGCCACCTCCTGGATGAACAGCTCGAACTCCGGGTCATCCGGTGTCAGATCGTCGGCCAGGATGGCGCAGTTCAGCGAGTCGGCCTCGGCGTTGAACGGCACGCTGCGCGCCACCAGGTTGGGGTGCACCCGAAGCCGGGCTGCCGTGTCGGCCGACCCGGTAAAGGTGACCATGTCCTGTCCGTCCAGCCGGTCCAGCAGATCACCGGTTGCGCCAATCACCAGTTGCAGCGCGCCCTCGGGCAGGATGCCGGATTGCACGATCAAGCGCATCGCCGCCTCGGTCAGGTAGCAAGTGGCGCTGGCGGGTTTGCCGATGCACGGCATGCCGGCCAAAAAGCTGGGCGCAAATTTTTCCAGCAAGCCCCAGACGGGGAAGTTGAAGGCGTTGATGTGCACTGCCACGCCACCCCGCGGCACCAGCACGTGGGTGCCGGCAAAGCCACCTTTTCTGCCCAGCGCAAAGGCCGGGCCCTCGTGGATCAAGTTGCCCGAGGGCAGCTCGTTGCTGCCGATGCCGGCGTAGGCCAACAAGGTGCCGGCGCCGCCTTCGATGTCGACCCAGCTGTCGGCTCGGGTGGCGCCGGTGTGGGCAGAGATGGCGTAGAGCTGCTCCTTGTGCTCGCCCAGGTATTTGGCCAGGGCTTTGAGACGCTCGGCCCGCCATTGAAAGTCCAGCGCCATCAGTGCAGGCAGGCCAACCCGGCGGGCGTGTTGCACGGCCTCACAGAAGTCAATCGCCTCGGCATGGGTGTGGGCCACCGGCCGGCCATTGATGGCGCTGCGCAAGGTCTGGCCGGGCTGCTGGCCGATCCAGCGGCCGCCGATATAACTTTGAAGGGTCGAGGTCATGGATGCGTGCTTTCAATCTCGTTCAAGCGTCAGTCTTGACTGCCGGCAGACCGCCCATGAACAGGTCGGCCACCATCGGCGCCAGGGTGTCGTAGTCCAGTGCACCGCCCGGCCGCACCCAGGTGAACATCCAGTTGATCATGCCAAACAGCAGCATCGTCATTGGCGTGGCGAGCTGGGCCTGGGCCAGCTCGGGCCGCAGCCCGGCCACCGCCCGCGCAAAGCCCTGCACCACCGCACGCTCCTGGTCCAGGATGCGCTCGCGGTCGGTCGGCTCCAGAAACCGCACGTCCTCGGTCAGCACCCGGTGGGCATGCTGCGCGCCGGCATATTCTTCGACGATGCGGCGGATCAGCGTGCGCAGGCGCAGCTCGGGCGCCAGGTCCTGCGCCAGCACGTCGGCCACCAGGGCAGCGAGCTTGGCCACATGGCCCTCGGCAATGCTGACCAGCAGCGAATACTTGTCGCGGTAGTAGTGGTAGAGCGTGGCCTTGGACAAACCACTGGCCTCGGCCACCTGGTTCATCGAGGTGGCCGGGTAGCCGCTTTGTGCAAACAGCGCCGCCGCCCGCGCCAGGATCAGCTCACGTTGCTCGTCGTATCCCGCTGCGCGACCGCGTGCCATTTTTTTTGAGAAATAGGGTTGGGGGCAGCCGCTCAGCGATCGTCAAACGACAGCACGACCTGCGGCGTCATCGGGTGCGCCTGGCAGGTCAGCACGAAGCCGGCGGCCACCTCGTCCTTGGACAGCGCAAAGTTGCGTTCCATGCGCACATCGCCTTCCAGCACCTTGGCCCGGCAGGTGCCGCACACACCCGAGGTGCAGGAGAACGGCACCTCCAGCCCGGCGGCCGAGGCCGCGTCCAGGATGCTGGGCTGATCACGGCTGAAGTTGATCTCGCGCCGCAGGCCGTCGCGGATGATGACGATGCGGGCCTGCTCGGCGTCGCCGGGGCGGGCCTCATGCACCACCGCACCCACGGTCTGGTTGGCCGGCTGGCCCGAGATACCGGTTGCCGCTGCCGCAACGCCAAAGCGCTCGATGTGGATGCGGGACTCTGGCACCCCAGCCGCCAGCAGCGCGGCCTCGGCCTCGTCGTTCATCTGGAACGGGCCGCAGATGTAGGCCTGCGCAATGCTGGCCGCCGGCAGCACGCTGGCCAGCAGCTCGGCAATCTTGTCGCGGTTCATCAGGCCCATGCTGAGCGGCGAGTCGGTGTGCTCGTCAGAGAACACATGCTGCAAGACCAGCCGCGTCATGTAACGGTTTTTCAGGTCCTCGATCTCTTCCTTGAACATGGTCGAGCGCAGTGATCGGTTAGCGTAGACCAGCGTGAAGCGGCTGTGCGGCTCACGCGCCAGCACCGTCTTCATGATCGACAGGATCGGGGTGATGCCGCTGCCGCCGGCAAAACCGACATGGTGGCGGTGGGCCGCTGGATCGATGGGCACAAAAAACCGGCCCTGCGGCGCCATCACACTGACGCTGTCGCCAGGCTGCAAGTGCGCATTGATCCAGTTGGAAAACACGCCGCCCTTGACTTTTCGCACGCCCACCCGCAGCTCGCCGTCGTCCACGCCGGCACAGATCGAGTAAGAGCGGCGCAGGTCCACACCCTCGATCGTCTTGCGCAGCGTCAGGTACTGGCCCTGGGTGAAGCCGAAGGTCTCGCGCAGCTCGGAAGGCACGTCGAAAGACACGATCACGGCCTCGGCCGTGTCGGGCTCGACGGTGCGCACACGCAGGGGGTGGAACAAGACACTCATGGCGGGCTTTCAGGAAAGAGTCTGGCAGGTCTGGCAGGTCTGGCGAATCTGGCGACGCTCAGATCGGCTTGAAGTACTCAAACGGTTCGCGGCAGGCCAGGCAGCGGTAGAGCGACTTGCAGGCGGTGGCGCCAAAGGCCGACAGTTGCTCGGTTTGCAGGCTGGCGCAGCGCGGGCAGGCAATGGCCGGCGTGTTGCGATGGGCGCCCCGGCGCACGATGCGCATCGGCACGCCCACGCTCAAATCCACCGGCCCGGGCGGGGCGATGCCGTAGGCCGACAGCTTGGTCTTGCCGGACTCGCTGATCCAGTCGGTGGTCCAGGCCGGCGCACGGCGCAACGTGACCTTGGCGGGGCCCAGGCCGGCGCTGGTAATCGCCAGCAGGCAGTCTTGCTCGATCACCTCGGTGGCCGGACAGCCTGAATAGGTGGGGGTGAGCACGATCTCCAGCAGGCTGCCGGGCGCATCGTCGGTGGCGATCACCTCGCGCACGATGCCCAGATCACGCACCGACAGCGCCGGCACCTCGGGGTCGAGCACGGTGCCCAGCACGGCCCAGGCGCGGGCCACGCGGCCGCCGGGTGGCAGCGTGGCGATGGCGGCGTCCAGCGCGGAGCCGCTGAGTTCAAGCCCGACCGTTGCCGGGCCAGCGGACACAGCGCCAGCCAGCAGGTTCAGGCTCACCACACGCCTCCGGGGTAGGTGCGCTGCAACTGCTGCAACTCGGCCAGGACGCGGCCCATGTGCTCGCTGTGCACGCCGCGTTTGCCGGTGCTGCGGAAGGCGCTGGCCTTGGGTATGGCCAGCGTGGCATCGCTCAAGATCTCGGTCATCTCGGCCAGCCAGGCGGCGTGCAGGTCGGACGCCGCCGGCCCCAAGCCGCTGGCGCGGGCGGCGGCATCCACCGCATCGTCCTCAAACAGCTCGGGCGTGTAGCGCCACAACGCGCTCAGCGCGGTTTCGCAACGGCGGCGAGATTCGGCTGTGCCGTCGCCCAGCCGCACCAGCCAGTCGGCCGCATGCTGCTGGTGATACCGGGCCTCTTTGACCGCCTTGCCGGCGATAGCGGCCAACTCGGCATCGCGGGACGTGGCCAGGGCGGCCCACCAGGGCTTGAGCCAGGTGGCGACCATCACGTTCCGCAGCACGGTGAAGGCAAAGTCACCGCGCGGCAGCTCGACCAGCGTGGGGTTCAGGTAGTCACGCTCGTCGCGCAAAAAGGCGAGCTGGTCCTCGTCGAAGCCCCCCGCACGGCCGGCGTGGGTCAGCACTGCACGCGCTTGGCCCACCAGGTCGAGCGCCATGTTGGTCAGTGCGATGTCTTCTTCAAGCACCGGCGCGTGGCCGCACCATTCGCCCAGGCGCTGGCCCAGGATCAAACAGGTGTCGCCCAGGCGCAGCAGGTACTGGGTCGAGAGGTCGGGTTGCAGTTGGATCGAGGCTTGCATGGTGTTTTCTGCCAGGCTCACATGTGGTCGACTTCAGTCGGCAGCTTGTAAAACGTCGGGTGGCGGTAGACCTTGTCTTCCATCGGGTCGAAGTACATGTCCTTGTCGCCCGGGTCGCTGGCGACGATTTGGTCCGAGCGCACCACCCACACGCTGCTGCCCTCCTGGCGGCGGGTGTAGACATCGCGGGCCATCTGGATAGCGAGCTTGGGGTCGGCGGCATGCAGGCTGCCGCAGTGCTTGTGGTCCAAGCCGGCCTTGGTGCGCACAAACACCTCCCAAAGCGGCCATTCGTTGTCGACGGGGTTGTGGGTTGAGGGGTTGGTGGTGGCTTCGGTCATGGGGTTCTCCTAGCGGGGGATCAGGCGGCCGCGGCGGCCGGGGCTGCCGCCTGCTTGCGTGCATGCACCAGGGCCGCCTCGCGCACCCAGGCGCCGTCGTCCCAGGCCTTGACCCTTGCGGCCAGGCGCTCGTGGTTCATCGGGCCGTCGCCGCCCACCACGCGCCAGAACTCTGCCCAGTCGATCGCGCCGTGGTCAAAGTGGCCGCGTGCCTCGTTCCACTTCAACTCGGGGTCGGGCAGGGTCACGCCCAGCAGCTTGGCCTGTTCGACCGTGGCGTCGATGAACTTGGCGCGCAGCTCGTCGTTGCTGATGCGCTTGATACCCCAGCGCATGCTCTGCGCCGAGTTGGGGCTCTGGTCGTCGGGGGGTCCGAACATCTGTATCGACGGCCACCACCAGCGGTTCACCGCGTCCTGCACCATCGCTTTTTGCGCGTCGGTGCCCCGCATCATCGTCAGCAGCGCGTCATAGCCCTGGCGCTGGTGGAAGCTCTCTTCGCGGCAGATGCGCACCATCGCCCGGGCGTAGGGCGCATACGAGCAGCGGCAGATCGGCACCTGGTTCATGATCGCAGCGCCGTCCACCAGCCAGCCGATCACGCCCATGTCGGCCCAGGTCAGTGTGGGGTAGTTGAAGATCGAGCTGTACTTGGCGCGCCCGGTGTGCAGCGCGTTTACCAGCTGGTCGCGGCTGGTGCCCAGGGTCTCGGCCGCCGCGTACAAATACAGGCCGTGGCCGCCCTCGTCCTGCACCTTGGCCAGCAGGATCGCCTTGCGCTTGAGCGTGGGCGCCCGGCTGATCCAGTTGCCCTCGGGCAGCATGCCAACGATCTCGCTGTGCGCATGCTGGCTGATCTGCCGGGTCAGCGTCTTGCGGTAGTTGTCGGGCATCCAGTCCTTGGCCTCGATGAAGTCACCGTCGTCGATGCGGGCGTCAAAGCGCTGCTGCAACAGCATCTCTTCGGTGGACCTGACAGCCTTGGGCCGGCTGTCGGCGTCCGGGCTGCCGTCTTTGCCGATCGTGTCCATTGATTGGGTGTACATGGGGACTTTCGTGTTTCGGATTGAACAGGTGAAGGCGGGTTGCGGAACTCAGAGCGTGCGCTGGTCGATCACGCGGCGCGCCTTGCCCGTCAGGCTGCGCTCCAGTGCGTCAGGTGCACAGACGTCCACCTGGGCGGTGACGCCGCACAGCGTCTTGATGCGGTGCTCCAGCGTGTGGGCGATCTCGGCCGCGTCGGCGCGCGCATGCGGCGGTGCCAGCTCGCAGCGCACCTTGAGTTTGTCGAGCTGGCCGTTGCGGGTGACCACCAATTGGTACTGGCCCGACAGCTGGCCGTGTTGCAGCACGATCTCCTCGATCTGGGTCGGGAACAGGTTGACGCCGCGGATGATCAACATGTCGTCCGAGCGACCGACGATCTTGCCCATGCGGCGAAACGACCGCGAGGTCGGCGCCAGCAGACGGGTCAGGTCCCGCGTGCGGTAGCGGATGATCGGCAGCGCCTCTTTGCTGAGCGAGGTGAAGACCAGTTCACCGTCGCTGCCGTCGGGCAGCACCGCGCCGGTTTCGGGGTCGATGATCTCGGGGTAGAAGTGGTCCTCCCAGATCACCGGGCCGTCCTTGCTCTCGATGCACTCGCAGGCCACGCCCGGGCCCATCACCTCGGACAGGCCGTAGATGTCGACCGCATCGATCGCGGCGGCGGCCTCGATGTCGCGCCGCATGGCCTCGGTCCAGGGCTCGGCACCGAAGATGCCGATCGCCACCGACATGGCCGCCGGATCCAGCCCCTGGCGCCGAAATTCTTCGATGATCACCTGCATGTAGCTGGGCGTGACCATGATGATGTCGGGCTTGAAGTCGGTGATCAGCTGCACCTGTTTTTCGGTCTGGCCGCCCGACATCGGCACCACCGTGCAGCCCAGGCGCTCGGCGCCGTAGTGCGCGCCCAGGCC
>JBKJKU010000330.1:0-11384 GCA_046597355.1 Aquabacterium sp.
CCATCAAGGGCGACAACCACGACCAGGAAGCCGGCATCAAGATCGTGCTGCGCGCGGTCGAGCAGCCGTTGCGCGAGATCGTTGCCAATGCCGGCGACGAGCCGAGCGTGGTGATCAACAAGGTCCTGGAAGGCACGGGTAACTACGGTTACAACGCCGCCAACGGCACCTATGGCGACATGATCGAAATGGGCATCCTGGACCCGACCAAGGTGACGCGCACTGCACTGCAGAACGCTGCTTCGGTGGCCGGCCTGATGCTGACGACCGAGTGCATGGTCTGCGAGTCGCCGAAAGACGAGTCCGGCGCCGGTGGCGGTGGCGGCATGGGCGGCATGGGTGGTATGGGCGGCATGGGCGGTATGGACATGTAAACCCATTGCGGCGGCTTTGCCGCTGCGATGAGCCGGTGGGTGAACGGGGCAGGCGCAGGTCTGCCACTGAACTTGCCGGACCCTCACGGGCCACCTTCGGGTGGCCCGTTCTGCTTTGTGCCCGCCGGCAGAGCCCGCGTTGTCGGCGGGCGCCGATAATCGGTGCCCATGTCCCGCCGACCGACGCAGCACGACTTCATCGACGACGAGTTGCTGCGCGCGCCGCTGACTTTCGACGGCGTGATCGACGCGGTGTTGACGCACTGGCGGCCGCGCCTGCCCGGCCACAACCGGCTCGATGGCGATCCGGTGCGGGCGTTGCAGCAGCACCGGAGTGATCTGGTAGCCGAGGCCTTGCGCCACTTGCGCAGCGCCGCCCTTGCCGATCTGCAGGCGTCGCCGGTGCCGGCGGCATACACGGCGGCAGCCGCGCCAACGCATCCGCAGATCGACGCCCCGCCAGACCCGCTGGAGCCGCTGGAGCCGCTGGCCTTGTCGTTGATCGACGAGGACGACGTCGCCGTCGACATCGAAATCGCCCGCTGCACCCAGACCATCCGCCAGATGGCCGAGGCCGAGTTGCGCGAGCTGCACACCTTCACCTCCGCGCTGGTCAACGATGTCAACGTCGCCCGCGACACCAACCCGTTCCGGCCCGAACGGTTTGTGCGGGCGCTCTGGGCGGGCTTGCAGCAGGTGCCCCTGTCCTTGCCGGTCCAGACCGCGTTTCTGCACGAGGCCGCAGTGCCGTTGGCTGAAGCACTGCGGCGGGGCTACGCAGCGGCCAGCCGGCGCCTGGAAGAACAGGGCGTGACCCCCGCCGCGCACCGCACCATCGTCTACGGTGGCAGCACGGCCTGGGGCGTGGACCTGACCCGGTCCCGGGCCCTCTCCGGCCTGCAGACCCTGCATGACAGCCTGCCCCTGCCGCCAGACCCTATGGGCGCAACCGACGCTGGCGCCGCCACGCCGCAGGCCCACCGCGCACCCCGGCCCGCGGCGGCCGGCGGGCCCGATCCGCAGCTGATCGAACTGCTGGTGCGCCTGCTCACCGCAATCCAGGACGACCGCGCGCTGGCGCCGCAGACCATTGCGCTGCTGCAACGCCTGCAACCCACAGTGCTGCGGCTGGCCCTGCATGACGCCACGCCGCTCGACGCCTACGACCATCCGGTGTGGCGTTTCATGGACCAGCTGGCCCACGACCTCGAATGCTGCGCACCCGTGCACCTGGCCCGCCTGCTGGGCCTGTGCCGCAACCTGGTGGACCACCTGGCGGCAGCCAGGCCACCCGACGGCAGCCACTTCTCCTGGGCAACGGTGCGGCTGGCGGCAGCACGCCGCCACGCACTGGCCCAGGCACTGACCGCCGCTGGCCCGCAGATCGCGCGGCTGCAGCGCATCTGCCTGGCCGAGGCCGGCAACACCACCGCCGCCATGCCGCTGGACATCGGCACGCTGGACACCGTGCCGGCCGACCTGATGCCCGATGAAGTCCGACCCAGCGCACGCGCCAGCGCGGTGCTGCTGATCCAGGCCAGCGAGCCGGGCACCTGCCTGCGCACCTACCTGCAGGGCGAATGGCGGCAGCTGACCTGCCTGTGGCAGGACGGCGGCCACGAGGTGATGCTGCTGGCCGAGCCCGCGGCGGACCGGCTCTGGGCCTTGCGCCAGGGCGCTTTCGCACGCTTGCTGGCCGAAGGCCTGGCACGGCCCATGCGGGTCCGGTCGCTGGTCCGGCGGGCCGCCGACAAAGTCCTGCATGCGCTTTGAATCAACCCGACGCCCCAACACCAGCGCCAGCGCCAGCGCCAACGCCAGCCCCCAGATCCTCGGCCAGGGCGCAGCGCTGAATCACCCGTTCGCTCGCGGCAGTCGGTGCGCAGCGGCGCTCGCCGTTCGGTTGGGTTTGCGGCTCGGTCTGCAGCTCGGTCTGTTGGCTGCACTGCTGGGGCTGACCGGGCCGGTGCTGGCGCAGCAGGCGGCGGCGCCACCCGCCGCCGCGGCCAGCGCCAGTGCCGCCGGCCCGGCCCCAAACCGGCCGCGCATCGGCCTGGTGCTGTCGGGCGGCGGTGCACGCGGGCTGGCGCATGTCGGCGTGCTCAAGGTGCTGGAGGAGATGCAGATTCCGATCGACATGATCACCGGCACCTCGATGGGCGCGATCGTCGGCGGGCTCTACGCCAGCGGCATGCGCGCCGCTGAGCTGGACCGCGAACTTCGCGCGGTGCGCTGGAGCGAGGTCTTTGCCAACCGGGTCGAACGCCCGCAGCTGTCGCAGCGCCGCAAGGAGGAGGATTTCGAAACCTCGGGCCTGTTCGAGCTGGGGCTGCGCAACGCCGAGTTGGTGGTGCCCAGCAGCGCCGTGTCCAGCCGCGGCCTGGAATCGCTGCTGCGGCGCTACACCCTGCCGGTGCGCGGTGTCGACCGCTTCGACCAGTTGCCGATCCCGTTCCGCGCCGTGGCCACCGACATGGAGACCGGCGCCGCCGTGGTGCTGGACCATGGCGACCTGGCACTGGCGCTGCGGTCCAGCATGAGCGTGCCCGGCGTGTTCGCGCCGACCGACGTCGACGGCCGGGTGTTGGGCGACGGCGGCCTGGTCAACAACCTGCCGATCGACGTGGCGCGGGCCATGGGCGCTGACATCGTGATCGTGGTCAACATCGGCACGCCGCCCGCCGGACGCGAAGCGCTGCGCTCGGTGGTGGGCCTGACCGGGCAGATGATCAACCTGCTGACCGAACAGAACGTGCAGCGCAGCCTGGCCACGCTCAAACCCACCGACCTGCTGATCGCACCGGTGCTGGGCAGCCTGACTGCGGGCGATTTTGAGCAGACGGCCGCGTTTTTCTCGCTGGGTGAGTCCGGCGCGCGCGGCCGCAGCGATCGCCTGGCTGCCCTGGCGATGGACAGCGCCGCGTACGCGGCCTGGCGCAGCGGCCACCCGAGCCCACCCGCCGCACGCGCCCGGCTGGCCGCCGTCACGATCGACGGTACGGTACACAGCAACCCCGACCGCCTGAGGGCGATGCTGGAGAACAAGCCAGGCGATGCCTTCGAGATCGAACGCGCCGAACGCGACGCCAACCGCCTGGCGGCCGGCGGTGACTACACCCGGTCCGACTACCAGTTGGTGGCCACACCCGACGGCGAGGCGTTGGTCTTCACGCTGCAGGAAAAGCCCTGGGGACCCCACTACCTGACGGTCGGTCTGGACATGAGCACCGATTTTCGGGGCCGCAGCGCGTTCAACCTCAAGCTGCACCACAACCGCCATTGGCTCACCCCCAGCGGCACCGAGTGGCGCAACCGGGTGCAGATCGGCGAGGCGCCGCAGCTCTTCACCGAGCTGTACCACCCCCTGACCTGGACCGCGTCGCGCGCCGACGACTGGTTTGCCAGCGGCTATGCGAGCGGCGAGCGCAAACGCATCCTGCGCTACACCGCCGATGGCGCCGAGGAGTTGGGCAGCTACCTGCGCAACCAGGCCGTGCTGGGCCTGGACATCGGCCAGCCCTGGAGCGATTTGGGCGAGCTGCGGCTGGGCTGGTCGCGCCTGGTGCTGCGCACCGATTCCCAGCTCAGCCCCGCCCTCGTCAACGGCAGCTTGCAGCCCCGCGTCATCTGGACCGAAGACGCGCTGCGCGCGCGAGCGGTGGTCGATCACCTCGACTTTGCGGTGTTCCCGCAGTCCGGCTACCGCGCGGTGGCCACCGCCTACGTCGGCCAGCGCAGTGGCGACCTGACCGGCAACTTCCACCGCATCGAGACCGAAGGCAGCGTCGTCAAGACCTGGCAGGGCAACACGCTGGAGCTGTTCGCCCGGGTGCAGACCGCCGGCCAGGACGCCGGCATCAAGGTCGAGCGCTACACCCTGGGTGGCTTCCAGCAGCTGTCGGGCTACCAGCGCGAGCAGCTGCTGGGCAACCACGTCGTGCTGCTGCGCCTGGGCGTCTACCGCCGGCTCAGCCAGACGCCGGCGCTGACCCGTGGCTTTTTTGTCGGCGGCACACTCGAGGCCGGCAACGCCTGGACCCGCAGCAGCGATGTGGACCTGTCCCGGCTGCGCACCGGCATGAGCCTGTACCTGGGCGCCGACACCGGCATCGGCTCGCTCTACCTGGCGCTGACCTACGCACCCCGGGGCCGCGCCGGGGTCACGCTGATGCTGGGCCGGCCCTGAGCCGTTACGGCAGTGCCGGGCACCAGCCCGGCGTGCAGCGGGCTACAGCCCGGCCAGCACCTCACGCAACCGGGCGATCACCCAGGCCGGCTGCTCGTGCACGATCCAGTGGCTGGCGCCCGGCAGACGGTGGATTTGCACGCCCGGCACCCAATCCGCCAGGCCGTCCAGCAGGCCGGGCAGCAAGGCGTGGTCGGCCTCGCCCCACAGCACCGTGGTCGGCACCGACACGTTCACCACCGACGGCGGCAGCACCAGGTGCTGCAGGGCGACATCCGCCGGGCCGTTGGGCGGCCGCAACGGTGAGGCGCGGTAGTAGTTGAGCGCGCCGTCCAGGCCCTGTTGCCAGACCGCCCGGTACTGCTCGCGCACGGCCGGTGTCAGCCAGTCGGCCGGGCCAAAACGCTGCAGCACGGCCCACAGGCCGGCAAAGTCATTGGCCGACAGCCGTGCTGCGGCGTCAGGTTGCACCAGCTCAGTCATGTAAAGGCTGGCCGCCTGTTGCGCCGGGCTGTCGCGCAACTCGCGCAGCAAGGCGCCGGGGTGCGGCGAGTTGATGATGACCAGCCGGCGCACCCGCTGCGGCAACAGCGCGGCCAGGTTCCAGGCCACGCCGCCGCCCCAGTCATGGGCCACCAGCAGATCGATCGGCGCGTCCGGGCTGCCGCTGACGGCATCGATCATCGCCGTCAGGTCGGCCACCAGGTGTTTGGCACGGTAGGCCGATACCTCGGTGGGCGCGCCGCTGGCGCCGTAGCCGCGCAGGTTGGGCGCCACGCAGCGCACTTGGGGCGCCAGCGCGGTCATCACGCCGTCCCACACAAACGCGGCCTCGGGGAAGCCGTGCAGGAACAACGCCTTCAGCGGTGCGTCCGCCGGCCCGGCAGCCCGGCACGACAGGGTGATGCCGTGCGGCAGGGCTTGGTCGAACAGCAAAATGGTCATGGCGCAGTGTGCGGCCGCGCTGCCGGCCCGGCCGTCAATCGGGCGACAGCGGCGCCGTGTTGTCCGACGCTTGCGCCGTGCCGCCGGTCTCGTACTCAGGCTCGCCCGAATCCGGCTGGCCGGCCGGCGTCTGCTGCCACTGGCGCAAGGTCAGCGCCGCGTCGCCCAAGCCCTGGCGCGACAACGCAGAAAACAGCGACACGCTGATGTCGGACGCGTCGGTGGCCATGTCGGCCAGGGCTTTTTGTGCCTGCGCCAGGGCCCGCATCTGCTGGTTGCGGTTGAGCTTGTCGGCCTTGGTCAGCAGCACCAACAGGCGCACCTCGCCGCGGCCCACACGCTCGGCCACGAAGTCCAGCAGCTGCTGGTCCAGCGGCGTGAAGCCGTGCCGGCAATCGACCATCATCACGATGCCGGCAAGCACATGGCGCATCGCCAGGTAGTCGGCCATCACCTGCTGCCAGCGCAGTTTGGCGCCCCGCGCCACTGCCGCGTAGCCGTAGCCCGGCAGGTCGGCCCAACGGCCGTCCGGGGCGCCCATCGGCCCCAGGTCGAACAGGTTGATGTGCTGGGTGCGGCCGGGCGTCTTGGACGCAAACGCCAGGCGCCGGTGCTGGGCCAGCGTGTTGATCGCGGTGGACTTGCCGGCATTGCTGCGGCCGACAAAAGCCACCTCGGGCAAGTCAGAGCCCGGCAGCTGCGACAGCAGGCTGGCGGTGGTCAAAAATCGGGCGCTTTGCGTCCAGGCCAAGGCCTCGCGCACAGCGGGGTCGGTGGGGATATCGGAGTCTTTGCCCCGGGGGATGGCGCTGGTGTTCATGGAGCATTGTAAAATCGACGGGTTTACCCCATTCCACACGTTGTACCGGTTCACGTTTTCAGCCCGATTCCAGCCCAACCCACAGGCTGCCGGCCTGCCCCCCTTGCCCGCCTCCCGGCGGTGGCGGTGCAGGCGCAGGCGGCCCGATCACCCCAAGGTTTCACGACATGAAGTCGCTGCTCGCCCTGACGCTGTCTGCCCTGATCTCGATTTCAGCCGGTTCGGCCTTTGCTTCTGAAACCAAGGCTGCCGCCAAGCCCGACCTGGCCAAGGGCGAGGAGAAGTCAACCCAGGTCTGCGCCGCCTGCCACACCGCCGACGGCTCGCGCGGCAGCCCGGCCAACCCGATCCTGCAGGGCCAGCACCCCGAGTACCTGGTCAAGCAGCTGACCGAGTTCAAGGCCGGCACGCGGGCCAACGCCGTCATGGCCGGCATGGCCGGCCTGCTGAGCCCGGACGACATGAAAAACGTCGCCGCGTACTACGCCAGCAAGCAGGCCAAGCCGGGCTTTGCCAAGAACAAGGACACCGTTGCGCTGGGCGAGAAGATCTACCGCGGCGGCATTGCCGCCAAGCAGGTGCCCGCCTGCGCCGGCTGCCACAGCCCCACCGGCGCCGGCATCCCTGCGCAATACCCGCGTCTGGGCGGCCAGCATGCCGACTACGCCGAGGCCCAGTTGGTGGCCTTCCGCGCCGGCACCCGCGCCAATTCGGCCCAGATGACCGCCATCTCGGCCCGCCTGAGCGACAAAGAGATCAAGGCCGTGTCCGACTACCTGGCGGGCCTGCGCTGACGCCGGACCGGTCCGGCCATCGCTGCCCTGGGCCGGTCACTGACCGGCCCTTTGTTTTTGTAGGCCTCGGGTGCTGGCAACCCGGATCGGCGGCGCTGATCCTGGGGGCTTCCTGGCCCACGGCATCCACACCTGCGCCCAGCGCGTAAGGTTAAGACTGCGCCGGCGACCAAACGGCATCTATCTGGGAGTTTTCATGCAGCACAGCAACGAGCACGGCTTGAACCACACCATCCCGTCAGAGATCACGCCGCAAGCGGTCTACGAGGGCCGGCGCGACTGGATGAAACGCCTGGCGGCCGGCGCCTTGGGCACCGGTCTGGCCAGCTGGGCCGCGCGCGATGCGCTGGCGGCTGACGGCGCCGCCAAGGGCGCCGCCCTGGCCGGCGCCAAAAGCGCGGTGGCTGGCGCAGTGACGGTGGACAAGCCCACACCGCGGGCCGACGCCACCAGCTACAACAATTTCTACGAGTTCGGCACCGACAAGGCCGACCCGGCGCGCAACGCCCACACCCTGAAGACCCGGCCTTGGACGGTGTCGATCGAGGGTGAGGTCAAGAAGCCCCGGACTTTCGGCATTGACGACCTGCTCAAGCTCAGCCCGATGGAAGAGCGCATCTACCGCCTGCGCTGCGTGGAAGGCTGGTCGATGGTCATCCCCTGGGTCGGTTTCTCGCTGGCCGAATTGATCAAGCAGGTCGAGCCCACAGGCAACGCCAAGTTTGTCGAGTTCCACACCCTGGCCGACCCCAAGACCATGCCGTTTGTCGGCTCACGGGTGCTGGACTGGCCGTATGTGGAAGGCCTGCGCATCGACGAGGCCATGCACCCGCTGTCGCTGCTGGCGTTTGGCATGTACGGCGAGGTGCTGCCCAACCAGAACGGTGCGCCGGTACGGCTGGTGATGCCCTGGAAGTACGGCTTCAAGTCGGCCAAGTCGATCGTCAAGATCCGCTTTGTCGAGCAGCAGCCCAAGACCGCCTGGGTCAAGGCCGCGGCGCAGGAATATGGTTTCTATTCCAACGTCAACCCCAAGGTGGACCACCCGCGCTGGAGCCAGGCCACCGAGCGCCGCATTGGCGAGGACGGCGTGTTTGCCAAGAAGCGGCCCACGCTGATGTACAACGGCTACGAGGCGCAGGTGGCGTCGCTGTACGGCGGCATGGATCTGGCCAAGAACTTCTGATCGTCATGCTCGCCCCATCGGCCGTCAACAAAGTGCTGCTGCACCCAGCGGCAAAACCGCTGCTGTTTGCGCTGGCATTGCTGCCCTTTGCCAACCTGCTGTGGGGCGCCGTTGCCAACACCTTGGGCGCCAACCCGGCCGAAGCACTGATCCGCGGCACCGGTGACTGGGTGCTGCGCTTCTTGTGCATCACACTGGCCATCACGCCCGTACGGGAATGGACCGGCTGGAACGGTCTGGTGCGCATGCGCCGCATGTTTGGCTTGTTCGCCTACTTCTACGGCGTCACCCACTTTCTTTGTTATGCCTGGCTCGACATGAACCTGGACTGGGCCGACATCGTCAAAGACATCCCGAAGCGCCCGTTCGTGCTGGTCGGCAGCTTGGCGATGTTGCTGATGACCCCGCTGGCCGCGACCTCGTTCAACAAGGCGATCAAGGCCATGGGCGCGAAGCGCTGGAAGACATTGCACAAGCTGGTTTACGCCATCGTGCTGCTCGGCCTGCTGCACTTTTTCTGGATGCGCGCGGCGAAGAACAATTTTGGCGAATGGTCGATCTATGCGGTGATCGTCGCCGTGCTGCTGGGCTGGCGGCTGTGGCGGCGGTTCGGGCCGCAGCGGGTGGTGGTGCCGGTCCCCCGGGCGCAAGCCGCCGGGCGCTGAGGCCCTGCCGCTGCACCGGGGCCGGCAGCCCCCCCGCCCACCCGCGCGGGCAGTGACTGGTCAGGGCAGGCCGACGCAGAGCCGGTTGCGACCGCCGTGCTTGGCTTGGTACAGCGCCTGGTCGGCGGACAGCATCAAAGCCGACAGATCGTGCGGTGGCGCACCCGACAGCCCGATGCTCAGCGTCAGAGCAGCGCCGGCGCCACACAGGGCGGCCCAGGGGTAGGCGGCAACGCGCTCGCGCAGCCGCTCGCAGACTTCAGTGGACAACTCGGGTGACATGCCGGGCAGCACGATCACAAACTCCTCGCCGCCATGGCGCACCAGCACGTCACCGGTGCGGGTGTTTTCGCGCAACAGCTGCGCCAACACCACCAGCACCCGATCACCCACGGCATGGCCGAAGCGGTCGTTGATCGCCTTGAAATGGTCGATGTCGAGCAGCGCCAGGGCCAGCGGCTGACCGGCTTGCCAAGCCATCGGCAGCAGTTCGCCACAGCGGCGGTCCAGGTGGCGGCGGTTGCCCAGACCGGTGAGCGGGTCACGCTCGGCGCTGGCGGCATATTCGGCGGCGCGGTCGCGCTGCAGGCAGGCGTCCAGCCGCGCCTGCTCGGCCTGCCACTGCGCATGCTGTGCCTCGGCGCGGGTGACAAACAGCGCCGACTGGGCCCGCAACTGGGTGATGGTCCGGCTGCGCTCCAGCCGCTCCACCCGCTCAAAGAAGGCCAGCGCCTCAGCCGGCTGTGCCAACCCACGGCAGGCCAGGTAGGCGACATGGTTGGCGCGCACCGCGGTCTGTTGGGGCGCGTCGTCGCCCATGGTGTGCAGCAGGTCGAGCATCGCGGCCAGCGCCGCCGCCGGCTGGCCTGCCGCCACCAGCCAGCCGCCGATCGACGCCTGGATACGCCAGCCGTGCGCGGTCAGGCCCCGCACCCGTGCCAGGTCGAGCGATGCACGCAGCAAGGTATCTGACTCGGCGTACTCGCCGCGGTACAACAGCAGTTCACCCAGATTGCCGAGGATCGCCACCTCGGACACCGGGTCCACCACCTGCAGCATCAGGTCGCGGGCTTGCTGCCCGGCGGCATAGCCTGCGTCGAGCGCAGCACGGGCCTCGCTCTCGGGCACGGCGCCGACCAGGCGGTGGTACACGCCGATCGAGATCGCACACAGGCCGTTGAACGCCCGCATGCGCAGATTGGCAGGCACCGACCCGTCCACCGTGCGCAGCGTCTGCTGCAGCAGCCGGATCGCCTGCCAGGAGTCACCCATGCGCTCAAAGCAGACCGCCAGCGCAAAGGCAGCGCTCAGATTGGGGCCGCCTTCGCCGACCTGGGCGGTCAGGCGCACCAGCTCGTGGGCCGCGTCCAGCGCAATGTCAAAGTCTCCGGTCTCGCAACCGGCCAAGGTCACCACCCGCAGCAGCTCTAGCCGGTCAGCCGCCAGGGCGTGCAACAGCGCCGGCGTGGCCAGCATCGGCAGCACCGACCGGGCCAGCCCCAGCAGGTCGGCATAGCGGCCCCGGCGCAACAGCAGCGTGCACAGCCAGGCGCCGGCCTGCGCCTGGTCGTAGGCCCGGCCCAGTTGCCCGGCCAGGGCCATGGCGTCGCGCGCCGCCTCGCACCCGTCGGCCAGCTGGACCACCCGCACCGGGTCGGCCGCTGCCAGCAGCGCGCGCAACCGGTCAAAAGGGGCGGCAGCCAGGGGCAAGGCTTCGGATTGCGCGGCGTTCACGGCGTCAGACGGTTGCTGCTCACTTCGGGGATATCGGCCGCGATCGGCCGCGGCTTGAGCGCAAAACCGTGCACGCCATCACCGGCCCGCCCAGCGCCCGCCCGTCATCCACCCGCCACCGGCCAGTCTCCGGTCTGTCACCGACACCCGCTGCGCCTGCGCCGTCAGGCGGCGCGGCCTGCTACTTCATGAAGCTCGGCAACCACAGCGACAGCGCCGGGAACTCCAGCACCACCACCAACGCCAGCACCAGCGTCAGCACAAACAGCCAGACGCCGCGAAAGATCTGCTGCAGCGTCACGCCATCGAGCAGCGCATTGAGCACAAACAGGTTCATGCCCACGGGTGGCGAGATCAGGCCGATCTGCACCACCAGCACGATCAGCACACCAAACCAGACCGGGTCGAAGCCCAGCTGCGTGACGATCGGGAAAAACACGGGAATGGTCAGCAGCACCATCGACAGCTCCTCCATGATGGTGCCCAGCAGCACATAGACCACCATCATCGCGCCCACCACCATCAGCGGCGACAGGCCGAGGTGGGTGATGGCCTCGCGCAAGTCACCCGGCATCGAGGTGAAGTTGATGAAGTTGGAGAACATCATCGCGGCGATCAGGATGGAAAACAGCATCGCCGTGGTGCGGGCGCTTTCCACCAGGACCTGTAACAGCATCCGG
>JBKJKU010000155.1:0-22748 GCA_046597355.1 Aquabacterium sp.
GTTGACCGCGGTGGCCACGCTCGCGGCATGCGCGCCAGCACCCACACTAGTCCCGCCAACGGCCGCGCCGACGGCGGCTCCACCCACTGCAACAAAGGTTGCTGAGTCCACTCCTAGTCCGGCCATTCAGACGCGGACTCTTTTCGAACAACGGGTGGAGCAGTTGCCCCAGCAGCCGCTATGCTGGGACGTTCGAACCGGGAGTCTGGCCCCAGGAGCGAAGAGTCCGGCCACCGGTTTTCACACCCACAGTTGGGTCGTGGCCTATGTGACCGGCGGCGCTGAACGAGTGACCTATGAGGGCGGAGCCTCTTTCACCGTCAACGCCGGAGGAGGGATATTGTTTGAGGCGGCCAAGATTCATGTCCATGAGAGCGTAGGAACGGTCCCGCGCACCAACATTGGCTTTGAACTCACCTGCCAACGCCAACCGAATTCCACTGGCACCTCCGGGCCCCTGCCTGGTATGCGATCGGGGTCAGTGCCATATCAGGTGCAATTGCGAGAGAGAACTTGGCCATCTGGTGCCCAGACCCCTGTGCATGTCCTGTCAGGCCCAACGACAACCTACATCCTTGAGGGCACGATAGGGCAAAGCACCGCATCGGGAACCGCTCGCTCAGGGCCGGGCAATCTTTATGTTAGCCCGGTGGGGGTACTCGCCCAGAATACCTGTGTTAGCAGCACAGCGTGCCGAACACTCGATATCGATACATGGCCGTCGGGGGAGACCCGGTCACTTCCACAGCAAGGCAAGCGTCTGCCCCTACCTTAGCACAAGCAAAAGTCGCGTTTGTTTTCAGACGCTCGAGTTGTGAATCAGAAACAGACAGGGACTAGAGTAATTCCTAACTTTAGTCCGAGCGGACGCGCATGAAGCCGCGTGCCGCTCAACAACACTTTATGCCGCACAAGACAGGCTCTCACCATCACGGAATTCTTGCTCGACCCTCCACCTGTAGAAAATGCTTATTCCATGCGAATGCTCTGCACTGCCCTGCTCCTCTTCCTTCTCAATGCCTGTGCGGTAGTGCCCAGCGAGGGGCAAGAAACCCGAGATCAAATCGCGGCAGCCACCAAAGCATGGCAAGCTGCATATGACACTCGAGACCCCAAAAACATTGTCAGCATGTACGACCCAGAAGCCGTACTGTGGGGAACCGCTGCCAAGATAATCGCCCCAAACCCAACCGCTATCCGGGATTACTTCAAAAATGCCGCGTCGCGTCCAAACGCACGAGTGGTCATTGGTGAGCAGCATATTCGAGTATTCGGCGAGACCGCCTTTAGTTCTGGCTACTACACCTTTACGGATGTCAGAGAAGGCCAAGTGGTACCTCGGCCCGCGCGCTTCACAATGGTCTTTCACAAGAATTCCGGCAAGTGGCTGCTCGTTGCACACCATTCTTCGGCAATGCCCTGAGCAGCGAGTACGGCTTAATGCCTCTACAAGGACTTCCCCGAAGTTCAAGAGAGCTGTTTGTTATTCATTGGGTTTTCCTTCAATAGCCGGCTGTTTTGCTGTTGGGTATTGACAGTCGACTGGGATCCTTTGAATCCCGGCACGTGCCAGGAGAAAGGTGCGCTGCGACAGATAACAGACTGCGCATCTACAAACGGCCTTTTTGGGCCGGGTGTTGCGCAGCCCCACACAAGAACCGCTCAGTTGGGCTGAGCCCGGACACCGGGCGGCCTGTGGACGGCCCGTGCCAGGCGATGGGTCAGGCCTGCGGCTTGACGCGGCCTGCAAGGCCCATTCGCGCCCGAGTTTGGGCTTGATCGCCGTCTCATCGGGAAAGCCTGAGTTCACCCACTGCCGGCCAGACTTGAACTGCATGAAATCCGCCACCGAAACGGTGCACGCCGAAGCGCCGATTTCGCCGATGCCGATGATGCGCGAGGCACGCCGGGCGGCGTCGCAGCTGCGCACATGCTGGCTGATCTGGCGATCTCACCACAGCCTGCAATCGTCGAGCCCGCGCCAATGGTCAAGCGCCTGCTGCAGCGCCATGCGCGCGGTGCCGCTGAGCGCGTTGCTGGCGCCTTACAGCACATCGGGCAGTTCGGCGCGCAGCACCTTGGGGCTCTTGCCGAAGACCATGCCAAACTCGGCCGGCACGCCGCGAATGCGGTTGGTCCAGGCGGTGCGCTCTTCCTTGAAACCTTCACGGATATCGTGCACCGCCATCAAACCTTGCTGCACGGCCGTCTCGATCGGCACGAAGCGCATCTGCGGACGCGACGCGGCCTTGCAGATGGCGGCCCATCGCAGGGCGCGCCGTGCGGGGCGCCCGGCCCATCGCCACGGTGCATCCCGCCCGCGTGTACTGCGCGCACCGCGGCAAGAACTGATCGCGTTTGAGCGCGCCTGCCACCACGCGCCTGACACCACGCGCCTGCCAGCACCATCGACCGCGTGCACGTGGATCACCTGCTTGGCGATATCCCCACCTTTCCGAGCGATCAAGCGACGTGTAACCTCTGCCGCGAGACCTCCGCTTTCCGGTTGCAGATTGACTTCCAACACACACCGTCCATCCTGGTGCCTCGACAAAGGTTGTGGACTGGGGAATTGCCTTCCTATTCGCCCAAGCGGACATTTTGCGGCAGCCCAGATTTGGGCATCACTTTATTCTCGCCCAAACCCGGCCCAGTAAAATTCCGGTATGCCAAAAGGTTAGGCCGAACGTGAAACATTTGCATCACAACGAATCTTTGGATACTCAATGACCATATTTGTTATAGTACATGGCGCTTGGGGTGGATCTCACAGCTTTCGTCACGTTAGAAGAATACTTCAGGCTCAAGGACATGAAGTTTTTACTCCGAGCCTTACCGGCATTGGTGAGCGCGTTCATTTAGCGAGTCCGCTCGTCAACTTAAGCACTCATATACGCGACGTGACTAATCAAATTTTGTACGAAGATTTGAACGACATCGTATTCGTTGGATTTTCGTACGGCGGCTTCGTTGTCAGCGGAGCGCTGGAACACATAGCTGATCGAGTTTCCGATCTCGTCTTTCTAGACGCATTCGTCCCCCAAAGCGGTGAGTCTGTCTTTGGCCACCTTCGTGGCGAGAGCCGATCCAGGATTGAACTGGGTGAAGAATGGTTGCTAACCGGTCCGACTCGGGAATATGTTGACCCCGCTGAAGCTGCATGGATGACGGCACGAAGAACCACCCACCCAAAGGGTTGCTTTACAGAACCCGTGTACATATCAAAGCCGCTCGAAGACTTTGGGTTCAGTCGCACCTATATCAAAGCAACCAATGCGCCAGCTGGAGATGTCGGAAATGACGCATTCTGGCGTGCCGCCAAAAACGCGGCCAGCTCAACTGCTTGGCGGTACGCTGAGGTAGACAGCAACCACATGCTCGCGAGCAATAAGCCGAATGAAATCGCACAATTGCTTATCAATGTAAGAAATGCGGCCTAAGCCGCCAATCAGGCGGACTTGCAACAGTCTGCTTTGCGGCCTGCCGCAATCCAGTTGTTTGCAACGGTAGGCCGCAGATAGCGAATCACTATGTTCCACGTCACATTTGATGAATTAGAGTCGGCATTTATGTGGGCGGCCTCTGTCGGCGGGTTCGACAATCGAGCGTATGTTGCAAGATCAACTGGTGAAATATTCTGCACTTCTGATGAGTCGCCAATAGATGATGAAGTACCCGAAGATCTAGAGGACGACGCACTTTATGTCCCCATCCCTGATAAACATGAGCTCGACCTCGGGAAGAATCTTGTCTTAAATTTCGTCGGTGACAACAGTCCAGCTGATCTAGGTTTGGTATTGAAATATTTTGGCCACAAGGGTGCCTACGCGCGACTCAAAGACCTTTTGGAGCAAAGAGGCTTACTCGACAAATGGCACGACTACGAAAGGCAGGCCACCAAGAGTGCTTTGCTAAAATGGGCAGAAGAAAATGGTATCGCTGTTACTGTTCCAAGCAACTGAACTGGGGCCTGACCGGGTAATCAACTGGAATTTCAACAGCCCGCTTCGCGGTCTGCCGCAATCCGGTTGTTGGCAACTACCAGGGCTTCCCCGCCTGTCAAGCCGAACCTATCCCGAATGAATCGCGTGAGCGATTAAAACTGCTTTCTGTCAGCCGAATAAAAGCCCACCGTGTGGTGCTTGATGCGCGTTGATGCGGTGCAAAGGGTGCGGACGGAAGAAACTACAACCGGTCACTGTGCAGCACGTTGTTGCGGGCTGCGGACCCTGATGGAAGAAGCGCCTGGGGGCTGAGGCCGGACACAAGGCGTCGTTTGGGCGGCTTGTGCCTGCCAAAGGGCCGTGCCGCTGGCTCGGCGCGGCCTGCAAGGCACATTCGTTAGCCGAGTTTGTCGCGCCAATTTAAATTACCAGCACGCCATGGGCTCCTGCAAATAAGCGGTCACTCCCCTCGCCGGTCCAACCAATGCGCATCTTCGAGTGCGATCACGCGGTGGAGGAAACTTTTTTGCCTACGGCGGCGCAGCCGCAGGCATCAAGGTGTAGGCCGGTGGGGGGCGTCGGTTTGTCATCACCACTTACCTCAGGCCGGCCGCTCGAACGACTCGCCCAAGGTCCGCACCGCCCAGGCCATGCGGGCGTTCTTGGCGGCAATCGCCACCACCGCCTTCCAGTAGTCGCGTCGCTGTTCAAGGGCCACGACTATCGGCTCAGGCTGTCACTCTTGCCCTCGGCCGCGTTGAGCACGGCCCGCGCGCCCATCACCAGCAAGCTGCGCAAGTAGGCGTCACCGGCATTGGTGATGCGCCCGAGCCCGGGCTTTCCCCCAGAGCTGTGTTGCCCCGGCACCTGCCCAACGCCGAACTCACTCGGCAGGCCGCGGATACGGTTGATGCAGGCGGTGCGGGCGACAACAAACCCCTGGCGAGCCCGGCGCACCATCAGGCGGGCTCGCTGGTCTTCGGACTTGACCGGCACGAAGCGAATGTTGGGGCGCTGCATGGCTTCGCAGATCGCCGCCCGTTGCAGGGCGCGCCGGGCGAGACGCCCGACCCTTGGCCAGGCCCAGGCTGTCCTCAAGACAGCCGGTGATCGGATTCAGCGTCTGCCGCCTGGGCTGGCGCAAGCGCGCCGCACCCCCAAGGTTGACGCCGTGCGCGGCAAAGATGTTCTTCACCAAATCGACACCGGTCGCAATAATAGTTATGGGCCTTCCCTTTCAGAGTGCGTTGCTGAAAGTTCTGGCTCCCATCTTGGCACTGCTCGGCAGTCCGCCGCGTCGCGAATTACTCGGGGCGGGGAAGGCCCTTCCATTCGTTAGGCTTTAGACCAACTTTTCTCGTCAGCAGGAGTGTTTGTGAAAAATCTTTCTCAGCGCCAAGGAGTTTTCATCAGCTATAGCCATAGCGACGAAAAGTGGTTGGTTCGGTTGAGATCACTGCTTAAGCCGGCCCTGGGTACGGAGACAATTTGGGACGATACGATGATAAGCCCGGGCGCGGCTTGGTCTATCGAGATTGAAACCGCAATTGCAACCGCTCGGGTGGCGGTCCTTCTGGTAACCCCGGCTTACCTGAGTTCCACTTTCATAGCGTCCGAGGAGCTCCCGAGAATAATCGAGCGGCAGACCAAGGAAGGTTTGACTATCCTGTGGGTCGCCGTCGAGCCTGCGCTCTTTCAGCACACGCCACTCTGGGCAATTCAGGCGGCAAATGATCCCAGTAGTCCGCTTTCATCGATGACGCGAGCTAAGCAAGATGCGGCGCTGGTGTTGATCGCCGAGAGAATTGTTGCCGCGGCAAATGTAAACGCTGTCGCGAACGTTCTTAAAATCATTGACAAAATAGAACCTCAACTTCGGGCTTTCTCACAGAACTTAGCAACTCCAGCAAGACCGCCGACTCATCGCACTACCGCCCGACAGGAGCCTGGGAAAGATATAATTATGGTTGGCCCGGAGCGAATCACGGGTGCGGACTTGGTAAAACTCGACCCGCGCTCCCAGCAATTGATTCGTGCGTATGAATTTTCAATGAATGATCTTTTTGATAGATTTACGGAACTCGAACCCCGTCGTACGGCCCGAGACACTGAAGTAAGGCGACGAGCACGAGTTGAATCAGAAGAGGTCCGGCAAGATATCTGCGAGAACTGGAGAAAAATTCTGTCCTATCTTGCATTCCTCGGTAAGCATCTCGACGATCACTACAGTTATGTTGAATTTATATGCAATCAGCCGTCACAGCCGCATTAATCTAATTCTCAGTAAGAGAAATTGAGACCTAACCCGCCAATCAACCGAAATTTCAACAGCCCTCTTCTCAGGCTGCCGCAATCCGGCTATAGGCAACAGCCGCTGTCACAGGAGTCAATGCATGCCATCCAAGATTGACGAGTTCGGGGGTTGGCGTGGGTTGCTGATGTACACCCTGCTCTCGTCGGTTATCAGTGGGGCAGTTATCGCCGGTATTCTGCAGTGGGCGCTCAACAAGGAGGTTGAAACTTGGAAGTCCACTCGGTCGTGGCAACTGAGCGCGCTGTCGGAAATTGTGGCGCCGACGGTGATGCACCTGTCTCGGACGGGGGCGCTTGCCGACCGGTATCGCGTGCAGATGCGCTACGGCGAGGCGGTGCTTTTGAAGGACAGCAACAACACGCTGCGCACGATTCTTCTGGCCAAGGCGCACCTGTTGCCCAGCGAATTGGTGGGCACGTCGCAATGCCTTCTCACCCATTATGATATTTGGCTAAAGCGCTTCGAACTCACACTGGCCGATTTCAGGGCCACGCACGGTGCCACCGATCCAACACCGGAGCAGCGATTTGATGTGGGTTTTGCGTCTCTGGAAGCGCCAAGGTGTGGCAGCTTTCCGAAGGAAGCGCCTGTTCAGTTTCAGAAGCAATTTGATTTGCTGCGAAAAGAACTCTTCAACTTGCCACCAAGTGCCGGCTAACTGGCCAACCCACCTGAATCGCAACAGCCCGCTTCGGGCCGTGCCGCAATCTGCTGATGGGCATCTATTTTCAGCACGGTGTGCGGCCTGTCCCGCCACCCGATCACTTTGCATTGGATCTGTCGGTATTTGATCGTCGGGCCACCCATGCTCACGCTTGTCGCCCTGCTGTTTTTCCCGGTTATCCTGGCGTTGTCGATTTATCGGCTGGTTCAATTGCCGCGGGATATTCTGGCGCGCAAGAAGTGGTTCAATCCTGAACATTGGTGGATTGCCATGTTGTCCGCTGGTGCGGCCTACGTCGCACTGGGCTTGTATACGGTGACTGTGCTGGCAGGTTGGGTTGTTTTGTTGATTCGGGCGCCAATGACAATCCGTGAGCTGTTTGCCGCCGCATCGGTGCTGGTGGGCTACCCGGTGGTCTATCTGGTCTTTGAATGGGTGTATCACTACGCGTTGAACCCCCGCCCCACCCGGTATTGACGCTGGGCACGGTCCGGCAAAGCAGGCGCTGCAACGGTCGCCCGCCACCCCGCCCAGGCGCGGGCACCGTTGCCAAGCTGAAACGCTTGCGGGCGCGCACCGCGCAGCCTCATCCGGATGGTGCGGCGCGGGTGGCAGGCCGGTTCGCGGCGCCCTGGGCGGGGTCCGCGCTGCGGGCTGTTGGTGCGGCCCGCCGTTCGTTGCGCGCGTCACATCCGTTTGATTGGGCTTCGGGTGCGTTAACGCACTTAATCCACTGCGCTGAGCGGGTAATGTCAGGGCTCACTTCACCCCGCACCACCACATCATGTCTGTTGACTCACACGATGGTCACCGCGGCGTCGCTCCCCTGGCAACCCGTTGCGGTCACCTGCCGACTTCGGACCAGACAGCGCAGGCCATCATCACGGCTTGGCATGCGATCGACGACGCGCTGACGCCGGTGATCGGCGCGCGCGGGTTGGTGGCGCTGTACCAGCGTACGCTGCATCTCACCGCCTCAGACCCGGGCTTGGCGACGGCGGATGGCCCTGGCAAGCTGGATGTGATCGCCGCCAACGCTCCTGCCCTGCTGCAAGCGCTGATCGCCCGCCAAAGCCCGGCTGACGCTGCCGCCATCGGCAACACTTTTCTTCGGGTCTTTTACGGTCTGCTGTCCGGCTTGGTCGGCCCGTCGCTGACCGAACGGCTGCTGCAGGTCGTCGGGCCCCTTTCTCCCAGCCGTATTTCCCCGCAGGACACGTCGCCATGACCCAGAAAGTCAGCATCAACCGCTTGGCCACCGGGGTGCCCGGGCTGGACACGGTGCTGGGCGGCGGGTTGCCCGAGTTCTCATTCAATGTGATTGCCGGGCCAGCGGGCTGCGGCAAGACCACGCTGGCGCACCAGATGATGTTTGCGCTGGCCACGCCGGAGCGCTCGGCGATCTACTTCACCGTGCTGGGCGAGCCGCCGCTGAAGATGCTGCGCTACCAGCAGCAGTTCGATTTTTTCGACAGCGAGGTGATCAACCGCAGCGTGCGCTTCATCAACCTGTCCGACGACGCGATGGCCGGTGACCTGGACAAGGTGCTGCGCCGCATCGTTGAAGAGGTCACCACAAACAACCCGGCGCTGGTGTTTGTCGACTCGTTCCGCTCGGTGGTCGAAGCCCACAGCACCTTGAACCATCCTGTCAGCCAGCTGCAGCAGTTTGTGCAGCAGCTGGGCATGTTGATGACCAGCTGGCAGGCCACCACCTTTCTGATTGGCGAGTATTACAACGAGACCGATGCCAACCCAGTGTTCACCGTGGCCGATGGCCTGATCTGGCTGCGCCAGGCCGTGCAGCGCAACTCGATGGTGCGCCAATTACAGATCATGAAGATGCGCGGCCAGCCCACCGTGCCAGGGCTGCACAGCTTTCGCATCAGCACCCGCGGGCTGGAGGTTTTTGCACCGGCGCCGGTGACCCACAACACCGCCGTGTTGGCGAGCAGCGCACGCGTGACGATGGGCGTGTCCGGTCTGGACGAGATGATGGGCGGGGGCTTGCCGCGGGGTTATTCGCTGCTGGTGGCCGGCCCGTCGGGCTCGGGCAAAAGCATCCTGGCGGCGGCCTTTTTGGCCGAGGGCGCCCGCTGTGGCGAGGCCGGTGTGTTTGCCGCCTTCGAGCAGCAGTCCAGCCAATCGCGCAACCGGTTGGTGGCCCAGCTGATTGTCGACGGCAAGGTCAGCCTGATCGACAGCCGCAACCCTGACCTGTCGATCGACGAGGTGCTGTTCCGCTTGCTGGCCGAGATCAACCGGATCGGCGCCAGCCGGGTGGTGATGGACTCGCTGTCGGGCTTTGAGCTGGCGCTGGCGCCGGCGTTCCGCGAGGACTTTCGCGAGTCACTGGCCCGGCTGGTGGCGGCGCTGTCGGGCGCCGGTGTCACGGTGCTGATGACCTCGGAGCTGGAAGACCGCTACACCGACCTGCGCTTTTCGCCTTACGGCACCGCTTTCATGACCGACGCGATCATCGTGCAGCGCTACATCGAGGTCGACAGCCGCCTGCTGCGCATGATGGCGGTGGTCAAGGTGCGCGGCAGCGCCCACACCAACCAGTTGCGTGAGTTCAGCATCAATGCCCAGGGCATCCAGATAGGCGAGATGCTGGTCAACCAGGAAGGTTTGCTTGGCGGCCGGCCCACCCGTGGCCTTCCCTTGCTGGAGCACCTGGCCGACGTGGCTGTAGCATCACCCGATGCAAAAAACCGCTGACGCTTTAGCCCGCTGGACGTGACTATGCCGCCATCCGAGCCCGACAGCCGGGCCGCCGCCACCGCCGCTGAGTCCCTGGCCCAGGTCGAGGCCAAGGTAGCCGCGGCGCGGGCGGTGTTGGTGCGCCTGTTGCAGGTGCAACTGGCGCTGGAACAGCCCGACGACCGCAAGCCGATATCGTTGCTGCTGGAGGCCAACGAGGAGCTGGTGGTGTCGGCGCTGCGCAGCCAGACCGACGCCGCCACTGCGGCCCTGGCACTGGACGCCGCATTGCAAATGACCGATCTGGACGCGCTGACCCGCTTGCCCAACCGGATGCTGCTGCATGACCGCTTTGAACGGGCGCTGATCGCAGCCCGACGGCACGGCGGCCGGCTGGCCTTGCTGTTTCTGGACATCGACCATTTCAAGCAAATCAACGACAGCCTGGGCCACGCCGCGGGCGATGCGGTGTTGCAACGGGTGGCGACCTGCCTGCTGGCCACCGTGCGTGATGCCGACACCGTCTGCCGCTACGGCGGCGACGAGTTTGTCGTGCTGCTGACCGAGATTGCGCAGGCCGAAGACGCCGCCCAGGTGGCCCGCAAGCTGGCCGCAGCGCTGGCCGTGCCGGCTTTGACCGGCAGCGGGCCGTTGGCGCTGCGGGTCAGCATCGGCATCAGCATCTACCCCGATGACGGCCAGGATGTCGATACATTGCTGGACCAGGCCGATGCTGCGATGTACCGCGTCAAGCGGCAGGGCCGGGGCGGTTTTGCCTCGCATGGCCAGCACGCCGGCGCAGTCAGGCGGGCCGGCGTGGCGGCCGCAGGCGCAGTGCCGGACCCGCCAACGTCGGCGGCGCACACGCACCAGCTTGAGCGCTTGCGCGATGCCAATGAGCACCTGGTGCTGGCGGCGCTGGACGCCCGCACGCTGCATGCCGCTGCCGAGCGGGCGCACCGGCGGCAGATCGACCTGCTGGCAGTGGCCGCTGACGAGTTGCGCGATCCCCTGGCCCCGATCCGCCAGGCGCTGTCGGTGCTGGGCCGCAACGGCGGCGAGGCCCCGTTGCTGCCCCAGCTGCAGGCGCTGGTTGACCGTCAGGCCGCGCAGGTGGCGCAGTTGCTGGACCGCCGCGGTGGCGCGAATCCCGATCAGCCTGCACCGCCCAGCCTGGCGCTGGACTGGCAGGCGGTGGACCTGACAGATTTGCTGCGGCGGATTGCAGCGCAATACCGGCCGTTGATGGCCGTGCGCAACCAGCAGCTGGATTTGTTGGTGCCGTCGTTGGCGCTGACGCTGGACGGCGACCCGGTGCGGCTGGCGCAGATCGTGGGCAACCTGCTGGACAACGCCTGCAAGCACAGCTTTGACGGCGGGCGCATCTACCTGGCCGCGCGGCGTCAGCGCCAGACCCTGGTGCTGACGGTCAGCGACACCGGCATCGGCATCAGCGCGCAGGCCTTGCCCGGTGTTTTTGAGCCTTTTTCACAAGACCCGCAGGCCCTCGGCTTCAACGGCGTGCGGCTGGGCATCGGGTTGACGGTGGTGCGTGCGCTGGTCGAGGCCCATGGCGGCAGCGTGATCGCCCGCAGCGCCGGCACCGGCCAGGGCAGTGAGTTCACCGTCACGCTGCCGCTGGCCCAGGCGCAGCCACCGACATCGGCGCCAGTTCCAGCGCCCGCTCCAGTACCGGCGGCAGCACCCGCACCCGCACTGGCAGCACCCGCATCAGCGGCGGCAGCCTACCCGGGCGCCCTCATGCCCCCGCCTGGCGGGCAAGCAGCTTGAAGCCGGTGTAGCCGTTGGCCGCCGCGGCTGCGCAGCGTGCAACATAGGGCGGAAACCCGACCAGCGGCATGAACATGCGCGGTTTGCCCGGTATGTTGGCGCCCAGGTACCAGGAGTTGCAGCTCAGCAGCACGGTGCTGGCGGCCACCGCGTTGACATGCGCGACCCAGGCGGTCTCGGCCTCGGCGGTGGGCTCGATGGTGGCCAGGCCTTGGCGGTCCAGGTGGGCGATGCAGTCGGCGATCCACTCGACATGGTGCTCGATCGAGACGATGACGTTGGTGAACGCCGACGAGCTGCCCGGCCCGGCGATGTTGAACAGGTTGGGGAAGCCCGCCACCATCAGGCCCAGGTGGTTCAGCGGCCCGGCGGCCCATTTCTGCTGGATGGTCACACCGCCCCGGCCGCGCAGGTCCAGCCGCATCAGCGTGCCGGTCATCGCGTCGAACCCGGTGGCCAGCACCAGGGCGTCGAAGGCGTAGTCCTGCCCTCCAGTGCGCAGGCCGCCGGGCGTGAAGTGCTCGATCGGCTGCTGGCTGACATCGACCAGGCGCACATGGGGCTGGTTGAACGTCTCGTAGTAGCCGGTGTCCACACACAGCCGCTTGCAGCCGATGGTGTGCTCGGGCGACAGCAGGCGGGCGGTGGCGGGGTCGGTCACGGCCGCGCGGATCTTGCCGCGCACAAATTCGGCCGCCAGTGCGTTGGACCGGGGGTTGAGCAGCAGGTCGTCAAAAGCACCCAGCAGCGAAAACCCGCCGCGCTGCCAGCGCTCTTCGAACCGGGCCTGGCGGTCGGCCGGGGTGGCGGCCTCGGCCGAGCCCGGGTTGGGTGGTGAGTCGGACCCGAACCCACCCCGCATCTGCCGGTTGCGCGCGCGAAACCCCGGATAGTCGGCCTTGATGCGGGCCTCCAGGTCGGTATCCAGCGGCCCGTTGTGCGCCGGCACGGCATAGGTGGCGGTGCGCTGGAAGACGGTCAGCGCGCGGGCCTGGCGGGCAATCACCGGTATCGCCTGCACGGCCGACGAGCCAGTGCCCACCACCGCCACCCGCAGGCCGGTGAAATCGACCGGTTGCTGCGGCCAGCGGGCGGTGTGGTGCACCGGCCCGGCAAAACTGTCCAAGCCGGGAAAGGCCGGCAGGTTGGGCGTGGACAACGGGCCGCTGGCCATCACCAGGAAGCGGGCCGACCAGGCCTGCGGCTGGCCGGCGGCCGGGGTGTCCGGCTGGCCGGGCTCGGCCTGCACCAGCCAGCGCTGGCGGGCCTCGTCGAAGGCCGCGCCACTGACCCGGGTGTTGAGCAAGACGCCGTCGCGCAGGCCAAAGCGGTCGGCCACGTGGTTGGCGTAGCGCAGCAGCTCGGGCTGGCCGGCGTAGCGCTCGGTCCAGTGCCAGTCCTGCTGCAGCGCGTCATCAAAACCGAACGAGTACTCCAGGCTCTGGATGTCGACCCGCGCGCCGGGGTAGCGGTTGAAGTACCAGGTGCCGCCCACGCCCGCTGCGGCCTCGACCACCTGCGCTGACAGGCCCAGGCAACGCGCCTTGTGCAGCATGTAGAGGCCGGCAAATCCGGCGCCGACGATCAGCAGGTCGACCGGGCGGGCAGAGGCTGGGGTTGCGGCGGGGCCGGTCATGACCGCGGCCGCAGCCGCATGCGCAGCCCCACCGGCTTCATCGCGAAGGCCAGGTGCTCGCGCGCTTCGGCGCCGTCGGGCGTGTCCACCGACTCGATATCGAAGCGGCCCAGCAGCACGACGATCGCCATCTTCATCTCCAGCAAAGCCAGGTAGCGGCCCGGGCAGATGCGCGGGCCGGCACCAAACGGCATCGAGACGCGCTTGGCCGAGCTGGCCTGCTGGGCCGGGCCGCCGTCGGCAAGCCAGCGCTGGGGCTCAAACGCGGCGGCATTGGGCAGGTGGGTGTCGCTGACGCTGTCGCGCCGCAGCAGGCTGATCACCACCGTGCCTGCGGGCACCTGCACATCGCCCACGGTGGTTTCGCGCAGGGTTTGCAGGGGCAGCAGCGGCGCGACTGGCTTCAAGCGCATGGTCTCGTGGGCGCAGGCCTCGACAAAGTCGAGTTGGCCGAGCTGGTCGATCGTTAGGGTGGCCGGGTCGCCGGCCAACTGCCGCACCTCGGCGGTGGCGCGGGCCAGTGCGGCCGGGTTGCGCCACAGCAGGTAGACCATCCAGGCGACGGTGTTGGCAGTGGTGTCCTCGCCGGCCAGCAGCATCGTCAGCACATTGCCGGCGACCTGCGCGTCGGTGATGCCGCTGGCGGGCTGCTCGGCGGCGACGATCATCGCCTGCAGCAGGTTTTTGGGCTGTTCGCGCAAAGCCGGGTCGGCCCGCATCTGGGCGCGCGCCTGGGCGATGAAGCCGTCCACCGCCCGTTTGACCTCGACCACGCTGCGGTCCAGTGCCCGGTCAGCCGCCGACCGCCAGACCCGCCAGATCGGCAGCGGTGACAGCAGGCGCCGGGCCAGCGCCGGGAAGATCTTGTCCAGGTGCTGCTGGATCACGTCCTCGTCCGACTCAAGCGTGTTCACATCGGCGCCAAAAGCCAGGCCGGCGATGGCGTCTACCGTGAAGCGCATCAGGTCGGCCTGCAGGTCGATGGCGATGTGCTGCACAGCGGCCTGCTGCCAGCGCCCGTGCAGCCGCCCGGCCACGCGCAACATCGCCGGAAAGTAGCCGCGCACATGCGCCGGATCGAAGCCCGCCATCACCATGCGGCGCTGCGCCCGCCAGGCGTCACCGTTGGCGCCAAACACGCCCGGCAGCAGGCCCATCTCGGTGCCGACCTGCTCAAGCCGGCTGGTGCGCCGAAAGCCGTCCGGCCGGTCGCGCAGCACGCCAGACACCACCGCATGGTCGGCCACCACCAGAATGCGCAGCCGGCCCAGCCGCAGCTGGAAGGTGGGGCCCAGCGCACGGCACCACTGCTCAAGTTGCAGATGGAACCGCGTGGGCTTGATTTGCAGCAGGTTGCCCAGCAGCGGCAGGCCGCGCGGGCTGGGCAGTTCTTTGATACTGCGCAGCTGGGGGGGATGGGCAAGCTCAGGCGCGGAGTGGGTCATGGTCGGCACACAAAAGGCAAGTCTTGATAGTAGGGTGCGGCGGTGCGCACCGCACCCAGTACAAGCACCCTGACCCAGCACCCTGACCCAGCACCTTGACACCAGCGCGCACAGGCGCTTTTTTTTCCATCGAGCCACCGCCCGGGGATGCTGAAAGACCGGGCGGACGCGAGGGCCGCGGTCCAGTAGCCAGGCGGCCTAAGCGCATTGCGACGCTCGCAGCGCCACCCTCGCATTGCCACCCTCGCAGCGCCACCTTCGCAGCGCCACCGGCGACCGGGGCCAGGTGTCTGACGCGGTGGGTGCGGCCACGCCAACCGCCCGGGCTCAAGCCTGGCGCCGCGCCCGGTACAGCATGTCGAGCGTGATGTGCCGGACTTCGAGTTTGCTTTGCTCGATGTGGGCGCGCAGCAGGCGCTGGGCCTCGTCGCCGCGGCGCCGGGTGATGGCGCGCAGGATGCGGGCGTGCTCGTCGTAGGTGGCCTCGATGCGCGCCGCCTTGGTGAAGTCGAGCCGGCGGATGATGCGGATGCGCTCGGTGATCTCGCGGTGCACCCGGGCCATCTCGCGGTTGCCGCTGGCCTGCACCAGCTGGTGGTGGAAGCCCTCGTCGGCCCGGCCTACCGTGGCGCCGTCGGTCAGGCGCTCAGCCGGGGTCACCAGCCAGACATCGGCCAGCGCGGCCAGCATCGGCCGCTCGGGGGCCGAGGCCAGCTGGGCGGCGGCATGGCTTTCGATCAGGATGCGCAGGTCGTACAGCTCGTCGAAGGTGTCGAAGTCCAGCGGCGCCACTTGCCAGCCGGTCTTGGGCAGCACCTGCAAAAAGCCCTCGCGCTCCAGCCGCTGCAGGGCCTGGCGCAGAGGGGTGCGGCTGATGGCCAGGCGCTGCGCCAGCTCGCTCTCGCTGCAGCGGTCGCCAGGCATCAGCGCAAAGTCGAAGATCAGCTGCTTGAGCTGGGCATGGGCCTGGTCGGCCAGCGTGGTGGGCTCGGTGGCCGGGGTGGGCGGGCTGGCCGGGGTGGCCGGGGTGAGCTGGGTGGCCTGGATGGCCTGGGTGGCCTGGATGGGGGGCGGCGGCATGTCGGGCTGGATGGTACGCGGCGGCTTCTGGGGGTGCGCGCGGGGGGTGGCCGGCCCGGTCAAGCCGGGTCAGGCGGCGCCGAACGGGATCATGCTGACGTGGGCGGCCACGATCTTCCAGCCGCTGCGGCCGGGTGCCAGGCGCACCCAGGTCTGGGTCTGGAAGCCGCGCAGTGGCGTGTCGCTGCGCAGAAATTCAACCTGCGCCACCGCCATGTCGGGGCCGAAGCTGCAGATGCGCAGATGCTGCAGCGTGCGGCTGAAGCGCGGTGCCGGCGTGGCGCCGCGAAAAGCGACCAACTCGGCGATGCCCCACTGCCGGTCGGCGATGCCGTAGCGGGTGACCCGCGCGTCGGCCCAGAAGTAGCCGTTCAGCGCGGCCACGTCGTTGCCCATCAGCGCGGCCTCGTAGGCGTGGAAGACAGCCGTGACCTCGGCCACCACGCGCGGGTCGTCGATGACGGCGGGGTTCATGCGGCAGGCGCCGTGTTGCGCAGCGCGCGGTGTTTGCCGCCGGACCGGCTGACCGGGTTCATCGGCTCGCCAGCCAGGCCCGCCAGCCGCCAAAGGCGCTGATGTCGAGTGCGCCGCCGGCGGGGTCGAGTGCGCCCCCGGCGGGGTCGAGCGCCGCGCCTTCGCAGATGAAGCCCTTGACCCAGCTGCCGTCGGCCAGCTGCACCGACCCCAGGCCCAGCGGCGGCGGGATCAGCGCCAGAAACGACCCCACGGCGGCCAGCGGCATGTCATAGACCTCCAGCGCGATGGCGCTGCCGCCGGTGCTTACCCGCGCCAGGCCGGGTTTGGGCGGTGTGGTGCCGGGCAAGGCGTAGAGCTTGTAGTGCGGCGCGGTCTGGGTGCGGGCGCGCAGCCGGCAACCGCGTTCGACCAGCTGGCCGTGCAGCGGCATGCCGGCCAGGTGGGCGCCCACCACCGCCAGCGCCAGGGTGGGCTCAGCCGCGGGCATCAGGCTGGCCGCGGGCTGCGCAGCCGGGCTGGCGGGCCCCAGCCGGCAACCCAGCGGCAACGCACGTGCCGCCTGCCAGCGCTGGCCCAGGTCGACCAGCGCGGCGTCGCTGCCGCCGGGGGCGATGAACGTCACGCCAAACGGCAGACCGCTGGCCGTAAAACCGCTGGGCACGGCCAGTGCGGCCTGGCCCAGCAGGTTGACAAAGTTGGTGTAGCGGCCCAGCTCGGCATTGCGCTGCACCGGGTGCGCGGCCACCGCGGCGCGGGTTGGGCAGGTGGGCGCGGTGGGCACCATCAGCACGTCGATCTGCTGCCACAGCGGGCTGATGCGCAGCCGCAGGTCCTCCAGCGTGTAGCGGGCGCGAAAGGCCGCGACCGCGTCGAAGTTGCGGGCCTGGTGGATGACCTGGCGCACGGTGGCGTCCAGTGCCTCGGGCTGGCCCTCGATCAGGGCCTGCACCACGGCATAGCGCTCGGCCACCCACGGCCCGTCGTACAGCAGGCGGGCGACGTCGAACAGCGGTGTCATGTCCACCGGCACCGGGGTGATCCCCCAGGCGCGCAGCTGGCCGGTGGCCTGCTCGAAGGCCAGGCTGTAACCCAACGCCGCGTCCAGCTCGGGCGCGGCGGGCACACCCACCCGCAGGTGGGTACCGGTGCGGCCCAGCCAGGGCCGTTGCAACGTGCAGGGCTGGAACAGCGGCTCTGCGGCCTCGGGCTCGGCGCCGGCCGCGGTGGCGGGGCTGTGGCTGCGCGGTGGACCTTCGATCACCGCGTACACCTGCGCGGCGTCGGCCACGGTCAACGCCAGCACCGACACCACGTCCAGCGTGCGGCAGGCGGGCAGCACGCCGGCCATCGGCACCCGGCCGGGCGTGGGTTTCAGGCCGACCAGGTTGTTGAACCCGGCCGGCACCCGGCCCGAGCCGGCGGTGTCGGTGCCCAGCGCAAACACCGCCAACCCACGCGCCACCACCGACGCCGACCCCGAGCTGCTGCCGCCGCTGACATAGGCTGCATCGAAAGTATTGGGCACCTCGCCGTAGGGCGAGCGGGTGCCCACCAGGCCGGTGGCGAACTGGTCCAGGTTGGTCTTGCCGACCAGCACCGCGCCGGCCGCCATCAGCCGCTGCACCACGGTTGCGCTGCGCTCGGGCGTGTAGGCAAAGGCCGGGCAGGCGGCGGTGGTGGGCAGACCGGCGACGTCGATGTTGTCCTTGACGGCAAACGGCACGCCGTACAGCGGCGCGCTGGCCGCGTCCAGCGTGGCCAGGCGCGCCAGTTGCGCGCTGATGAAGCCGGCGTCGCAGCGGTGGATCCAGGCCGGGTCGTCGGCGCTGCGGCGGGCCAGCAGCGGGGCCAGCAGGTCGGCCGGTGTGGCGCCGGCGGCGTAGGCGGCGCGCCAGTCGGCCAGGGTCAGGAGGTCGGTCATCGGGTGGATTCTGAAGCCAACGCCGCAATGACCGCCGCGGCGGGCGCCACCCAGCCGACGATGCCGCCTTGTGCGGTGACCATCGCCAGCGTGGCGGCCTTGAAGTCGGGAAAGTAGCTGTCCGTGCCGTCTTCGACCAGCAGGCAGTCGTAGCCGCGGTCGTTGGCTTCGCGCATCGTCGTCTGCACGCAGACCTCGGTGGTCACGCCCATCAACACCAGCTGGGTGATGCCACGCCGCTGCAGCTCGGCCTGCAGCGGCGTGGCGTAAAACGCGCCCTTGCCGGGCTTGTCGATCACCAGCTCACCGGTGGTGGGTGCCAGCGCCGGGATGATGGCGTGGCCGGGCTGGCCGATCACCAGCAACCGGCCCATGGCCCCGACATCGCCGATGCGCAGGCGGGGTGCGCCGCGGTTGCGCTTGGACGGCGGGCAGTCGTGCAGGTCGGGGGCGTGGCCCTCGCGGGTGTGCACCACCAGGCCGCCGGCCCTGCGCCAGGCCGCCAGCACGGCGGCGCAGGTCGGCACGATGGCCTGGAGACGGCTCACGTCGTTGCCGAGCGAGGCGCCGAAACCGCCGGCTTCGACAAAGTCGCGCTGCATGTCGATGATGACCAGCGCGCAGCGCGCCAGGTCGAGCGCAAAGTCAAACGGCTGTGCCGGTAGCGGTGTCATGCGGCTGCCGAGGTGGGGTGGGTGGCGGGGAGTGCGGCGGGGTGTGCGGCGGTGTGTGTGGCGGCGTGCGTGGCGGGGTGTGTGGCGGCGTGTGTGGCCGTTTGTGGGCGACTTTGCGCGCCGCCGTGGCCCTTGCCGCCCATGTAGGCGCCCAGCTCGCGCCGGTCGGCCTGGTGCGCCGGCACTTCAAACACGATCCGGCCCTCGCTCATCACGACGATGCGGTCGGCCAGCGTCAGCAATTCGTCCAGGTCCTCGCTGACCAGCAGCACCGCCGCACCCCGGTTGCGGGCGGCCATCAGGCGGCTGTGGATTTCGGCCACCGCTGCAAAGTCCAGCCCGAACACCGGGTTGCTGACCAGCAGCAGCGCGGCGTCACCCGCCAGCTCACGCGCCAGCACGGCGCGCTGCACATTGCCGCCGGACAGGGTGCGGATCGGCGCACGCTCGCCCTGGGTCTTGACACCGTAGTCGGCTATCCAGCCCCGCGCACGCTGACGCAGCCGGCCCCAGCGCACCCAGCCACCGGTGGCCGCGGGCGTGGCAAAAGGGGCTTCGTCAAACTGGCGCAAGCCCATGTTGTGGGCCACGCTCAAATCGGCCACGCAGGCGTTTTGCAGCGGCTCTTCGGGCAGCGCCCGCACCTTGAGCTGGCGGTTCTGGCGCCGGGTGGCGGCATACGGCGTGCCGGCCACGGTCACCGCGCCGGCCTGGCGGGCGCGCTGGCCGGTGAGTGACTGCATCAGCTCACGCTGGCCGTTGCCCGACACCCCCGCCACGCCGACGATCTCGAAACGGCGCACCTGCAACGCAAAGTCCTGCACCGCCGGTGCGCCCCGGTCGCCCATCACCTGCAGGCCGCTGATCGCCAGGTGCACCTCGCCGGGGTCGCGCACGTCGCGCGTCAGGGGCTGGTGCACGGCACGGCCCTCGCCCACCATGGCCTGGCCCAGGTGCTGCGGCGTGGTGGCCGCCACCTCGGCCGTCTCCACCAGCGCGCCGCGCCGCAGCACCGTCACATCGTCGGCAAAGGCGGTGACCTCGCGGAACTTGTGGGTGATCAGGATCACCGAACAATCACCGGCGTGCGCCCGCTCGCGCAGCGCACCCAGTACCTCGTCGGCCTCTTGCGGCGTCAGCACCGAGGTCGGCTCGTCGAGGATCAGCAATCGCGGTTTGAGAAAAAGTTGCTTGAGGATCTCGAGCTTTTGTTTCTCGCCGGCCGACAAGTCCAGCGGCGTGGCGTCCAGGTCAAGCTTGAAGGGCGTGGTCTGCATGAACGCGGCAAGTTCGGCGCGTGCGGATTTCCAGTGGATCAGCGCCGGGATGTGGCCGCGCGCCAGCAGCAGGTTTTCGGCCACCGTCATGCCAGGCACCACGGTGAAGTGCTGGTAGACCATGCCGATGCCCAGGTCGCGTGCCACCACCGGCGAATGGATGTCTTGCTCGCGGCCGTCGATCAGCACCGCGCCGTCGTCGGGCCGCAAGTAGCCGACCACACATTTGACCAGGGTCGATTTGCCGGCGCCGTTTTCACCCAGCAGCGCATGCACCGTGCCGGGCCGCACCTTGATCGAGACACCGTCCAGCGCGGTGAACGGGCCGAAGCGCTTGGTGAGTTGCAAGGTTTCCAGCGTGAGGGCGTGCATGGTGCGGTGCCTCAGGCGGGGATCAGCGCGGCCAGCGCTTTGATCACGGTGCTGGCGTCGCTGACCGCGCCAAACACCCCGCCCTGCATGCCGATCATGCTGAGCGCGGCGGCATGGTTGGCGGGGTCGGTGGCGCCGGTGCAGTCGCTGAGCAGCACGCACTCGAAGCCGCGGTCGTTGGCCTCGCGCATCGTGGTGTGCACACACACGTCGGTGGTGATGCCGGTCAGGATCAGGTTGCGGACGCCACGGGTGTGCAGGATCAGTTCCAGATCGGTGGCGCAAAAGCTGCCCTTGCCGGGCTTGTCGATGATGGGCTCGCCGGCTGCCGGGTACAGCTCGGGAATGATGTCCCAGCCCGGCTCACCGCGCACCAGGATGCGGCCGCAGGGGCCCATGTCGCCGATGCCGGCGCCTCCGCTGCCAATCTGCTGCGAGCGCCAGCGCTTGTTGGCCGGCAGGTCGGACAGGTCGGGCCGGTGGCCCTCGCGGGTGTGGATCACCAGCAGGCCGGCGGCGCGGGCGGCGGCCAGCAGGGCCTTGATCGGCGCTATCGGTGCGCGGGTCAGGCTGAGGTCGTAGCCCATCTTGTCGACATAGCCGCCGATGCCGCAAAAGTCGGTCTGCATGTCGATGATGAGCAGCGCGGTGTTGGCGGGCCGCAGATCGCCGTCAAACGGCCAGGCATAGGGCGTGGCGCTGAGGGTCGGCATGTCAGGCCCCCTTTTTCAGGGCGGGTGAGGGTACAGGCACGGTGGCGGGCACGTCGGCGACCACCGGGTTCGGCTCGGCGCCTTCGTAGCTGCGCGCTGGCGGCGCAAAACCACACGGCGTGCCGTCGGTGACTTCCACCTCGCCCTCCCAGGGCCAGCGCAGCCGGCCGGCCACCATGTCGTGCATGAAGGTATACGGGCAGTCCATCGCCCCACCGGCCACCGCCACATAACCGCGGTGGCCGAGCTGGTAGGGGTTGTTCTCGACACCCCAGCCGGTGCGGGCCTCGCGCACCAGATCGGGCCGCAACTCGGCGCTGATGATCTCGTCGATCCGGCCGCCGCCCTGGGCGATGACGGTGCCGTCGAAGTTGCAGAACATGGCCTCGCCCATCGAGTCAAAACTGCCGTCGCTGCCGCACATGCACACACTGGCGGTGATCGCCAGGTTCTGGAACGCGTTGGCTTGGTTGGTGATCTGCCAGGCGTGTCGGATCGGCGCGGTGTAGCCGGCAGTGCGCAAGATGATCTCGGCGCCTTTGTACGCCGCCTCGCGCGCCATCTCCGGAAACATGCCGTCGTGGCAGATGATCAGGCCCAGCTTGACGCCCTTGGGGCCGGTGCACACCGGCACGCCCAGGTTGCCCGGCTCCCAGGGCTCGACCGGCACCCAGGGGTGCAGCTTGCGGTAATACAGCTGGATCTGGCCGCTGTCGTCGATGATCAGCCCGCTGTTGTACGGGTTGCCGCCGGGGTTGGTTTCCATGATCGAAAAGCAGCCCCAGATCCGGTGCGCAACGCAGGCCGCCTTGAAGGCCGCTACCTCGGGGCCGTCCAGCGACACCATCAGCTCGGGCGCGGTGCTCATGCTCAAACCGTGCAGCGCGTACTCGGGGAACACCACCAGGTCCATCGTGCCCAGGTTGCGCCGCGCCTTGCCGACCAGCCAGACGATGCGTTGGGTTTGCGCCGCCAGTTGCGCCGGGGTTTCGATCAGCGGCAGTTGCATTTGCACCAGGCCCACCACCACGCCGTTGACCGATTTGTTCAAGCCACCCAGACCGCTCATTTCGAGACTCCCAATTCCATCGGCGCGCCCTTGATGGCCCGCCGGGTTGAACAAGTGGCCACCAGGATGGCCAGCGTCAGCGCATACGGCACCGCATTGAACAGGTAGTAGCCGCCGCTGATGCCGATGGACTGCAACGCCGGCCCGATGGCACCGGCGCCGCCAAACAACAGCGCCGCGCCCAGGCAGCGCCAGGGGCTCCAGCGCGCAAAAATCACCAGGGCCACGGCGATCAGGCCCTGGCCGCTGGACAGGCCCTCATTCCAGCTGCCGGGGTAGTACAGGCTGAGCGACGCGCCGCCCAGCCCGGCGATGAAGCCGCCCGCCGTGGTGGCGGCGATGCGCACGCCGTTGACCGAATAACCCAGCGCCTTGGCGGCGTCGCTGCTGTCGCCGGCCATGCGCACCACCAGGCCCCAGCGGGTGTTGGCCACGCCCCAGGCCAGCAGCGCGGCCAGCGCCACGCCGACAGGGAACAGCGCATTGACCGCCAGCGCGCTCTGCACACCGGGCGACGCGCTCCAGGCGCCCAGGGCAATGGACGGGATCTGCGGCGCCTGCGGCTGGATCAGCGGCTTGCCCAGATAAAACGCCAGGCCCGCGCCCAGCAGCATCAGCGCAATGCCGGTGGCGATGTCGGACACCCGGTTCAGCGAGCACAGCAGGCC
>JBKJKU010000201.1:0-3569 GCA_046597355.1 Aquabacterium sp.
TGCCGGCCATGCTGAGCATGGCGGTGGCGGCGGTGGCGATGCCGTACAGGCCGGCCAGGCTGTAGGCCGCCAGGATGGCGGCGCCGATGCACAGCACCGGCCACATCGTCGAGCGCATCGACACACCCAGGCCGGCAATGATGTTGGTGCCATGGCCGGTGGTGGAGGCTTGCGCGATGTGCTTGACCGGCGCGTACTGCGTGCCGGTGTAGTACTCGGTGACCCAGACCAGCGCGGCCGTCAACACCAGGCCCACGGCGCAGGCGCCCCACAGCCGCAGTTGGGTGCCGGCACCCAGCGCGTCATCGGGCATCACCGCCTTGGTGACGAAGTAAAACGCGATCAGCGACAAAACACCCGCAACCGCCAAGCCCTTGTACAGCGCCGGCATCACGTTTTTCATGCCCGGGCTGGCCTTTACAAAGCTGCAGCCGATGATCGACGCGATGATCGACACCCCGCCCAGCAGCAGCGGGTAGATTACCGCGGCCATGGGCGCTGCGGCCACCATCAGCGCGCCCAGCGCCATCGTGGCAATCAGCGTGACGGCATAGGTCTCGAACAGGTCGGCGGCCATGCCGGCGCAGTCGCCGACGTTGTCGCCGACGTTGTCGGCAATCACCGCCGGGTTGCGCGGGTCGTCCTCGGGGATGCCGGCTTCGACCTTGCCCACCAGGTCGGCACCGACGTCAGCGCCCTTGGTGAAGATGCCGCCACCCAACCGCGCAAAGATCGAGATCAGCGACGAGCCGAAGGCAAAGCCCAACAGCGGCTTGAGCACGCTGGTCAGGCTCTTGTCGGGCGTCAGGTTGCCGTTGCCGGTGAGGAACAGAAAGAAGATGCCCACACCCAGCAACCCCAAGCCGACCACCAGCATGCCGGTGATGGCGCCGCCCTTGAAGGCGACATCGAGTGCCGGGCCGATGCCGCGGGTGGCGGCTTGCGCGGTGCGCACATTGGCCTTGACGGAGACATTCATGCCGATGAAGCCGCAAGCGCCCGAGAGCACCGCGCCCAGTACAAAACCGACCGCCGTGGTGCCGTCCAGAAACACCCCGATCAGTACTGCCAGCACCACGCCGACGATCGCAATGGTGCGGTACTGCCGGGCCAAGTAGGCCGCCGCACCCTGTTGAATGGCGCCGGCGATCTCCTGCATGCGGGCATTGCCCGCGTCCTGCTTCAGGATCCAGCTGCGCTGGACAAACCCGTAGAGCACGGCTGCGAGGCCGCATGCAAGCGCTACGTAGAGCGCCATGTTTATCGAAATCAAGGTATCTCCTTCCTCGGTACAAGCCCTGGGGTAAATACGCCGCCGTCGGTGTTCTGGTACCCGCAAGCCTCATCGGCAGCCGGGTCAGGCGGTCGCCCGGAAACTGTAAGTGAAGCCCGCCCGGCCCGGCACGGTGTTTTCCTGCGGTAACGCAATTGAGATTGCCGTGTCAGGACAGGGCAAGCGGCCTCCGTAGAATGCGGGTTTCCCCTTTGCCAGCGAGTCCCCCATGAGCCTGCACAACGTGACGCCCGGCGCCAATGCGCCCCAGGAGTTCAACGTGATCATCGAGATCCCGATGAACGCGGACCCGATCAAGTACGAGGTGGACCACGAGACCGGCGCCATGTTTGTCGACCGCTTCATGAGCACCGCGATGCACTACCCGTGCAACTACGGCTACATCCCCAATACGCTGTCCGATGATGGCGACCCGGTGGATGTGCTGGTGATCACCCCGGTGCCGCTGATTCCGGGCGTGGTGGTGACCTGCCGCGCGATCGGCATGATGAAGATGGAAGACGAGGCCGGCGGCGACAACAAGTTGCTGGCGGTGCCCATCGACAAGGTGCTGTCGATCTACAGCCAATGGAAAAAGCCCGAGGACCTGAACCCGCTGCGCATCAAGACCATCCAGCATTTCTTCGAGCACTACAAGGACCTGGAAGAAGGCAAGTGGGTCAAGGTGACGGGCTGGACCGGCGTTGAGGGTGCCCACGAGGAGATCGTCAACGGCATGGCTGCCTTCGAGGCAGGCCGGCACAAGGCCTGATCGCCCGGGCCAGCAGGCGCGGGCAGTCCATATCCCGCCTGGCTGCCTGCAGCGCCCCTGGGAAGGGGCCGGTGCCTACAGCGCCTTGCGCACCAGCTTGAAGTCCGGGTCCTCCGGAAACGGGTGCACGGTGTAGCCCAGGCCGGTCATCAGCCGCAGCATGTTGGGATTGTTGGCCAGCACCAGGCCGTCGATCTCGGCAAGGCCCTTGGCGCGGGCGAATTCCATGATCGACAGCATCAGGCGTGAGCCCAGCCCCTGGCCCTTGTGCTGGTCCGACACTGCCAGCGAGAACTCGCAACTGCTCTGGTCCGGGTTGGTGATGTAGCGCGATACGCCAATGATCTGCTCGGTCTCGGTGACCCCGCCGTCGGCTGCCGCCGTGCGGTTGCGGTGCACCGCCACCAGCGCCATCTCGCGGTCATAGTCGATCAGGGTGTAGCGCGCCAGCATGCGGGCCGGCAGTTCGGGCATGGTGCTGGCAAAGCGGAAGTAGCGGCTCTCTGGCGACAGCCCGCGCACAAAGGCCTGCAACATGTCGGCGTCGTCGGGCCGGATAGGCCGGAGGGTGTACAGGTCGCCGCCCTTCATCGGCCACTCACGCTCGTAGGCGCTGGGGTAGGGCAGGATCGCGAGGTGGTGGTAGTCGCCCGAGCCACGGTTGGCAAGCGGTGCATGCTCGATCACCACCCGGGCGTCCACCGCCACCGCGCCGGTCTCGTCCACGATGATCGGGTTGATGTCCATTTCGCGCAGTTGCGGCAGCTCGCAGACCATCTCGGACACCCGCAACAAGATCTGCTCCACCGCGTCCATGTCGGCGGGCGGCGCGCCGCGCCATTCGCCCAGGGTTTCGGCGATGCGGGCGCGCTCGATCAGTCGGCGCGCCAGGAACTGGTTGAGCGGGGGCAACTCCATCGCCCGGTCGGCGATCAGTTCGATCATGGTGCCGCCAGCACCAAAGGTGATGACCGGGCCGAACGGGTCGTCGGTGGTCAGGCCGATGAAGATTTCGCGGCCGTGGCGCTGACTGGCCATCGGCTGGATCGTCACGCCGTTGATGCGCGCTGCGGGTTGCGCACGTTTGACCACCGCCAGCATGTCGTTGTAGACATCACGCACCTGGGCCGCGGACTGGACGTTCAGCGCCACGCCCTGCACATCGCTCTTGTGGCTGATGTCGGGCGAGTCGATCTTCAGCGCCACCGGGTAGCCCAGCTGCGCGGCGATCAGCATCGCCTCATTGGCGCTGCGCGCCAGCATGGTGCGTGTCACCGGGATGTGGAAGGCGGCCAGCAGCGCTTTCGATTCCATCTCGGTCAGCACCTTGCGGCGCTCGGCCAGCACGGCCTCGATCAGCAGCCGCGCGCCTTCGATGTCGGGCTTGGCCAGGGTGCAGTTGGGCGGCGGTGTCTGCTGCAGCAATTGCTGGTTTTGGTAGAAACTGGCGATGTTGCCAAAGGCATCCACCGCCGCCTCGGGCGTGCGAAAGCTGGGGATCGCCACGCTGTTGAGCACCTCGCG
>JBKJKU010000361.1:0-6106 GCA_046597355.1 Aquabacterium sp.
GCCGCGCTCGCCGAGTCGAAGCCCGAGACCGCCTCCGAGGTGCGACCCGCCGCCGAGCAGGTGACGCCGGCCGCGTTCCAGAACTTCTCGCCGACCGCGGGCAGCACCGCCGGCAACGACATCAGCATGATCCTGGACATTCCGGTGCAGCTGACGGTCGAGCTCGGCCGCACCCGGATCCCGATCAAGCACATCCTGCAGCTCGCCCAGGGCTCGGTGGTGGAGCTGGAGGCCCTGGCGGGTGAGCCCATGGACGTGCTGGTCAACGGCTACCTGATCGCGCAGGGCGAGGTGGTGGTGGTCAACGACAAGTTCGGCATCCGCCTGACCGACATCGTCACACCCAGCGAGCGCATGCGCCGCCTCAGCCGGAACTGACTTCGCACACCATGCCTTCAACGTCCCTTATCGGCCCGCTGGCCGCCTTTGTCCTGATCCTGGCGCTGATCCCGGCTGCACTGTGGCTGCTCAAACGCTCACCGCTGGGCAAGTTCAGCGTGGGTGGTGCAAGCGGCCCGGTGCGCTTGGTCGCTGCCCTGCCGCTGGCACCCCAACAGCGCATCGTCACGGTCGAGGTCGGCTCGGGCGACGAGCGACGCTGGCTGGTGCTGGGCGTCACGCCGGCGGGCATCCACACACTGCACACGCTGCCACCGCAGGCCGAGCCAGCCGCCGCCGCGCCGCCGGCGCTGCCAATCTTTGCGCAACTGCTGGCACGCCAGCAGCGCGGCAACGCAGCGCAGCCCGACGCCGGGAGCCCCCATGCGCGCTGAGCACCGCTCAACTTTTTGCCGCACTGCGCGGCTGGCCGTGCAGGCTCTGGGCTTGTCGGTGTTATCGGCCCTGCCTGCAGCGGCTTTAGCGCAATCCAGTGGTGCTGGCCCTGGCCTGCCGCTGCTGATCGGTCAGGCCGCAGGGGGCACAGCCTACTCGGTGCCGATCCAGACCCTGCTGTTCTTCACTGCCCTGTCCTTCCTGCCGGCGATCCTGCTGATGATGACCGGCTTCACCCGCATCGTGATCGTGCTGTCGCTGCTGCGCCAGGCTTTGGGCACGCAGGCAGCCCCACCCAACCAGGTGATCGTCGGTCTGTCGTTGTTCCTGACCTTCTTCGTGATGTCGCCCACGCTCGACAAGGTCTACACGCAGGCCTGGCTGCCGTACTCGGCGCAGAAGATCGAGTTTGCCGAAGCGGTGGAAAAAGCCGGCAAGCCAATGCGCGAGTTCATGCTCAAGCAAACCCGCCAAAGCGACATGCAGCTCTTTGCCAAGCTCGCCAAGGTGGCGCCGGGCGTGGCCGGCGAGGCCATGCCGTTCACCGTGCTGGTGCCGGCATTTGTCACCAGCGAGCTGAAAAGCGCCTTCCAGATCGGCTTCATGATCTTCATCCCCTTTCTCATCATCGACATGATCGTGGCCAGCGTGCTGATGAGCCTGGGCATGATGATGCTGAGCCCGGTGCTGGTGTCGCTGCCATTCAAGCTGATGCTGTTTGTGCTGGCCGATGGCTGGAACCTGCTGCTCGGGTCACTCGCCGCATCATTCGCAACTTAGTCGGAAAGGACCGCCGCCGGGCCGCTCCCAAGGCGGTCCCTCCCCCTCGGGGGACGACGCCAAAGGCGTCTTGGAGGCAAAAGAACGATATGGACAGCCAACAAGCGTTTCACCTGGGTCAGCAGGGCCTGTACATGCTGCTGCTGGTGTCGGCCCCGATCCTGATGGCGGTGCTGGTGGTAGGGCTGGTGGTCAGCGTGTTCCAGGCTGCCACCCAGATCAACGAGACCACGCTGAGCTTTGTGCCCAAGGTGGTCGCGGCGGTGGCGGTGCTGGCCATCGCCGGCCCCTGGATGCTGACGATGCTGGTCGAGTACATCCAGCGCACGCTGCTGGCGATCCCGACGGTGATCGGCTGAAGCGTTGGCAGCGCCCGCAATGCCGCGGCATCGCCGACCGGTGAACACCCCGTGATCTCGTTCACAGAAGCCCAACTGCTGGCCTGGCTGACGCCGGTGCTGTGGCCGTTTCTGCGCGCCCTGGCGCTGTTCACCGCACTGCCGGTGTTCAGCCAGCGGGCGGTGCCGATGCGGGTCAAGATCGGGCTGGCGCTGTTCATCGCGCTGGCCGCGCAGCCCTCGCTGCCGCCCATCCCGGTGGTGCAGCTCGACTCGCCACTGGCTGTCATGGTGCTGGTGCAACAGCTGCTGGTCGGCTTCACGCTGGGCTTTGCGGTGCGGGTGGTGTTTGCCGCAGTAGAGATGGGCGGCGAGCTGATCGGGCTGCAGATGGGCCTGAACTTTGCCGGTTTTTTCGACCCCGCCACGGCGTCGCAAGGCACCGCCAGCGGTCGATTTTTTGGCACGCTGGTGGCGTTTTTGTTCATCCTGTCGAACGGCCACCTGGCGATCATTGCCGCGTTGGTGCGCAGCTTCGAGGTGTTTGCCGTCGGCGACGAGCCGTTTGCCTTCCTGCGCCAGACCCAGCCCCAGCGCTGGGGCGCCGAGGTCTTCACGCTCGGTTTGTGGATTGCTCTGCCATTGGTCGGCATGCTGCTGTTTGTCAATCTGGTGCTGGGCGTGATTTCGCGCGTCGCGCCGCAGATCAGCGTGTTTTCGGTCGGCTTTCCGATCACGCTGTCGGTCGGCCTGATCGGCATGCTGCTCACGCTGCCGCTGCTGGAGCAGCCGTTTGCCATGGCACTGGCGCAGATGCTGGCGCATTTCCAGTAGGCGGTCTGGCTTGGCGGCGTACATTCGCGCCATGGCAGCCACCCCGCGCCCGCTGACACATGAACTGCGCTTTGCCCACCTGGCCTCGGGTGCACGCATCGCCTGGGCGCGCAGCGGCCGCGCCGCCGCGCCGACACTGCTGCGGGTGGCGCACTGGATGACCCATGTCGAGATGGACTTGCGGTCTGCGCTCTGGCAGCCCTGGCTGCAAAGGCTGGGCCGCGACCTCGACATCGTGCGTTATGACGAACGCGGCTGCGGCCTCTCGGGGCCCGACGACACACCGTTGGGCCTGGACACCGCCGTAGAAGAAGTGGCCGTCGTCGCCAACGCTTGTGGCAGCCAGCGCTTGGCGCTGCTCGGCATCTCCGGCGCTGCGGCGCCTGCCATCGCCTACGCGGTGCGCCACCCGGACAGGGTCTCGCACCTGGTGTTGATGGGCAGCTACACCCATGGGCTGCTGCACCGCAAACCATCGGCCGACAGCCTGGCCTTCCACGAAGCCACGGTGCGCCTGGTCGAACTCGGTTGGGGCCGCGCCGACCCTGCGGTGCAGCAGTTTTTCACCACCCGCTTTGCCCCCGAGGCCAGCCCGGCCGAGGCCGCGGCGCTGAACGAACAGCAGCGCATCAGCTGCGACGGTCGGCGCGCCGCAGCGATCATGCGCGCCCGTGTTGCGCTTGACGTGCGCCTGCTGCTGCCGCAACTGCAGGTGCCGACACTGGTGCTGCACAGCGCCGGCGACGCCGTCGTGCCCATCGAACTGGGCCGCGAGATGGCGGCGGCGGTGCCCGGCGCACGGTTCGAGACCCTGCCCTCGCGCAACCACTTCCCACTGGCCGGCGAGCCGTCGTTTGAACGCTTCTGTGAGCTCGTCACCGCCTTTGTCGCCGCTGAGCCGGCACGGCCGCAGCTGACCCCGCGTGAGCAGGCGCTGGCCGCGCTGGTGGCGCAGGGGCTGGACAACCTGCAGATCGCCGCCCACATGGGCCTGGCCGACAAGACGGTGCGCAATGCGCTGTCGCTGCTGTACGGCAAGCTCGGTGTTGAAGGGCGGCCGCAGGCGGTGGTGCGCACCCGGGACTTGCGCTACTGACCAGCAGCGGTTTCGGGACAGCCGTCCCGTTCCTGCAGACGCTGCACCGGCATGCAATAGGGGCTCTGCAAGGTTGGAGTCCCGCATGTTTGTGCACCGCCCCGATGCCCGCTTGTTCTCCTTGAGCTTCGGCCACGACCCATTGACGCTGCTGGCGCTGGGCGGCTGGGTCGGCAGCGGCGAGGGTTGGCACAACCACTTCGGCCACCTGTGCCGCAGCGCGTTGCAGGTGCAAGACAGGCTGGCCGAGCTGCGCCTGCCGGCGCTGGTGGTGCATGGCACGGCCGATGTGATCTCGCCGCCAACCGACGCCCGGCGCCTTGCCGCAGGCCTGGCCGACACCGCGCTGCAGTTGCTCGACGGCCTCGGCCATGTGCCGGTCCTCAGTGCACCAGCCACTGTGGCGCGGCTGATCGACATCCGCTTCATGCGGGCGATGCAAGCTGCGGCTTGAGAAAAACACAGCAGCGGTGATGGCCGGCGCGAGATCAACTGGGACGCGGCGCGCAGGCGATTGCAATGGGCCACCTCCATTCTCCAGGACCCACCATGTCTGCTCTCATTGCCAGCTCAAACGCCGCGATGCGTTCGCTGCAGGTCTTGGGCCTGTACCTGTGCATCACCGGGGCCGGCCTGCTGCTGGCCCCTGCCTTGCTGCTGGCGCCGCTGGGCCTGACCTTGGCCCATGACGTGTGGATCCGCCTGGTCGGCATCCTGGCGCTGGTGCTGGGCGCCTGTGATGTCCGGGCGGCTCGCAAGGCCGTCGCAGCGTTGATCCCCGGGTCGGTGGGCGTCGGCTGCTGGCCGGTGCCGACATCGGCGTGTTGGTACTGCTGGGTCGGGCCCCGACAGCGATGTTGCTGTTCGCAGCAGTGGGCGTCGCTGCCGCCTTGTGGACCGCGATGGCCAGCCGCCGTTTGCCGGCCAGCACCATTCTTCTCACTTGATTCCAAAGGACCCTCATGAACTTCAATCGCTGTTTTTACCGGTTCTCGCGCGCGGCTGTGGCGGGCCTGCTGTTGGCGGCGGCCGGCCTGGTGCAGGCTGGTTTTGTACCCTTCGCCGCCACAGTCGATGGCGTATCGCAGATCCTGGAAGTCATCGACCCCAACGGGCCGGTGGTGCGGGTGGAGACCTTGGCCTTCGGCAGCGGCTCCCCAGGCAGCCTGACCTACCGGTCAGGCGACATCCTCAACCTGGGCAATGGCCAGGGCAGCGGGACGAACCGCTTCACCACGGCCGATGGCGACGAGCTGTTCGGCAGCTTCACGGTGCAGTTGGTGCCGGGCGCAGATCCGTCGCTGTTCGAACTGATCGGCCAGGTGCTGTTCACCGGCGGGACCGGTGACTTCCTGGGTGCCAGTGGCTTCGCATCATTCACCGCGCAGGGACAGTTCGTCTCTGCATTCGAGGCGATGACACGGTTCGAGTTCGACGGGCGCGTGGCCACGGTACCGGAACCCGGCACCTTGGCACTGGGCCTGACGGGCCTGTTGGGCCTGTTGGCGCTGGCGATCAGCAGGGCGCCCGGGCGATTGCGGAACCTCGCCAGAAAATGAAGCGCCAGTCCCGAGTTGACTGCCCTTGAGCCTGGCGGCGGCGGGCGTTTTTCCGGCGCATTGGCGGCGCTCACAGGTGTCGCACTGCGCCACCCGCCGAGGCAAGCCTGAAGAAAAGTACAGCGCCACCGCGTGGCGGTGCCGGACCCGCCGCTGCGGGGGCCACCGTTTGCGTTGGCCTGTGCGCAGGTGCTGGCGCAGCGCCCGCAAGCCACCGGGCGCGGCCGTCCGGCGCAATGTCCAGGGCTCAAGTTGGCACCGCGCTGGCCGAAAGGCTTGAACGCTCTGCAACCGTCGCCATGCCACCCAGCCCACCCAACATTCAGCGGTTTTTCGAGACCAGCCAGCAACTGCCCACCCTGCCGGAGGTGGCCCGCAGCCTGCTCGGCACCTTGGGCCGCGACGATGTGTCGTTGGCCCAAGTGGTGGCGCTGGTCGCGCAAGACAGCGCGCTGGCGGCACGCTTGCTGCGGCTGGCCAACTCAGCACGCTACCGGCCGCTGCAGCGCATCACCCGCTTGCAGGATGCCGCCGCGATGATCGGCCTGGGGCCGCTACGCTCACTTGCACTGGGTGCCTGCCTGGCGCAGGCTTTCCCGCTTGTCGCGGGCTTCGACCGCCTGCGGTTCTGGCGCCTGAACCTGGCCACCGCCGGTTACGCCCGTTGGCTGGCGGGTCAGCTGTCCGTGGATACCGACCGCGCCGAAGTGGCCGGCCTGCTGCTG
>JBKJKU010000024.1:0-5642 GCA_046597355.1 Aquabacterium sp.
CTGGGGGCTGTGCTGGGGGCTGTGCGAAAGGCGGTGCGAAAGGCGGTGCGAGCGGCTGTGCTGGCGGTTGGGCTGGCGGTTGTGCGGGCGACGGCGGCGTCGCCAGCGCTGCAACGCGGCGGGTGTCCGGCTCGGGCGCGGGTTGGGTCCGCGGTTCGGCCGCGGGCAGGATGTCGGCGGCTGACCCGCCCTGGGTCGGCGGGGCCGGTGCTGCGGCGGGCCGCGTCAGCCCGGCGGCAACGGGGCGTTCAAGCCGGTCGGGTTGAACCCGTTCTGCGGCTGGCGTGGCCGCCGGCAGCACGGTCTCGGCTGGCGCCGGCAGCAGCACGATGCGCAGGTCGGGCACCTCGATCCGGCGATCCTGCCAGGGCCAGCCCAGGCCCGGCAGGCCCGGTGTCTGGCCGCCAAAGGTCAAGCTCAGCAGCAGGGCGTGGACCAGCCCCGACAACAGCAGCACCAGCGCCAGTCGACGGCGCTCAGGCCGGGTGTGGCGGGTCGGCGGTGGCCCGTGGTCGCAGGCCCCGTCCGGCGCCGATTCTGGCTCGGCCGGATCAACGGGCGCTGCAGCCGCATCGCCGGGCTCGGTGGCATTCAAGTGTGTCCCGCCGCCGCTGCTGCGGCCGGCGTGCGGCGGTTGATGCGGCGTCGGGCATGGCGGTTGATGCGGGGCCGTGCCGCACGCTGTCCCTCGTTCAGTCCCAGAGGGCAGGCCCACCGGGCAAGCGCTGGGCAAGGCAATAGGGGAGCATCGGTGAACCACATCCCGCCCATTGTCGCGGCGGCGCCCGCTGGGCCCGCGCGGCAGTGCGGCGCTGCACCGGCCACGGCGTGGGCGTCACGGCGGGTTGGCTGCCCGGTAAAACGGCGCGTCGCCCAGGATGGTGGCGCGGTGCATCACCCGGCGGCTGGGCAGGTAGTCGGCGGTGGCGTAGTGCTGGGTCAGGCGGTTGTCCCAGAACGCCAGGTCGCCCACCTTCCAGCGCCAACGTACTGTGAATTCGGGCTTGGCCAGGTGCGCAAACAACTGGCGCAGCACGGCGTCGCTCTCGGTGGCCGACAACTCGACGATGCGGGTGGTGAAGCCCTCATTGACAAACAGCCCAGGTTGGCCGGTTGCCGGGTGGGTGCGCACCACCGGGTGCAGCCGCGGCGGGTGCTTGAGCCGGGCCGCCTCCCAGGACACGCGCTCGGCCGGGGTGCGGGCAAAGCGGTGCGCTGGAAAGGACTTGAGGAAGTCGTGCTCGGCCTGCAGCCCGGCCAGCAAGCCTTGCCAGGGTGCCGACAGCGCCTGCCAGGCGGCGATGCCGCTGGCCCACAGCGTGTCGCCGCCGCTGGCTGGCAAGACCCGCGCCGACAGGATCGCGCCCATCGCCGGCTCGGGCAGAAACGTCACGTCGGTATGCCAGTTGTCGTTGTCGGGCGGGTTGTCGTGGCTGGTGTCGAGCACGATGATTTCGGGCACGCCGGGCGCCGTGGGGTAAACCGGGTGGATGTGCAGGCTGCCAAAGCGGGCGGCCAATGCACGCTGCGCGACCGGGTCAATGGGCTGGTTTTCGAAGAACAGCACCTGGTGCTTGAGCAGTGCGGCCAGCAACGCGTCGCGCTGGTTGTCGTCTATGCCGTCGGCCAGGCGCAGGCCGCTGACCAGCGCGCCCAGCGCCGGCCCCAGGGGTTGGATGGACAGCGGGGAGGAGATCATCGTCGCAGCTCATCGAGGGTGGTTGGCGGGCCGGGCGGTGTAGGCCCGGGCGCCCGTAACATTGCTTTCGGCGGTACGCGGCGGTACCCAGTACTTGCGGCACTACTTGCGGTGGTATTTGTGGCCGCATTTGCGGCGGTACCTGCGGCGGTACCTGCGGCGGGCCCTGCCGCAGGCTTCAACGGCGCGCGTCGATCGGGCCCGCAGTCACTGCCGGCAAATTGTTATCCGCACAGGCGGCCAGTCCATCCGCAATGGCCCTGATCGGCAAGCGGCCTGCCAGGCCAATGGCGACCACCGCAGCGCCCTCGTGCGGGGCCTCGGCCAGGCGCCGCAGCGCGCCGTGCCGGCCGGCAAATTGCAGCTCGACCCAATCGGATGTCGCTGGGCCGGCCGCAACCGGCAGCATCGCCTTGAGCCGCAGCACGCCGGTGGGCAGCGCCCGCAGCCAGGTGCGCAGGCACGCCAGGTCGAAATGGCCGGCGGGCCGGTCGGACCAGGCCATGAAGCGCGCACCGTGCGCCGCGGCGCGGGGTGCCAGGCCGCCGCGCGGCACATACAGCGGGGTGTGCGTCAGGTCGGCCAGCAGTTCTACCGGCAAGTCGGCCTGCACGGTACCCAGCACTGGCGCGCCGGGGGCTTGTTGGGCAACCCAGGCCCGTGCTGCGGCCATCACGCCGTGTGGCGCTTCATGGCCCGGTGTTGCCGTCCCGTCGTCCGCCGCCAGATCGGCCTTGTTCAGCACCACCAGGTCGGCGTGCGCCAGTTGGCGTGCCAGCGTGTCGGTCAGCAGCGGGTCGGCAGCCTGGTGGGCCAGCGCTGCGGCATCGACCAGCACGATCACCGCCTGCAGCGACAGCCGCGGGTCCGCCAGCGCGTACTGCGCGATGCGCCAGGGGTCGGACACGCCGCTGGCCTCGACCACCACGGCATCGAACGGCGGCTGGCTGTCCAGCAGCCGCAGCAGGGCCAGCGACAGGTCGTCGCCGATCGAGCAGCAAACGCAACCGTTGCTCAAGCCGACCGTCTCGGCCCCAGACTGGGCCACCAATGCGGCGTCGATGTTGATGGCGCCAAAGTCATTGACCAGCACGGCGATGCGCCGGCCCGTCGACTGCTGCAGCCAGCGCCGCAGCAAGGTGGTCTTGCCCGCGCCGAGAAAGCCGCCGATCACGGTGAACGGGATGCGGTCGCGCAGCATGGTGTCGGACGGATTCCGGTCTGGCGGGCTGCGGATCGGGCTCACGGGGCTTCTATCAGGACGCGCCCGCCATCGCCATCGCCATCGCCATCGCCATCGCCATCGCCATCGCCATCGCCATCGCCATCGCCATCCCCATCGCCATCCCCATCGCCATCGCCATCGCCATCCCCATCGCCATCGCCATCCCCATCCCCATCACGCCCCGGCCTCGAACACCCGGCCCGACAGCACGGTGCCCCAGACCCGCACATCCTTGAGCGCTGCCGCCGGCAGGTCCAGCGGGTCATCGTGCAGCACTGCAAAGTCGGCGCGCTTGCCACATTCGATGCTGCCGATCTCGGCATCGAGCTTGAGCGTCCAGGCCGCCCCCAGCGTGATGGCGCGCAGCGCCTCGGCCACGGTCAGCGCCTCGGCAGCGCCCAGCACCCGGCCCGATGGCGTGAGCCGGTTGACGGCGCACCAGGCGGTGAACAGCGGCGCCAGCGGCGTGATCGGCGCGTCGCTGTGGATCGCCAGCGCCACGCCAGCGTCCAGCGCGCTGCGGCAGGCGTTGAGCCGGTGCGCCCGGTCGGGCCCCATGGTGATGTCGTGGTGCTGGTCGCCCCAATACCAGAGGTGGTTGGTGAACAGGTTGACGCACAGGCCCAGCGTGGCCATGCGGTGGAACATCGCGCGGTCGATCATCTGGCCGTGCTGCAGGGTGTGGCGGTGGTCGGGCCGGGGCCAGCGGGCCAGCACCCGCTCGATCGCGTCGATCGCGGCCAGGCTGGCCTCGTCGCCGTTGGTGTGGGTGTGGATTTGCAGCCCGGCGCGGTGGTAGATCTCGAAATCGGCCTCGAACTGGGCCGGCGCGGTGACCCAGATGCCGTTGGGTGCGGCTTGTCCGCTGGCGTTGGGATGCTTGAAGTAGCCCGGCCAGCGCAGCCGGCCCGAAAAACCCTGGATCGAGCCGTCCAGCATCATCTTGACCATGCCCAGCCGCAGCCGGTCGGTGCTGCGCCCGGTCAGCGCCTGCAGATGCTCCACGCCCTGGGCTGCACCCTGGCTGCCGTGAAAAGCCTGGAACGCCGGCACGATGCGCACCGGGTAGTTGTCATCCGCGCTGTGGCGCTCCAGCACCGCCAGGTCGGCATCGGTGAGCCGGTTCACCAGGTCGGTGGCGGTGGTCACGCCTTGGCGGCAGGCGATGCGGCCAAAGTTGTGCATGCCGGCGTCGTTCATCGGCGCCAGCAGGCCGGCCGGGCCAATCTTGCGCAGCACCAGGTACATCGCGGCGGGCTCTTGCAACTCACCGTTGGGCTGGCCGGCCAGCGGCCCGGCCGCGTGTTTCATCACACCCTCGACGTCGGTGTCGGCGTTGATGCCGGCAGCGCTCAACATCGCGCTGTTGACCGTCATCAGGTGGCCGTTGGCATGGGCGATGACGATGGGCCGGCGGCCGTGGCCCACCGTGTCCAGGTCGGGCGCGGTGGGCCGGTCGCCGGCAAAGTAGATCGGGTCGAAGCCCCAGGCGATCAGTGGCGCCTCGGATGCCTCGCCAGCGGTGATCATGGCCGCATCCAACGCTTGCAGCCGCGCCAGCACCGCGGCCAGGGACCGCAGGCCGGGCCAGACCCGGCCGTCGGGGTCGCTGCGGTCGAACCAGCCCAGGTAGGGCCGGTCCCACATGCCGCCTTCTTTCAGGTGGCAGTGGCCCTCGACAAAGCCGGGCAGCAGCACGCAGTGGGCGAAGCGCTCGTCCAGCACATACGGCCCCCAGGCGGCCATGCGGGCCAGGTCGCCCACCGCCAGGATGCGGCCGTCGCGCACCGCCACGCAGGTCGCGTCGGGCTGCGCCGGGTTCATCGTGTGGATGCGGCGGGCGCGGTAGACGGTGGTGGGGGTCATGGCAGGTCCGGTGGGGGCTGGATCACGGCGCGCTGCAGCGCTTGCCGACCGGGCCTGTCAGATCGGGTGCATCAGGTCACGCTCACCAGATCGCGCCCACCAGACCGCGTCCATCAGATCGCGTCCAGCGGGTACATCGGCCGCCGCACATGGCGCAAGCCCAGCGCGGCATAGTCCGAGGTGCAGACCCCCGTGCCCGCGCATTCCACCACCGCATGCGCCAGCGACCGCAGCCCGGCGCGCCAGTGGATGCGGCTCTTGAGCATCAGAAAGTTCAAACGCTCGGGCGCGATGCCCACCGCGGTGAAGGCCGCCAGGTCGTGCGGTTCGACATGGTCGCTGATGACGACGATCTGCACCCGGCCGGTGTCCAGCACGGCCGTCGGGCCCATGTCCACGGCTTCGCCCCGGTACATCGGCCCGAAGTTGGTGTGGCGGCCGTCGCAGACCAGCTTGACGCGGCCGGTGACGGTGCGCGGCTGGGCGGCCAGGTCGATGGCGGGCATGTCGAGCTTGCCGCCCAGTGGCAACGTGATCTGCGCGCCAACGCCGGCCTGGATCATCAGTTGCACTGCGGCCGGATCGAACACCGCAAACGCCGCCACGCCGTCCAACCCGGCGTCCAGGATGGCGCCCAGCACGGTCATGGTGTCCATCGTGCCGCCCGAGGCGCAGTTGTCGCTGTGGTCGAGCAGCACCACCGGCCCGCTGCCGGCAGGCTTGCTGGCAGCCAGAGCCTGGGCGCGTCGGATCGAGTCGACCAGCGGCTCTGCCGGGTAGACAAACGCTGCACGCTGGGCCCAGGCGGCGTCCAGCAACTCGTCGGTCCAGCGTTGCGCCAGCGCCGCATCG
>JBKJKU010000095.1:0-15819 GCA_046597355.1 Aquabacterium sp.
ATCGCCCATCTCGATGGTCATGTTCGCGGCATAGAACTCGGCCGTGAAATGCACCTTCAGCCAACCGGTGTGGTAGGCCAGCAGCGAGTAGGCGGCAGCATGGCTCTTGTTGAAGCCATAGCCTGCAAACTTCTCCATCAAATCGAACACCTCGTCGGCCTTGTCCTGCGAGATGTTTTGCTTGGCCGCACCAGTGCGGAAGATCTGCCGGTGCTCGGCCATCTCCTCGGCTTTTTTCTTGCCCATCGCCCGGCGCAGCAGGTCGGCGCCGCCCAGCGAATAACCGCCCAGCACCTGCGCGGCCTGCATCACCTGTTCCTGATAGACCATGATGCCGTAGGTCTCCGACAGCACCGGCGCCAGCAGCGCGTGCGGATACTCGATGGTCTCCTTGCCATTTTTGCGGGCGCAAAAGCTCGGGATGTTCTCCATCGGACCGGGCCGGAACATCGCGTTCAGCGCGATCAGGTCTTCCAGCCGGCTGGGCCGGGCTTCTTTCAGCATCGCCTGCATGCCGCGCGATTCAAATTGGAAAACGCTCTCGGTCAGGCCGTCGGAGAACAGCTTGTAGACCTTGGGGTCGTCCAGCGGGATGGTCTCGAAGCTGAAGCGCTCACGGCCCGGATGGCGGGCAACGATGAAGTCTTTGGCCAGCTCCAGGATGGTCAGCGTGGCCAGGCCCAGAAAGTCGAACTTGACCAGGCCGATCGCCTCGACATCGTCCTTGTCGTACTGGCTGACGGCAGAGTCGCTGCCCGGCTGCTGGTAAAGCGGGCAGAAATCGGTGATCTTGCCCGGCGCAATCAGCACACCGCCGGCGTGGGTGCCGATGTTGCGCACGATGCCCTCGACCCGCATCGCCAGGCTCAGCAGCTCGGCCACTTCTTCCTCGGCGGCCTCGCGCTGCTCCAGCTCCGGCGCCTCCATGCGGGCGTAGATGATGCCAGGGTCGGGTTTTTCGGGCACCAGCGCCAGCGTCACCGTCTTGCCGGGTGGCGCCGGGATCAGTTTGGCGATGCTGTCGACATGGCCATAGCCCATGCCCAGCACCCGGCCTACGTCGCGCAGCGCCGCCTTGGCCGCCATCGTGCCGAAGGTGGCGATCTGGCTGACCGCTTCGCGGCCGTACTTGTCCTTGACGTAGTCGATCACCCGGTCGCGGTTGCCCTGGCAAAAATCGATGTCGAAGTCGGGCATCGACACCCGCTCGGGGTTCAAAAATCGCTCGAACAGCAGGTTGTACTGCAGCGGATCGAGGTCGGTGATCTTCATCGCGTAGGCCACCAGCGACCCGGCGCCAGACCCCCGGCCCGGCCCGACCGGACAGCCGTGGGTCTTGGCCCAGATGATGAAGTCGGCCACGATCAGAAAGTAACCGGGGAAGCCCATCTTCAGGATCGTGGTGATCTCGAAATCCAGCCGATCGACGTAGCGGGCGCGCTGCGCCTCACGCTTGGCCGGGTCCGGAAAGAGGGTTTGCAGCCGGTCGTCCAGACCCTCGTGGCTGACCTGGCGAAAGTAGTCGCCCATCGGCATCGGCGTGCCGGCGTTGGGGCCGTCAGGCAGCAGCGGCGTCGGAAAGTCAGGCAGGTAGTTCTTGCCCATCGCCAGCGTCAAATTGCAGCGCTGGGCGATCTGCACGCTGTTGGCCAGCGCGGACGGCAGGTCGGCAAACAGCTCGGCCATCTGGGCCTGGGTCTTGAAGTACTGCTCGCGCGAGAAACGCTTGATGCGCTTGGGGTTGGACAGCGCCTCGCCCTCGGCCACGCAGACCCTGGCTTCGTGGGCGTCAAAGTCATCCGGCACGGCAAACTCGATCGGGTGGGTGGCCACCACCGGCAGGCCCAACTCGGCGGCCAGCGGCACGGCGGCGCGCACATGCGCCTCATGCGTCGGCAGGCCGGCGCGCTGCAGCTCCAGGTAAAAACGGCCCGGAAACAAGCCTGACAGGCGCAGCGCCGCCACCCGGGCACGCGGCGCATCACCGGCCAGCAGCGCCAGGCCTACCGCGCCAAAGTCGGCGCCGGACAGGGCGATCAGCCCGTCGCCCAGCTCGTGCAGCCAGTCCCACTTGATCCAGGCCTGGGCCTTTTGCACGTTCTTGACCCAGCCGCGGGCCAGCAACTCACACAAGTTCAGGTAGCCCTGGCGGTTTTGCACCAGCAGCAGCAGCCGGCTGGCCTGTTTGTCGCTGCCCGATACCGCCGGGTCAGGCTCCAGGTAGATGTCGGCGCCGATGATCGGCTTGATGCCCTTGCCGCGGCAGGCCTTGTAGAACTTGATCGCGCCAAACAGGTTGGCGAGGTCGGTGATCGCCAAGGCCGGCTGGCCGTCGGCACGCGCCGCCGCAGCGGCATCGTCGATCCGCAGGGTGCCGTCGACGACGGAGTATTCGGTGTGGGTGCGCAGGTGGACAAAGGACATGCAGCTGATTGTAGGAAGCCGCAACCGACCGCCCGCCAAGCGCTGGACCGCGCCAGCCGCGCCTTAAAATCCGCCCGGTGAACCCGCACTTCCTGAACATCGCCGCCTACCGGTTCACCCCGCTCGACAACTTGCCAGCGATGCGCCAGCAGCTGTTTGACGCGGCGCTGGCGCAGGGCATTTTGGGCACGGTGCTGCTGGCCGAGGAGGGCATCAACCTGTGCCTGGCCGGCCCGCCCGACGCCATCAACACCTGGCTGGCCCGGTTGCGGGCCGACCCGCGCTTTGCCGACCTGGCCACCAAGGACAGCCACAGCGCCAGCCAGCCGTTCCGGCGCCTGAAGGTCAAGATCAAGCGCGAGATCATCCGCATGAACCTGCCCACGGTGGCGCCCGCTGCCGGCCGCGCACCGGCGGTGGACGCCGCCACGCTGGCGCGCTGGATCCGCCAGGGCCAGTGCGACGCCGGCCGGCCGCTCAAGCTGCTGGACACGCGCAACGGTTTTGAGGTGGACGCCGGGGCTTTCGATGGCGCGGTGGACTGGCGGCTGCAAAAGTTCAGCGATTTCCCGGCCGCGCTGGCCGCGCACCGGGCCGAACTTGAAGGCCACACCGTGGTGAGCTACTGCACCGGCGGCATCCGCTGTGAAAAGGCCGCGCTGGTGATGCAGGGCCTGGGGCTGGACCACAGCTACTTGCTCGACGGCGGCATCCTGAAGTACTTCGAGGCCACCGCCGGCCAGGCGCCGGGCTGGCACGGCCGCTGTTTCGTCTTTGACGAACGCGCCGGTCTGGACACCGCTTTGGCGGCCTGAGCGCGGCCATGTCCTTGCTGCTGCGCCTGTTTGGCCTGTTGCTGCTGGTGTCCGCGCTGGCATTGCCGATGCTGCAGGCGCCCGACCGGCCGGTCGAGACCCTGGTGGCACGCTGGGCGCCGCCGCCGTCCGAGTTCATCGACCTGAACGGCCAACTGGTGCACTACCGCGACGTCGGCCCGCGCGCCGACCCTGCGCCTATCGTGCTGCTGCACGGCACGTCCGCTAGCCTGCACACCTGGGAGGGCTGGAGCAAGGCACTGCGCGGCCAGCGCCGGGTCATCAGCCTGGACCTGCCCGCGTTTGGCCTGACCGGCCCGTTTGCTGGCGACTACCCCACACGCTGGGCCGGCCAGCCGCTCTACACCGCCGATCACTACGCCCGCTTTGTGCTGGACCTGCTGGACCGGCTGGCTGTGCAACGTTTTGTCGTGGCCGGCAACTCGCTGGGCGGCGACGTGGCCTGGCACATCGCCGCCGCCGCGCCCGACCGTGTGGCCCAGCTGGTGCTGGTGGACGCCGCCGGCTACCGGTTCACCCCCGAGGAGGTGCCGCTGGGCTGGCGCATTGCGCGGCTGCCCGTGCTGGGCCGCGTGACCGAGCACTTTCTGCCGCGCCCGTTTGTGCTGCAAGGCCTGCGCGCGGTGTACGGCAACCCCGCCAAGATCGATGAGGCGCTGATCGACCGCTACTACGAGCTGACGCTGCGCGCCGGCAACCGCGCCGCGCTGGTGCAGCGGCTGCAGGCCTGGTCACCGGACGAGGGGGTGGAGAAGGTCGTGGGCGTCAGCGCCCCCACGCTGATCTTGTGGGGTGGCCGCGACCGCCTGATCCCGCCGGCACTGGCCCAGCGCTTTGAGGCGGACATCCCCGGCAGCCAACGGGTGGTGTTCGACGACCTGGGCCATGTGCCGCACGAAGAAGACCCGCTGCGCACGGTGGCCGCGGTCAAGGCTTTCCTGGGCCTGGCAGCGCCCTGATCGGCGCAACACCCGCCGCCCGTCACCAGATCAGGGCGCCAGGCCCGCACGCAAGGCCACCAGCACCTCGGAGTGGAACTCGCGCCGGTACAGCACCCACAGCACTGTCGCGGTGGCGGCGATGAAGGCCCAGGGCGAGATGAACCAGGCCACGGCGGCAAACGACAGGTAGTAGGCGCGCAGCCCGTCGTTGAAGGTCTCGGCCGCCAGCCCCATCACGCGGCCCGCGCGGTCGGCAAAGGCCTCACGCTGGGCGTCGTTCTCGAAGTGCCGGGCCTCGGGCGCGGCGCCCACCATGATCGCGCCGAAGCTGTACTGGCGCAGGCTCCAGGTGAAACGGAAAAACGCGTGCACAAAGATCGCCGCCAGCAGCGTGAGCTTCATGTCGAACACCAGCACCGAGGTGCGGGCGGCAAAAGGCAGTTCGCGCACCAGCTCACTGGCTTTTTCCGTCGCGCCCAGCGCGGCCAGCAGGCCGCCGATGATCAGGATGCTGGTCGACGCAAAAAACGACGGGCTGGCCGACAGGCTTTGGGTCACCGCCGAGTCGACGATGCGGTTCTCGCGGTAGGTGGCTTGCAGCATCCAGCGCCGCCGCCACTGGTTGGTGGTGAACAGGATCGACGGCCGCACCTGTGCCAGACGGCGCGAGAAGTGGGCGTACGCCGCCCAGCCGCTGAAAAAAAGCACCACCGCCAGCCAGTCGATCCAGGGCAACAGCGTCAGCGCCTTGAGCAAGGTGTCCATGGGGTCGGACTGTAGCGTTCAAGCGGTTCTGACTCCGGCCGCACCGCATCCTGCTGCGCCGCCCTGCACCGCAGGCTGGCGGATCATCGTGTTGCCCTGCCCGTGTCTGGCGGCTTGTCCTACAGTCACGGGTCTGCGGGCAAGACAAGCTCAGCGTTGGGCACTGACAGAGGAGACCTGCCTTGTTGAACAGCTTATCCACCGAGCGCATTGAAACTCCCGAGCCCACGGTGCCGGTGGTCAGCGGGACAACGGAGCTCGATACCTCGCGGGTGCACCTGCACATGCCAATCGACGTGCGCAGCGTATCGCTGGCAGTCATCGCTGCACTGGCCAGCGTCTATGCGCTGCACTGGGCGGCGGCCGTGTTCATCCCGCTGCTGCTCGGCTTGCTGCTGAGTTACTCGTTATCGCCGTTGGTGGACCGGCTGCAGCGCTGGCATGTGCCGCGTGCGCTGGGCGCTGGTGTGCTGCTGTTGGCGGTGCTGGGCGGGCTGGGTGCCACCGCCTGGTCCATGGCCGACGACGCGGCGGCGCTGGTTGAATCGTTGCCCAGCGCGGCGCAAAAACTGGGGCAGGCCTTTCGCGGCGCACGCGGCGCACCCGAGAGCGCCATGCAAAAAGTTCAACGTGCGGCGACCCAATTGGAGCAGGCGGCCGAAGAAAGCGGCGCGGCTGCGCCGGCGGTCAGCCGCGGCGTGACCCGGGTGCAGATCGAGCGCGGCCACTTCAACATCAAGGAATACCTCTGGACCGGCACCCTCGGCCTGGTGGCATTTGCCGGGCAGACCATGCTGGTGTTCCTGATCGGTTTTTTCCTGATGGCGTCGGGCAACCAGTTCAGGCTCAAGATGGTGCGCATCGCCGGACCCACCTTCAGCAAAAAGAAGATCACCGTGCAGGCACTCGATGAGGTCACCGGCCAGATCCACCGCTACCTGATGGTGCAACTGGTGACCAGCCTGGGGGTGGGTGTGGTCACCTGGCTGGCGCTGCTGTGGATAGGGCTGGAGCGCGCCGCGGTCTGGGGCGTGGCGGCGGCGGTGCTCAATCTGGTGCCCTACCTCGGCTCGATCGTGATCACCGGCGGGCTGGCGTTGGTGGGCCTGCTGCAGTTCGGCACACCCGGCATGGCGGCACTGATCGGCGGCGTATCGCTGGCGATCCACCTGGTGTCTGGCCAATTGGTCACACCCTGGCTGACCAGCCGCGCCAGCCGGCTCAATCCGGTGGCCGTGTTTGTCGGCATGCTGGCCTGGGGCTGGCTGTGGGGCTTGTGGGGCCTGCTGCTGGGCGTGCCGCTGCTGATGGTGGTCAAGACGGTGTGCGACCGGGTGGACGACTTGAACCCGGTTGGCGAACTGCTGGGCCAGTGAGATTGGGTGCACTGGCGCCACTTGTGTTTGCCGTGACCCAGGGCTTCATTTTCTGGTCTTCTGACCTGAGGGACTGCGCCGGCGGCCCGGGTCCGACCGATGCTCTTGACTGCTCGAATTGCGGCGCGCATTTCACACCGGCGAAGCGATCAAGGCGAAAGGAATAGAGCCCCGCAGGCCAACGTGTAGGCGACGAGACTCACACGAGAGTACTTGATCCGGCCGGCGCGGACGTCGGCGAAGACCTGGCCCATCGTCTTGCCCAATAGGCCGGCCCGGTGATCGAGTATCAAGTGCAGGGTGGCGCTGAGCACAAATATAGCCATAAGCGCAATCCGTAAGGATGTGCTCCGCGCCGCTGGAAACAGGATCACCACGGTGCTTACGACAATGAGGGCCATCGTAAAAAAGCGCTCCCAACGCGACACCGCAAGGGTTTCATTTCCCGACATGTTTAAAACTCCGTGAACAGGCAGTTCCGGCACGGATCACCGCCGCCGCCGCTGTTGTCACGCCAGTCAGAAAAAACTTGGTAGTCACCGCCCTCTGTTGCGAAATTAGACATCATATAGTCTGGTAATTGCAAGAGCTGTGCGCCTTTTTGCTCCGCCTCCGCGCGGGCGGCTGGTTTGCTGAAGTTCACCTTAATGAAATCTACCAATACCACCAAAACTCTACCAAACTCGTTCTATGCCTCAGGGGCATAAGTTTAGAACGCATAGTTGATGATTGTTCCTGCGGTGTAGCCATAGCCGAGGGCACCGCTAAAGCGGAGCCCGACCAAAACCGAGGCCTCCCAAGCCGCCGCCGCTGAGCTAAGCGAGCCCATCGCCGCCGAGCGGTAGGTGAAGTAAATCTCGGGGATCGTCATGTCGAGAAAGTTGGGCCCTGCAGTGATCTGTATCGCACCCTTAATTTGCGCTGCCGAACTAGGCAAGCTCGCGAGCATGGCACCCGGTGTCGGGGCCGCAGCGCTAGTCCGCGCGGTCTGTTGAAACATCATTGACTTCTCGGGCGCTACGCGCCAAATGGCCGCATAGACCGGGCCAAATCCGAAGTGCTCGGATACGCGTCCAAGTCGCGTGCCGTCCAGACGCAAAGCCATTACGTCAAGGAGCCGTGGCTGCCGACCATTGTCGGCGGTTGCCGTGGTGTAGAGCTGTGCAAGGTCCGCTATTTCCCGCATGCTCATGCTGTCGAGAAATCTAGCCATGGCGGCGGGTGTCATCCGAACAAAATTTTGTTCAATGAGTTGGGGGAAATTGTGGTGGATAGTCGGGCGTGGGTCCATCCCGGCCGGCGAGCCTTGATCAATCCTTGTCAATGCGCCTGCCAAGATACCTTGGCTCAGGACATTGATAGGGTCAATTCGCCGAGAACGCTGCTCCACTTGCGCACTTGGCGCGGAAGTCAGACTGACGAGCAGCACTAGGGTGACGAAAATTCGCATAATGCAGTTATCCCGTGAAATTACTGAATAGCGAGCGTAAGCATGAGCTCCTCGCTTAATCGGCAAATTAGGAATTACCCTATGCCTTATACAAATCGAGGGAGCAATCTGCAGTCTTTGTCCTTGTACCCAGTCCACCCCCTGTGACACGCTACTGCGGCTCTGAGTCCGTCGCGTGTGCGATTGTTGTGTGTTCCCTCGGTCCAGGTCCTTGGCTCCACCCACCCGCTACCCGCGGACCGGCCTTGTTCTCAGGCTTTACAGCTACTACGGCCGAGTCTGACTTCTCGGGTTCGTTCGTGATTGGCTACGGCTCCTCGCCTTCCCAATGCGGGCCAACCCGTACAGCGGCTGGTCAAACCCGAGATCGCCCGGTTCCCGTGCAAAGAGCGTGCGCACATGCCAGTGTCTTCGACCACGCCGGGTCGTGCGGGCGCTTCTTGATGGCCTCGCAGCGCCCGGACTGGGGCGTGCTGGCTTGCGGCTGGTTGCCGCTGGACGTGGACACCTTCGCGATGGACAACAGCGGCACAGTCAAGGAAGGCGTGGGGCGCACCTACGCCGGGGTGGACGGCTACTGCCCGCTGGCCGCCTACCTGGGCAGCCACGGCTTTTGCCTGGAGTTGGCGCTGCGCCCAGGCGTTCAGCATTCGGCCCGGGAGACCGACGTCAACCTTGAGCGGGTGCTGCCGATGGCCCAGCGGCTGAGCGCAGGGTCGGTCAAGGCGCCGATCCTGGCCAGATTTGATTCGGGCTTTGACTCGGCCGCGCTGATGGCAGGCATCGAGCGGTGCAACCAGCCGGGCTTGCCGCGGGTGGACTTTCTGATTAAGTGGAACCCGCGCACGACCGACGTCGGCGCGCTGGGTGCGCGCCTGGGCGCTGATGGCAGCACGCGCTGGACCCAGCCCCGTGAGGGCAAGCGCCTGAGCACCTGGGAGGACAGCGTGCAGATCGCGGGCATCGCCCGGCCGGTGCGGCGCGTGCTGCGGCTCATCGAGCGCACGATCAATGCCCAAGGCCAGATATTGCTTGTCCCCGAATATGAGCTCGCCGGCTGGACGACGAGCCTGCCGGCGGGCCAGTTCAGCATCGCCGACATCATCGCGCTGTACGCCGACCACGGCACACACGAGCAGTTCCACGCCGAGTTCAAGACCGACCTGGACCTGACCCGGCTGCCCTCGGGCAAGTTCGACACCAATTATTTGGTGTGCCAACTCGCGGCGGTGGCGATGAACATCCTGCGTCTGATCGGCCAGCGGGGCTTGTTGGGGCCGGACGCGCCGGTGCGCCATGCGGCCAAGCGCAGGCGGCTGAAGACGGTGATCCAGGAGTTGATCTACCGGGCCGGACGGCTCATCAGCACGGGGCGCAAGCTGATCCTGGGGCTGGGGGCCAATGACCGATCGGCCAAGGCCTTCGCACGGCTGCACGGCGAGCTGTTCGCGGCCAGCGCCTAGCGGCCAAGCCGGGCGACCACAGCCCAACTCACGGATCCCGGATTTCGACGCACCAAGCGCGGGTTGCGGCGTGGGCGGCTGCGAGAATTTCGTGCTGCCAGCGCGATTTCCAGCCGGCGAACAGCCGAAATCCAGCTCGATTCGCGTGACATTGGAGCGCCTTGCGGGCAGCGGCGGCATATTCGGTTGAAAACTGCGTTGTCAGTCGTCAGGAGGGTGTCGGCGTCACGGATTCAGGTTTATTTCACGGCGCCAGATCGAACACCAGCACCTCGGCGCTCTGGCCCTGGGCCAGGCTGAGTTGCGGCTCGCCCAGCAAGCCCAGCGCATCACCGGCCTGCAATGCCTGGCCGTTGACGGTCAGCGTGCCGCGGGCCAGGTGCACCCAGGTCCGGCGCGTCGGGTCCAGCGTCAGCGCTACCGACTCGTCGGCGTCGAACAAGCCGGCGCGGATTGACGCATCGGCATGCAGCGTCACCGCGCCGTCGCGACCGTCGGGCGCGGCCACCAGGCACAACCGGCCGCGCTTGTCAGCCTCGGAAAACGCCTTTTGCTCGTAGCCGGGATCGATGTTGGCCGCGTTGGGCAGGATCCATATTTGCAGAAAGTGGGTGGTGGCGTCCTGCGCATGGTTGAACTCACTGTGGCGCACGCCGCTGCCGGCCGTCATGCGCTGCACCTCGCCGGGCCGGATGGCCTCGCCATTGCCCATGCTGTCCTGGTGCGCCAGCGCGCCTTCCAGCACGTAGCTGATGATCTCCATGTCGCGGTGCCCATGGGTGCCAAAGCCGGTACCGGGGGCGATGCGGTCCTCGTTGATCACGCGCAGGTTGCCAAAACCCATCTGCACCGGGTCGTGGTAATCGGCAAACGAGAAGGTATGGAAGCTCTTGAGCCAGCCGTGGTCGGCATAGCCCCGGTCGGTGCTGCGGCGCAGGGTGATCATGTCGGTTCTCCGTCTTTCAAGGGCACCATGCTCGCACCGCCGGCCCGTCAGCGGCACCGGCCGTGCTTGAAGCAGGCATTCAAATAAGATGAAGCCATGACCCAACCCCGCCGCAACGCCCTGACCCCCGATGCGCTGCAAATGATGGACATCATCGCCCGCACCGGCAGTTTTGCCGCTGCCGCGCGTGAGCTGGGCCGGGTGCCGTCGGCGCTGACCTACAGCGTGCGCCAGCTGGAGGACGCGCTGGATGTGCTGCTGTTCGACCGCAGCTCGCGCCAGGCCCGGCTTACCGCCGCCGGCCAGGAGTTGCTGGACGAAGGCCGCCGCCTGCTGGCCGAGATGGACGCGGTGGCCAACCGGGTGCGCCGGGTGGCCACCGGCTGGGAGAGCGAGCTGACGGTGGCGGTGGACGACGTGATCTCGCGCCTGACCATGTTTGAGCTGGTCGAGGGCTTTTTTGCCCAGCGCAGCGCCGATGGCACCGGGCCGGGCACCCGGCTGCGGCTGCGCAACGAGGTGCTGGCGGGGCTGTGGGAGTCGCTGGTCAGCGGCCAGGCCGACCTGGCCATTGGCGCGATGATGAACACGCCGCCGCAGCCGGGCATCGAGTTGCGGCCGCTGGGCGAGGTGGCTTTTGTCTACGCGATGGCACCGCACCACCCGCTGGCTTCGGTCAACGAGCCGCTGAGTGACGCCCAGCTGATGGCCCACCGCGCGGTGGCGGTGGCCGACTCGGCGCAGCGCGCCTCACCGATCACCGTCAACCTGCTGCCCGGGCAGGATGTGTTCACGGTGCCCACCATGTCGGCCAAGATCGAAGCCTTGCTGCGCTGCCTGGGCTGCGGCTTTGTGCCCGAACCCCAGGTTCGCGCCCATCTGCGTACCGGCCGGCTCATCGCCAAGCCGGTGCAGCGCTGCCGCTTGCCGGCGCAGTTTGGCTATGCCTGGCGCGGCGCCGCCACCCCCCAGCCGCGCAAGGCGCCGCAAGGCCTGGCGCTGCAATGGTGGCTGACCCAGCTGGAAAGCCCCACCACCCGCCAGGCGCTGCTGGAGCGGCACGGCGGCTTTTTGGCGCCGCTGGATTGACCGTGTCCGGGCCGCGCTACACCGGGCGTTTTGCGCCCTCGCCCACCGGCCCGCTGCATGCCGGCAGCCTGGTCGCAGCGCTGGCCAGTTGGCTCGATGCACAGGCCCATGGCGGACGCTGGCTGGTGCGCATCGAGGACGTGGACCAGCCGCGCTGCGTGCCTGGCGCAGCCGAGCACATCCTGGCCCAGCTGGCAGCCTGCGGGCTGCTCCCCGACGAGACGCCAGTCTGGCAATCACGGCGCAGCGCGTTGTATGCCGCCGCGCTGGCCCGGCTGGTCGGGTCGGGCTGGGCCTACCCCTGCGGCTGCAGCCGGCGTGAGATTGACGCCGCACTCGCCGCCCAGGGCGTGCCGCACCAGCGCTTTGGCGAGCGCATCTACCCCGGCACCTGCCGTTGCGGCCTGCGCGGATTGCCCGCCCGTGCGGTCCGGCTGCGCACCGTGCACGGCGGCAGCGCAGATGTACTGATCGACTGGTGCGACCGGCGCCTGGGGCCGCAGCGGCAGAACCTGACGCACGAGGTCGGTGACTTTGTGCTGCACCGGGCCGATGGCCTCTGGGCCTACCAGCTGGCGGTGGTGGTGGACGACGCCGACCAGGCCATCACCGATGTGGTGCGCGGCGCCGACCTGGTGGACAACACCGCGCGCCAGATCCACCTGCAGCGCCTGTTGGGCACCGGGTTGTCCACCTGGGCCACGCCGCGCTACCTGCACAGCCCGCTGGTGCTGGGCGCGGACGGCCACAAGCTGAGCAAGCAGAACGGCGCGTTGCCGTTTGCCAGCGAAAGCAGGCTGGACGTGATGACAGCGCTGGCCGCGGCCGGCCAGACCCTGGGCCTGAGCCCGGCCCCTGCCGCCACCGTGCCCGACTGGCTGGCGGCCGCCACCGCCCACTGGCGCGCACGCTGGGGCCCGGCTGTGTCGGAGAGCCGTGCCGGCGCGGTGGCATGATGCGGGCCTTTGTCAAACCCCGTTGAACTGGACCGTCAAGATGATCACCACCGCCTCAGGCCTGCAGTACGAAGACACCACCCCTGGCACCGGCGCCGAGGCCGCTGCCGGCCAACGGGTGTCGGTGCACTACACCGGGTGGCTGCACGCCCCCGACCAGGCCGACGGCCGCGGCACCAAGTTCGACTCCAGCAAGGACCGGGGCGACCCGTTCAAGTTCCACCTCGGCGCCGGCCAGGTCATCGGCGGCTGGGACGAAGGTGTGCAAGGCATGAAGGTCGGCGGCACCCGCGTGTTGCTGATCCCGTCCGAGCTGGGCTACGGTGCGCGCGGTGCTGGCGGTGTGATCCCGCCCAACGCCACGCTGGTGTTTGAAGTCGACCTGCTGGCCGTCTGACGTTTCTGTAACGCCGGGCGGGGCGCCGTTGCCCCGCCTGACACCCCCGCACCGGCCTTGCGGCCCAGCCCGATGACCGAATCTCGCACAACGCCAGTTGGCGCCACCGGATGGCCGGCCTGGACCGCATCAGCACCCAAATTGCTGGCCTTGCTGGCGTTTTGGTTGCTGTGCACGGCATGGCTGCGCCCGCTGCTGCTGCCCGACGAAGGCCGCTATGGTGAGGTGGCGCGCCAGATGTGGATGGGCGACGGCCTGGTGCCGGTGCTCAACGGTGTGCCGTTTTTCCACAAACCGCCGCTGACCTACTGGGTTGACATGCTGGGCATGTCGGTGTTCGGGCCGACCGCGTTCAGTGCGCGCCTGGGCCCGGCGCTGGGCGCCTGGCTGATGGGCGCTGCACTCTGGCTGACGTTGCGCCGCGAGCAAGGCGTGCGCCGCGCCGGCGTGGCGCTGGTGGTGCTGGCCACCACGCCGTTTTTCTTCATTGGCGGCCAGTACGCCAACCACGACATGCTGGTGGCCGGCACGATCACCTCGGCCGTGCTGTGTTTTTACCGGGCGCTGGCCGATGGCGCGCCCGTGCTGCGGTGGCTGTTGGCCGGCTGGGCGTTTTGTGGCCTGGCGGTGCTGTCCAAGGGCCTGATCGGCGTGGTGCTGCCGGCTATCGTGATCGGCCCCTGGCTGCTGGCGCAGGGCCGTTGGCGCGACATGCTGCGGCTGCTCAACCCGCTCGGCCTGTTGATGTTCGCCGCCGTGGCCCTGCCGTGGATGTTGGCGATGCAGCAGCGCTTTCCCGATTTTTTCGACTACTTCATCGTCGAGCAGCATTTCCGGCGCTTTGCCGGCACCACCTTCAACAACCTCCAGCCGCGCTATTTCTACCTTTGGGTGCTGCCGCTGCTGACCCTGCCCTGGGCACCCTGGGCGGTGGCCAGTGTGGCCCGGCTTCGGGCGGATGCCAAAGCCGACGGCCGGGCCACCGACTGGCGCTGGACCGGGCTGCTGGTCTGGTGGGCGCTGGTGGTGCTGGCATTTTTCTCGATGCCGGCGTCCAAGCTGGTCGGCTACATCATGCCGGCGCTGGCACCGGTGTGTGCCCTGCTGGCGCTGCCGCTGGTCAGCCGTGACGGCCAGACCCACCGCTGGCTGCGGCCGATGGTGGTGCTGGCGGCCTTGTTTTGCCTGGCGCTGGTGGGCACGCTGGCCTGGGTGGCGCCCAAATCGGGCCAGGACGTGGGCCGCCTGCTGCGCGGCCTGGTCACACCGGCGGATGTCGTGGTGCTGGTGGGGGAAAGCTTCAACGATGTGGTGTTCGAGGCCCGGCTGACGCAGGTGCCGCTGGTGGCCAGCAACTGGGACGACCCGGACGTCAAGCGCCGCGACAGCTGGCGCAAGGAGCTGGCCGACACGGTGCGGTTCGATGCGGCCAAGGTGGCGGCGGTGCTGTACCCGATCGACCAGTTGCCGGCGCTGGTGTGCCGGGGCAAGCGGGTCTGGCTGGTCGAGGGCAACACCGACCAGCCACGACCGGCGGCGGTGCCGGGCGCAGTGCGGGTGCTGCGGGGCAAATACGCACAGCTTTGGCGGGCCGAGCCGCAGAACTGTGCCGCGCCTGCGACAGGTGGTGCAGGTGGTGCAGGTGGTGCAGGAGATGCAGGTGCGACAGCCGCGGCACGCCCCCCCGGCAAATGAACGCTGACGGCGGCGCTTCGGCAACCCGCCCAGGCGACGGCAGCCGTTTGGCGCCGCTGCGCTACGCCGCCGTGGGCGCCGTGGCCACGGTCGCGCACTACGCCCTGCTGTGGGTCTTGGTCGAACGCGGCCACTGGTGGCCCGCCTTGGCCGCAGGCGCCGGTGCAGCACTGGGCGCGCAGGTCGGCTTTGTCGGCAACCGCTGGTTCACCTTCCAGCACCGCGGCCCCTGGCTGCCGGCATGGTGGCGCTTCCAGCTGACCGCCTTACTGGGCGGTGTGACCAGTGTCGCCGTGGTGGCCGCCGGCGAAGCCATGGGCCTGCACTACCTGCTGGCGCAAGCCGGCGCCACGCTGTTGGTGCTGGTGCTGACCTACCTGATCAACCGACGCTGGGCCTTTGGCTGAGCGCCGCGACGCCCCTCAGCCGGCCGCCTGTCCCGCTGCCCTGCTGTCCCGGTCCCCCGCTGTCACGGTTACCAGACCGACGCCAGCACCACCCCCGCAGCAGCCAGATCACGCGGAAAGTCCGCACCCGCCAGGTAAGCCAGTTCAAGCTGGCGTGCCGGAGCGATCGGGTCGGGCGCGTCCCGGCAGTTGCCACCACCGTCCAGCTTGCCGTCCGACGGCCGGCCCGGGTGGCAAAACAGCAGCGCACCTTGCTCGGGCACCTGGGCCAGCCACTGCCGCATCAAGGCGCCATAGTCGGGGGCGGCAAAGTCGTAGGCGCCCAGCAGGATCTGGTTGTACGGCAGGCGGTGCGGCTGCGTCTGGCGGGACAGCGCACGCGCCAGCGCACGGCCGCCGCTGTGCTCGATCACCCAGCGCTTGAAGCCGTAGCCCGGCCCGCCCAGCCGCGCCGTGCAGCGCACCGACGTGGGCTTGGGTTGACGCTGCAGCCAGTCCAGCAACAGGTTGCGCACCCCCGGCAGGTGGTGCACATGCTGGTGGCCGTCGATGAAATCGGGGGTCACGCCTGTGGCCGCGACAAAGGCCTGCCACTGCGCCGCCAGCTCGTCGGCCACTGCCGCCAGCGGCAGCCGGCGCAGGTGGGCGTCCAGCAGCAGGCGCGGCAGCGTCGGCATTTGCGGCCAGAGGCGCGCCAGCGCCGGGCTGAGCGGCCGGCCCTCGGTCAGGTTGAAGTGCAAGCCGGCCTGCGCCTGCGCCCGCAGCCCGGCCACCGCGGGCGCATCGCGCTGCCACGCGGGACCGTTGCTCAGGCAGGCGAACGCACCCAGCCTGCCCGCCTGCACCAGGCCGGTGATGGCGGCATCGATGCCGGGAGTCAGGCCGTAGTCATCGGCGCAGACCAGCAGCGCCCGACGGGGCAACGCCCCCGCCACCTCAGGCACCGCCGCCGCCGGCCGCCCGCCTGGGCTGGCCAGCGTCCGCTGCGGGGGCTGCGGCACCGGCCAGTCCGCCCTGCCCCAGCGCCTGGCCAATGATGTAGACCGGCCGCTGCTTGACCTCGTCGAAGATGCG
>JBKJKU010000176.1:0-4908 GCA_046597355.1 Aquabacterium sp.
ACTACGGCGACGACCTGCCCTTCTGGTTGCAGGTCAGGAGGACGGACAGCACCGTCGTGCCGCATCTCGTGGTGCCGTACACCCTGGATTGCAATGACATGCGTTTTGCCCTGCCACAAGGCTATTCGCACGGCGACGAGTTCTTCGAATACCTGCGCGATGCCTTTGACGTCCACTATGCCGAGGGCGACGAGCGACCCTCGATGATGAGCATCGGCATGCACTGCAGGATGCTGGGCCGTCCAGGCCGCATGCGGGCCCTGCAGCGCTTCCTGGATCACGTCGAGAAGCATGACCGCGTGTGGGTCAGCCGGCGCATCGACATTGCGCGCCACTGGAAAACCACCCATCCCTTCGACCCCAAGACGGCTTTTGCCTGGGAGTGACCATGATCTCGCTGGAACAACTCAACGCTGCCTCCGAGGCTGACTTTATCCGCTTGCTGGACGGCACCTACGAACACTCGCCCTGGATTGCCGAGAAGGCCTGGGCGCTCCGTCCCTTCAAAAGTCTTGTGCACTTGAAGCTGGCACTCGCCGAGGTCGTTCGCAAGGCGGGGCGCGATGCGCAACTGGGGCTGATCCGCGCTCACCCGGAGCTTGCCGGCAAGGCCATGGTGGCCAAAACCCTGACGGCGGAGTCGACCCACGAGCAAGGAAAAGCCGGTCTCACCGACTGCACGCCGGCCGAATTTGCCCACATCCAGCGGCTCAACGCCGACTACAACGCGAAATTCGATTTCCCGTTCATCCTGGCGGTACGCGGCCCACGGGGCCTGGGCCTGCCCAAAGCAGAGATCATCGCAACCTTCGAGCGCCGGCTGGACAACCACCCGGACTTCGAACTCGCCGAGTGCTTGCGCAACATTCATCGCATCGCCGAGATCCGGCTCAACGACAAGTTTGGTCACGAGCCCGTGCTGGGCAACGACGTGTGGGACTGGGCAGAACGCCTGGCGACGAACAGTGACCCGGGCTACGCCGAACGGGGAGAACTGACGGTCACCTACCTGACCGACGCGCATCGTGCTTGCGCGCAGCGTCTGGCACACTGGATGCGCGCCGATTGCGGGTTCGATGACGTTGAGATCGACGCCGTCGGCAACGTCGTCGGCATCTACCACGGCACCGACCGACAAGCCAAGCGCCTGTTGACAGGTTCGCACTACGACACCGTGCGCAACGGCGGCAAGTACGACGGCAGGCTGGGCATCCTGGTGCCGATGGCCTGCGTTCGAGAACTCCACCGTCAAGGTCGGCGTCTGCCCTTCGGCTTCGAGGTGGTCGGCTTTGCCGAAGAGGAAGGCCAGCGCTACAAGGCCGTGTTCCTCGGCTCCGGCGCGCTGACCGGGCACTTCGACGAGCGTTGGCTCGATCAGAAGGATGCCGACGGCATCACCATGCGCGACGCAATGCTGCATGCGGGCCTGTGCCCAGACGACATTGCGAAGCTGAAGCGAGATGCAAGCCGCTACCTGGGCTTCGTCGAAGCGCACATCGAGCAAGGCCCGGTCCTCAACGAGATGGACCTGCCGCTGGGCATCGTGACGTCGATCAACGGCAGCGTGCGTTACGTTGGCGAGATCGTCGGCATGGCCAGCCACGCGGGCACGACACCCATGGACCGACGCCGAGACGCGGCCACCGCTGCGGCTGAACTGGCGCTTTTCGTCGAGAAGCGCGGTGGCGCCGTGCCCAACCTCGTCGCCACGGTGGGCATGCTGGAAGTACCGAGCGGCTCCATCAACGTGGTGCCGGGGCGCTGCAAGTTCAGTCTTGACATCCGCGCCACAACCAACGAAGTGCGTGACGCCTGCGCCGCAGACGTGCGTGCCGAGCTGGAGGCCATCGGCAAACGCCGTGGCCTGCACTTCAAGCTTGAAGAGACGATGCGTGCCGCCGCAGCGCCCAGCGCACCGGCCTGGCAACAACGCTGGGAGCGTGCGGTTGACGCGCTCGGCCTGCCGCTGTTCACCATGCCCAGCGGCGCCGGCCACGACGCCATGAAGCTGCATGAAGCCATGCCGCAGGCCATGCTGTTCATGCGCGGCCTGAATGCCGGCATCAGCCATAACCCCCTGGAAGCGATCACCAACGACGACACCGATCTGTGTGTGCGTGCCTTCCAAAACCTTCTTGACCAACTTGCCACGGAGCTTTCATGACCGCCCCCACCCTCTACGACGCCCTCGACGCTTGGGTTGACGCCCACTTCGACGAAGAGGTGCGCTTCCTGCAGGAGCTGGTGCGCGTGCCCACGGACACGCCACCCGGCAACAACGCTCCGCACGCCGAGCGAACCGCCGAACTGCTCGCCCAGATGGGACTGACCGCCGAGAAGCACGCCGTGCCGGCCGCAGATGTCAAGGCCGCCGGGCTTGAGAGCATCACGAACCTGATCGTGCGTCGTCGCTACGGCGAAGGCAAGACGGTTGCTTTGAACGCCCACGGCGATGTGGTCCCCCCCGGCGAAGGCTGGACGCACGACCCCTACGGCGGCGAAATCGTCGACGGCAAGATCTACGGTCGTGCCACCGCAGTGAGCAAGTGCGACATGGCCAGCTTCACCTTTGCGGTGCGCGCGCTGGAGTCGCTGAATGCCAAGCTGGCCGGCAGTGTGGAGCTGCACTTCACCTACGACGAAGAGTACGGCGGCGAACTGGGGCCCGACTGGCTGCTGAACAAGGGCCTGACCAAGCCCGACCTGATGATGGCCGCCGGCTTCAGCTACCAGGTGGTGGTGGCGCACAACGGCTGCCTGCAGTTGGAAGTGACGGTGCACGGCGACATGGCCCATGCGGCCATCCCCGACAGCGGCACCGATGCCATGCAGGGCGCGGTGCAGATCCTCGGCGCGCTCTATGCCTTGAACCACGACTACCCCAAGGTGACGTCCAAGGTCGAGGGCATCACCCATCCTTACCTCAACATCGGCCAAGTCAATGGCGGCACCAACACCAACGTGATCCCGGGCAAGGTAGTGATCAGGCTGGACCGCCGCATGATTCCCGAGGAAGACCCGGCCGAAGTGGAAGCATCGCTGCGCCGCACCATCGAGCAGGCCGCCGCCGCGTTCAAGCCGCCGCGTGGTGGCCATGAGCTGCGCGTGGATGTCAAGCGCTTGCTGCTGTCGCGCGCGATGAAACCCCTGCCCGGCAACAAGCCTCTGGTGCAAGCGATTCAAAAGCATGCTCAGGCAGTCTTCGGCGAACCGATTCCCGCCTTGGGCACCCCGCTGTACACCGACGTGCGCCTGTACGTGGAGCGTGGCATTCCCGGCGTGATTTACGGCGCAGGGCCGCGCACGGTGCTCGAATCGCACGCCAAGCGTGCGGACGAACGCCTGGACCTGCAAGACCTCCGCCGCGCAACCAAAGTGGTGGCGCGCACGCTGCTTGATCTGCTGCAGTGAGGCTGCGGTAGGTCTGCAATGATCCCGGCCATGACCCATGCTCTCCGTTCCGCATTGGCGCAGCGCGTCAATGCGCGCTTGAGCGAGGAAGGAGTCGGCGAATTCCAGCGCCAGGGCGCGATCGTCATCCGGCAATTGCTGACGCCCGACGAACTGGCGACGTTGCGCGAGGGCATCGAGGCGAATCTGGCGCAGCCCAGTGCTCGCGCCAAGGTCGCCAGCAGACCAGACGACCCCGGTCGCTTCTTCGAGGACTTCTGCAACTGGGAACACAACGCTGCGTACCGGCGCTTCATCTTCGAAACGCCGCTGGCACCTGTTGCGCAGCGGTTGATGGGTTCACAGACGGTGCGGCTTTACCACGACCATTTGCTGGTCAAAGAGCCCGGCACTCGCCAGCGCACACCCTGGCACCAGGATCAGCCCTACTACAACATCGAAGGGCAACAGAACGTCAGCATGTGGATCCCGGTCGACACGGTCTCCCGTGCGTCAACGCTCGAATTCGTCGCCGGCTCGCACCGTGGTCCTTGGCTGATGCCGCGCACTTTCATGGACCACCAAGCCAAGTGGTTCCCTGAAGGCAGCCTGGCCGACTTGCCCGACATCGAAAGCGCGCGCGCTCATCTCCCGATCGTTGGGTGGGCCATCGAACCGGGTGACTTCGTCTGCTTCCACATGCTGACCCTGCACGCGGCCGGGGGCGTTGACGGTCCGCATCGACGCCGTGTCTTCAGCGTGCGTTTTCTCGGCGACGACATCCGTCACGCCCCCCGGGCGTGGGTCACTTCGCCACCGTTTCCAGGGCTGGCGGATCGGCTGGCGCCGAATGCGCCGATGAACGATCCCCTTTTTCCGCTGTTGATTGACAGCGCGAGCACCTAGACATTTCTGCCACTCTGCGAGATCGCCGCATGCCGTTCATCCGAACCAGCGTCCACAAGGAAACCAGCCCGCAACGACGACAGGCAATCGTCGATGGCATTCACGAGGCGCTCGTTGAAGGCAATGGCATGCCGGCCGACGAACTCTTGGTACAGCGGCCCGGCGCGACCGGGACGTGAGTTAGAGCCCCGCACTTGCCCGTGTCAGTTCGGGAAATTCGCTCCGTAGAAATACGCGAGCCCTGGCGTAGTCGAACGGATGTTCGAAGCGGCTGGCGCTCCCTAGAGTGAAGCCACTGGCCAGTTGACCAGCCATCTGCAAACGGAGCTCGCATGAAAATTCAGAAGATCCTGACCACTTTGGGCCTTGCCGCGAGCTTGGCCATGGCCGCGCCACTGGCGTCGGCCCAACCCGGCCACGCTGACCACACGGCCGACTTCGGCTACGACCTGCCGGCAGCTGGCATCCTGCTCGAGGGCATCGGCTACGACCCCCAGCGCGAGATCTTTTATGTGAGCGGCGTCAACGACGGCGGGCGGATCTACCGCGGTCGCATTGGTGAGGAGGCACTCGAAGTCTGGCAACCAGGCGGCGTCGATGGCCGTACCACCG
>JBKJKU010000328.1:0-15200 GCA_046597355.1 Aquabacterium sp.
TGCCTGTCCACCTGGTACGTGATCGAGCGCACCCGGCTGGGCGCCTACCTGCGCGCCGGCACCGAGAACCCGGCGCTGGTGCAAGCCTTTGGCATCAACGTGCCGATGATGGTGATGCTGACCTACGGCGCCGGCGCCGGGCTGGCGGCGCTGGCCGGCGTGCTGGCCGCGCCGGTGATCCAGATCACGCCGCTGATGGGCAGCAACCTGATCATCATCGTGTTTGCGGTGGTGGTGATCGGCGGCATGGGCTCGATCCTGGGCTCGATCCTGACCGGCCTGGCGCTCGGCTTGATCGAGGGCCTGACCAAGGTGTTTTATCCCGAGGCCTCGAGCATCGTGGTGTTCGTGATCATGGCCATCGTGCTGATGATCCGGCCGGCCGGCCTGTTCGGCAAGGAGTTGTGATGAATCGCGAGATGTCTGTCGGAGCAGAGCGGGCCGAGCGCTGGGCCGCTCCCGAGCCGGCCCGCATCCCCCTGGGGGATCGGCGAGCGTACTCGTTCGACGAGGGGCTGGCATGACCACGCGCGCCCGCTGGGCCTGGCTGGCGGCGCTGGCACTGCTGGTTGCTGCGCCGTTCATCGGCCTGTACCCGGTCTTCATGATGAAGGCGATGTGCTATGCCATCTTCGCCTGCGCCTTCAACCTGCTGCTGGGTTACACCGGCCTGCTGTCGTTTGGCCATGCCGCCTACCTGGGCGCAGCGGCCTATGCCACCGGCTGGTTGATCCGCTCGGCCGGCTGGCCGCCCGAAGCCGGCTTGCTGGCCGGCATGGTCATCGGCGCCGGGCTGGGCCTGGCGGTCGGCCTGATCGCGATCCGGCGGCAGGGCATTTACTTCGCGATGATCACGCTGGCGATGGCGCAGATGATTTATTTTGTCTGCCTGCAGGCGCCGTTCACCGGTGGCGAGGACGGCCTGCAAGGCGTGCCACGCGGCGCGCTGCTGGGCGGGCTGATCTCGCTCAAGAGCGACGTGGCGCTGTACTACTTCATCCTGGTGGTGTTTGTCGCGGTGTTCCTGGCGATCATCCGCATCGTGCACAGCCCCTACGGCCAGGTGCTCAAGGCGATCCGCGAAAACGAGCCCCGGGCGGTGTCACTGGGCTACGACGTCGACAAGTACAAGCTGCTGGCGTTTGTGTTGTCCACCGCAATTGCCGGGCTGGCCGGCTCGCTCAAGACCCTGGTGCTGGGCTTTGCCACGCTGAGTGATGCGCACTGGTCGCTGTCCGGTGAGGTGGTGCTGATGACGCTGCTGGGCGGCATGGGCACTTTTGCTGGCCCGGTGATCGGCGCCTTCACCATCATCGGCTTGCAAGACTACCTGGCCGACCGGGTCGGATCCTGGGTCACGGTGATCATCGGCGTGATCTTTGTGGTGTGTGTGCTGGCCTTCCGCAAGGGTTTTGTCGGCGAGCTGATCGCCTGGCAGCAGCGGCGGGGCAAGACGGCGGATTGAGTGCCGGGTTGAGCGCCAGGTTAAGTTCAGGCGCAGGCGCAGGCGCTGGCGCCTGCGCCTGTCATGGCAGCTTCAGCGCGAGCGCGATATCACCAGCCAGACCTCACTGTCGGTGTCACTGGCCACCGCGTCGGGTTCGACGTTGCTGGCGTCCGGTGACCAGTTCCAGGTCGCCAGCGTGGCGCTTTCTACCGTAGCGTCGAAGCCTTTGGTCTGCTGAGACAGCGCCACCATCTGGGCTTCGGTCTGGGACTTGCGCACGTCGATGCGGACAATCTTGATCATGGGGTGCCTCCTTGGGTTGAGATTCAGGGCAAGACGCAGTCGGCGGCGCTTTGGTGGCGGGCCAGTGCCGCGGCCAGGGTGTCGCTCTGGGCCAGCAGGTTCCGCAGATCAGCCTCGGGCTGGCTGCTGGCCAACATCGGCTGGTAGGGCGTCACGAATTTGCCGCTCGCGGGATCCTGCGCAGCACGCACCACGATCTTGCCCAGCGCTACCGGGTCTGACTTGCCGTTCTTGACGGTGCAGGCCACCACCTTGTCGGCATTGCGCAGCGTGATCTTGGCGCCACTGACGGCGGCCGCCGCCAACTCGGGGCTGAGGTTGCCGTCCGCGTTCCGGGCAAACATCACGGCCGCGCCCTGGCCTGTCACAGCCTCGGTGCCCACGGCCAGGCGCTGGTAGATGCTGCCATTGGTCGAGATCGTGCCGCCGTAGTTCAGCTCCATCAGCACGTTGGCGACCCGGCTGACATCGGACGGGTTGTTGGGGTCCACAGCCTCGCCCGCCTTGGCGCGGTTGGTCGGCACAAAGGCAAACTCTGCGCGCCGGTAGCCCAGCACGCCGGTCGGGACGCCGGTGGTGGGGTTGCTGGACACCTCCACGCCGATGGTCGTCGCGGTGGACGCGATCACCGCATGGTCACTCGCGCAGCCGGCGAGCGCCCAGGCCATCGTGAAGACACACCACAGTCGAAGGTTTTGCATGTTCGTTTTCCTCTCGGGCCGCGGACTGGACAGCCACCCGATGCCGGCCCAGGGCATCGGTGCTGGTATCGACAAGCGCATTGCCGGCCTCGGGGTTGACGCTGACCCAGGTTTCCTCCAGGTAGCCGAGCCCGACACGGGTGCCCGCTCCTTGGGTGGCGAACAGCCCCCACTGGTTTGCGCTGGTGTGGGTGACGGTGGGCAACGGGCCGGGTGGCCGCAGGTTGATCGGCCCGAAGCCCACCACGAAGAAGGTTTCGCAACCCTGGTCGGACGCGATCCGGATGACCGAACAACCGGCCAGCGTCATCCACACCAGCGCTGCTGCGCCGTGTGCAGCCCAACGGCCCGGCCCAGAGCGCGCTGCCCTGCCGGGCCGCGCTACTGGCCGGTCCCGCGAGGGCTGATCGGTTCTGGACATGGCCGCAATGTGCCCGGCTTCAACCGGTGGCGCATCCCCCAAGTTCACGACCTTGTCGGGGATTGGCCACACCCGCGTGCCGCGGTGTGGCAGCAGCAGCGCTGCGGGTGAAGCGCTGCGCCGGCCTCAGGCGTCGAACAAACCGCCGCCCGCCGCCTGCGGCGGTGTCACGCCCAGGTGCCGGTAGGCCGCCAGCGTGGCAATGCGGCCACGCGGCGTGCGCTGCAAAAAGCCCTGCATGATCAAGAACGGCTCGATCACGTCCTCGATCGTGCCGGGTTCTTCACCGATGGCCGCGGCCACGTTGTCCAGCCCGACCGGGCCGCCGTCGAAGCGGTGGATCACCGCCTCAAGCAGCTTGCGGTCCATCAAATCGAAGCCTTCCGGGTCCACGTCCAGCATCAGCAGCGCCTTGTCGGCAATCTGGCGCGTGATGGTGCCGTCGCCCTTGACCTCGGCATAGTCACGCACCCGCCGCAGCAGCCGGTTGGCGATGCGCGGTGTGCCGCGGGACCGGCGCGCGATCTCGAACGCGCCCTCGGCCTGGATCACCACCTTGAGCAGCCCGGCCGACCGGGTGACGATGGTGCCCAGCTCGGCCGCGCTGTAAAACTCCAGCCGCGTCACGATGCCAAAGCGGTCGCGCAGCGGGTTGGTCAACATGCCGGCGCGGGTGGTGGCGCCGACCAGCGTGAACGGCTGCAGGTCGAGCTTGATCGAGCGCGCCGATGGGCCGTCGCCGATCATGATGTCGATCTGGTAGTCCTCCAGCGCCGGGTAGAGGATCTCCTCGACCACCGGGCTCAGGCGGTGGATCTCGTCGATGAACAGCACATCGTTTTTCTCCAGGCTGGTCAGGATCGCCGCCAGGTCCTTGGGCTTTTCGAGCACCGGGCCGCTGGTCTGGCGCAGGCCTACGCCGAGCTCGGCGGCAACGATGTGGGAGAGCGTGGTCTTGCCCAGGCCGGGCGGGCCGAACAGCAGCACATGGTCCAGGGCTTCACCGCGCTTGCGTGCCGCGCTGATGAAGATCTCGAGTTGCTCACGCGCCTTGGCCTGGCCGATGTACTCGGCCAGCAGCTTGGGCCGCAGCGCGCGCTCGATCGCCTCTTCTTGCGGTGAGGCCTTGGCCGCGCTCACCACACGCGGCGCGGAGGGGAGGTCAGCGAAGTCGTCGGTCTGTATGCCCATACAGCGCATTGTCCATGCTCGGGCCGCGGGCCGGGGCGGCTTTTGCGGGCCCGGCGTGTCAGCGCGACAAGGATTTGAGCGCCAGCTTGATGCCGTCGCTCACGCCCACATCGGCCGGCATCGACTTGAGCACCGCGGCAGCGTCGCGCTCGCTGTAGCCCAGTGCGATCAGCGCCTGCACGATGTCGGCCTGGGCATCGCTGACGATGGCTGTACCCGGCAGCCCCAGGTCGGGGCCGAGCTTGCCTTTGAGCTCCAGCAGCAATCGCTCGGCGGTTTTTTTGCCGATGCCCGGCACCTTGACCAGCCGGGCGGCTTGCTGTTGGGTCACGGCCTGGGTCAGCTCGGCCACGCTCAGTCCCGACAGCAGGCCGAGCGCCATGCGCGGGCCGACGCCCGAGATCTTGATCAGTTGCCGGAAGGCCGCGCGCTCGGGCTGGGTCAGGAAGCCGAACAGCAGTTGCGCGTCCTCGCGCACCACAAAGTGGGTCAGCAACGTGGTGCGCTCGCCCAGCGCTGGCAGGTTGTAGAAGCTGCTCATCGGCACATCGACTTCGTAGCCAACGCCGGCCACATCGATGAGCACTTGCGGGGGCGACTTTTCCGCCAGGATGCCTGTGAGTCGTCCGATCATGGGCCGGATTGTGGCCGATGCGGCGGGCGCAAACCGCCGCCGGTCAGCGCCGGAACAACCCCAGCCGCTGCGCCTCCAACGCCGCCTCGGCGCGTGAGCTGACGTTGAGCTTGCGATAGATCTGCTTGACGTAGTCGGCGATGGTGTGGCGCGACAGGCCCAGCTGCACACCGATCTCGGGCAGCGTGAAGCCCTTGGCCACCCGCAGCAGCACCTCGCTCTCGCGATCGGTCAGCGAGACCTCGGGCATCGCGTTGGCCTGCGGCTTGGCCATGCTGGCAAAGTACTTGATGACCTTGCGCGCGATCGACGGCGACAGCGGCGGCTCGCCTTGCGCGATGCGCTGCAGCTGCTCGGTGATCAGCTCGCGCGACTGCTCTTTCAAGATGTAGCCGTAGGCACCGGCCTGCAGCGCCGGGAACAAATGCTCGTCGTCGTCGTGGATCGTGACCACCACCGACAGCGCCTCGGGCTGCACATCACGCAGCTTGGCCACCACGTCGGTGCCGCTGCCGTCGGGCAAGCCCAGGTCGCACAGCGCCAGGTCAAAACGCAGCGCCTGCACCTGGTGCAGTGCGTCTTGCACCCGCGAGCATTCGGTGATGCGCGCGGTGGGAAACACCTGCAACACCAGGCTCTTGAGCCAGGCGCGAATCTCGGGCAGGTCTTCGAGCAGCAGGATGTTGTTCATCAAGATGGGCAGTCATTGGGCGGCGCCAGAACGACGCAAATTGATAATATCAGCGGCCTAACCGCCTGTGGTGTGGCGTTCCAGCGGGAGCGTGAGGCGTATCACGGTTCCGTAGCCTGGGCCCGATTCCACCAGGCACTGGCCCTGCAATTGTTTGGCCCGGCCCTTCATGCTGGCCATGCCGTGGCCCTTGTCGAGCCGGCCGTCCAACTCCATCGGGATGCCCTTGCCGTTGTCCTGGATCACCAGCTGGAAGTCACCTTGGGCAATGGTGCAGCGCACCGCGCATTGCGACGCGCCACTGTGCTTGATGATGTTGCTTACCGCCTCGCGCAGGATGCGGGTGGTCTGCACATACGCGCGCGACGACAAGGTGTGCGGCACCTCCTCGTCGGACGGTGAGCTCCATTCGCCCTGCACGCCCGACTGCGTCAGGCGCGACACCACCTCGGCGCGCCAGTCGCCCAGTGCGTCGATCAGCTTGACCGGCTTGCCGGTCAGGCCACGCACCGACAGGCGCATCTCCTCCAGCGCCTCGCGCGCCAGCGTGCTGATGCGCTCGCTGTCGCTGGTGTGCACGATGGTCAGCAGCTTGGCGCCCAGGTCGTCGTGCAGGTCGGCGGCGATGCGCTTGCGCTCACGCTCGGTCACCTGCTCGACCTTCAGCTCGGACAGCTGTGCAAAGTTGCGCTCGATCTGCGCCGTGGCCTCGCGGATGCGCACCTCCAGCTCGGCGCGGTCTTGCTCGACGGTCTGGTAGGCGCGGCCGAACTGCTGCACCAGTCGCAGGCCCAGTGCCAGAAAGCCCAGCGCCGGGATCAACTCGGCGACATAGCCGATGCGGACATCCAGCGCCATCATCTGCACCGTCAGGCCCACGGCCAGCGACAGGCCCATCACCGACAGCAGTGCGGCCATCGACCAGAACTGCGGCGTGTGCTGGCGCCGGGCCTCGGCCAGGTAGTAGACCGCCGCTGTGACGATCTGCGCGGTCAGCAGCAGCGTCCAGATGCTGGCCGCGGTGTACAGCCGCTGCGGCCCGGCTGCCATCAGCGACATCGGCATCAGCACGCATTGCGCCGGCAGTGCGATGTTCAGCCAGTGCAGCCGGTGCCCGGCGTAGCGCATCAGGAACTGCACTGCGGCCAGCGTGATGAAGCTCATCAGCCCGGCCAACGCCAGCTCGGTCACGCCGTTGGGCAGCGGCAGGTCGGCTGCCCACAACCGGGCCAGCAGCAGCGACCAGCCCACCATCAGCGCGCCGAAGTAGGCCAGGTGGCTTTGCGCCCGGTTGAACCAGCCCATGACGAACATGAAACTGCCCATCAGCACCAGCGCGCCACTCATCACCTCGGGCAGGCGGATCGCAAAAACCAGCCGGCGCGCATGGTGTGCGGCCATCTGGTCGTACGGGCCGAACTCGACCTCCGACACGCCGCCCGCCCGCTGCCGCGAACTGACCGCAGCCAGCGGGAAGCCCTTGATGCGCAAGTCCACCACATTGGCGCCGCGATGCAACAGCGCCGCCGGCACCGGCACCAACTGCGGGCGGTGGCAATTGCGCGTAACGGGCTCGTCAAAGCGGCCGCCGTCGTGCACCAGGTGGCCGTTCAGCCAGACCTGCAAGACGCTGCAGGCACGCTCGACATACAGGCCGTAGAGCGCGGTGTCGGCGGCCGGCGCCACCGCCAGCGCGCCGGCGGCCGGCCGGTCGAGCGCCAGCCGGTACCACACGACGCTGGCCGGCCCGGCAAGGTCGCCGGGCCATTCGTCGGGCAGGGCGACGCTGCGGGCCGCGGTCCAGTCGGTGGGGGGCGTGGCCGGGGCATGGGGCCGTGTCTCGGTCAGCGCTCGGGCCTGCTGCAGCCACTGCGTGTCGGCCAGCGCTGCGCCGGCCCAGCCGGCCAGCAGCAGCGCGATCAACCCCGCCCGTTGCGGCCGGGTGAATTGCCAGACCCAGCGCAGCACTGAGCGCAGGAGGGGCGGCACGGGCAGCGGACTGCTGCGGGGTGGGCGGGCCAGGGGCGCGGCTGACGGTGGGTGCACAGGCATGGCGGGCGGTTGTGTGGGCGTTGATTGTGTGGCAGGCGGGTCGCCGCCGTTCGTTGGAGAATCCACCGCCTACGCCACCCAAATGCGCGCATCGGCGCGGCCTTCCGCAGTGACCCTCCGCCACGATTTCGAGCCCACCGACAACACCCGCCTGGCGCACCTGTGTGGCGCGTTCGACCAGCACCTGCGGTCGATCGAGGCCGCACTGTCGGTGCAGATCGGCCGCCGCGGCGCGGTCTTCCGCGTCGATGGTGAGCCCGATCCCGCCCGTCGCGCGCTGGCGCTGCTGCAGTCGCTGTATGCCCAGGCGGCCCGGCCCATCCCGGCCGAGTCGCTGCAACTCGCGCTGGTCGAGGCCCGCGCCATGACCGATCCGTCCGAGACGGCGCGCGCCTTGCCCCCCGGCGCCGACACGATCGTGCTGCACACCCGGCGCACCGACCTGCGCGGCCGCACGCCCAACCAGGTGCAATACCTGCACAACATCCTGGGCCACGACATCACCTTCGGCATCGGGCCGGCCGGCACCGGCAAGACTTTTCTGGCGGTGGCCTGCGCGGTGGACGCGCTGGAGCGCAGCGCCGTGAAGCGCATCGTGCTGACCCGTCCGGCGGTCGAGGCCGGTGAGCGGCTGGGCTTTCTGCCGGGCGACCTGGCGCAAAAAGTCGACCCCTACCTGCGCCCGCTGTACGACGCGCTGTACGACCTGATGGGGCAGGATCGGGTGACCGCGGCGTTCGAGAAAGGCCTGCTCGAGATCGCGCCGCTGGCCTTCATGCGGGGGCGCACGCTGAACCATGCGTTCGTGATCCTGGACGAGGCGCAGAACACCACGCCCGAGCAGATGAAGATGTTCCTCACCCGCATCGGCTTTGGCTCGCGGGCGGTGGTCACCGGCGATGTCAGCCAGGTCGATCTGCCGCGCGGCGCTGGCAGTGGCTTGGTCGAAGCGGCCAGCGTGCTGGCGGATGTGCCGGGCATCGCGTTTTCGCATTTCAGCTCGGGCGATGTGGTGCGCCACCCGCTGGTGGCACGCATCGTCGAGGCCTACGACGCGGCCAAGGGCATCAACACCCGCCAGTCTGCCCGCAACGGCGCCAACCCGGACACCGCGCCATGAGCCGCACAGCGCGCCCGGCGCTCAGCCTGTCGCTGCAATTCGCCGACGCCCGCCACCGCGCGCTGCTGCCGCGCCACAAGGTGCAACGCTGGCTGCGCGCAGCGCTGGAGCTGCCGGCCGAACTGACGGTACGGTTTGTCGGGGATGCCGAGGGCCAGGCGCTGAACCGCGATTTCCGCGGCAAGGACTACGCCACCAACGTGCTGACCTTCGGCTACGAACACGAACCGGTGGTGGTGGCTGACCTGGTGCTGGCCGCCGGCGTGCTGGAGCGGGAGGCGGCCGCGCTGGGCATTGCGGTGGTCGACCACATCACGCACTTGCTGGTGCATGGCGCACTGCATGCCCAGGGCTACGACCACGAGGACGACGGCGAGGAGGCCGCAGCGATGGAGGCGCGTGAAACCGAGATCCTGCGCGGCCTGGGCCTGGCCGACCCCTACGCGGGCCAGGGCACAGACACGTGACGCTGCGCAGGCGCGGCCTGCGTACGGGTTCAGGCAGGACGGCCGGCGCCGGGCAACAGGCCGATGGTCTGCTGCAGGTTTGCCAGGACGGCCTGGTGCAAGCCCTCGGGCGGCAGGTCGGCGCCCCCGTGCAGGCTCGCTGCCAGATTGGCGCTGGTGCTTGCCAGGGCATGGGCGCCGATGCGGTGCGACACGTTGTGCAGGTCGCGCGCCAGATCGCCGGCCAGCGTCAGGTCGCCCTGGTCCAAAGCATTGGCAAAGTCCTGCGTCCAGGCTGGCAGGAACACCGCCGCGTGTTCGACCTGGCGCCGGTAGGCCGCCAGGTCGCCGCCCAGCAGCGCCAGGGCCGCAGGCCGGTCGATCACCGCATCCGGGCGCAAGGCCGACGGGAACTTGGCGGCGCAGGCCGCGGCCGACTCCCGGGTTGAGCGGCTGAGCGCCGCGTAACTGTCGATGGCCTGCAGCAGGCTGTCCTGGCTGATCGGTTTGTTCAGGTGGGCGTCGCAGCCGGCGGCCAGACTGCTGTGCTGGTCACTCTCGAAGGCTTCGGCGGTCAGTGCCAGCACCTGCGTGCGGGGTCGGCCCTCGGCGGCCTCGATGCGGCGAATCGCGCGGGTGGCGGCCAACCCGCCGATGCCGGGCATCTGGATGTCCATCAGCACCAGGTCGTAGCGGGCGTCGCGAAACTTCTGCAGCGCCACCTCACCGTTCGGTGCAACGTCAAGCGCATGGCCGCTGTGCTGCAGCATGGCCTCGAACACCATCACGTTGACCTCGTTGTCTTCGGCCAGCAGGATCGAATAGCGCGGTGCTGACTCGGGCCGGGATGGGCCGGCGCCGGTCGCGGCCGGGGGCGGCGTTGCGGGCAATGTGACTTGCGGCGCCTGCACCGTGAAGTGAAAGGTCGAGCCCTGGCCCGGCGTGCTCTCGACCCAGATCGCGCCGCCCATCATCTTGATCAGCCGTTTGCTGATCGACAAGCCCAGGCCGGTGCCGCCAAAGGTGCGGGGCACGTCGCCATCGGCCTGCACGAAGGGCTCGAAGATCAGCCCGAGCTTGCTGCCCGCAATGCCGACGCCGGTATCGTGCACGGCCACCTGCAATTCGTCGCCATTGCGCGCCAGCGTGACCCGCACCGCGCCCTCGTGGGTGAACTTGATGGCGTTGCCGATCAGGTTGGTCAGCACCTGCGTCAGCCTTTGGGCGTCGATGTGCATGCCGTCGCCGGCTTGCGGTGGGCAGTCGATCGTCAGCGCCACGCCTTTTTCGAGTGCGCGTGGTGCCAACAGCATCAGCTGCTGTTCCAACAAGCGCGGCAATGAGCAATCGACGGCATGCAATTCGAGCTTGTCGGCCTCGATCTTCGACAGTTCCAGCAAATCATTGATCAGTGCAAAGAGGTTGCCACCGGCCAGGCGAAAGACCTCGACATAGCGGCGCTGCTCCGGCCGCAGGTCGGTGCGCGCCAGCAATTCCGCCATGCCGAGCACGGCGTTCATCGGTGTTCGGATCTCGTGGCTGACATTGGCCAGAAACTCGCTCTTGGCCCGGTTGGCGGCGTCGGCGACGGCACGCTCATGGGCCAGCCGCCGGTTGGCCATCTGCATCCAGCGCAGCTGCAACAGGGTTGCCAGCACGAAGCCTGCCGCCACCACCGTCATGGCCGGCATCACGTCGGATTGCAGTGCCAGGCGTTGCAGTGCAAACAGGCTGATCCCCAGAATGGCCAGCACCGCCAGCGCCGCGGCGATTGCATCGGCCTGCAGCGCCGGCCTGCCGCGGCGCCAGCACAGCAGGGACGGACACAAGGCGATGGACAACACCAGGGCCTGGCCGAGCCAGCCTGTGGGCGTCAACCACTCGCCGCGGGCCAGTGCGGCGTAAGCGTTGGCTTGCATCACCAGCCCCGGCTGCCAGCCAAACGGCGACATGACACGGTCGCTGATGAAGGCCGTACTGCCGATGAACACCGCCCGGCCCTTGAACAAGCCGCGCGTCTGCTCATCCTGGGTCTGCCCCAGCACCTCGGTCATCAAGCGGCTGAAGGGCAGGCGGACGACAGCATCGCGGTTGGCCACCTGCCGAACCGTGACCGCGCCGTGCGCATCCACGGGCCAGCGGTGGGCCGACGCTGGCAGCATGTCGGTGCTGCGCGGCGGTGGCGACAGGTCGGCATGGGCCGCGTCACCATTGAGGCCGGCCCGCCACAGCACCGCCAGCGGCAACGACGGCAGCAAGCGGCCACCCGCGCCATGCAGCAGCGGCCAGCGGCGCAGGGTGCCGTCGGCATCCAGCTCCGAGGTGATCACCGCCAGCACACCCGGGCCGGTGGATGCCGCCAGCAGGGTGCTGTTGGGCAGGGCCAGCGCCGGCCAGCGGGTTGCCGGGCGCTGTGATAGGCCGGGCAGGCTCAGCCGGTCGAGGTGCGGGTTCGGTGCGTCGTCGATGCCGATCAACTGCGGCAAACCGGCGGCGCCGAGCACGGTGTCGGGGCGCCGGGCGATGGCCCTGGCCAGCACGTCGTCACCCTCGCGCGCTTCGTCAAACACGATGTTGAAGGCGATGACACGGGCGCCTTGCTCGCGCAGGTACTCGATGACCAGCGCATAAATGTCACGCCGGTAGGGCCAGCCGCCGAGCTGTGCTTTCAGCGATCGCAGCGAAGCGTCGTCGATATCGACGATGAGCGTGTCGTCGTAATGGGCCGGTTGCGCAACCCAGCGCAGGCTGGCATCGCGCAGGGCGTTTGACAGCGCATGGTGAGGCGGTGTGAGTGACGCCAGCAAGCCCAGGGCCAGCGCCAGCGCGGGCAGCCAGGCCAGCCGCAGCCGATCGAAGCGCCCAGGCGCCCGCCGGCTGCGTGCCCGCCGGACAGTTGCGATCGCGGTCTCGGGATCGCTCACAGCATCAACAAGATCAAGCCAAAGGGCAGCAGCAACCACCAGTTCGGGGGCGGGGGTGGCACATCGATCTGTTGCGCCGCGCCGAAGTTGCCTTTGAAGCCATCGGCGTCGACCGTGCGCACCCGCAGAAAGTAGGGGCCAGGCGCCGGCGCTGGCAGCAACCCCTGCGGCCCGTCGGTCAACTGGTCGAGCACGATCTGCGCAAAGGCTGCGTCTGACGCCACCTGGAACTGCACCTTCTGGCCGGCCTCTGGCGCTTTCCAGCGGAAGACCAGCCCAGCGTCGTCGAGCGCCGGCGGCTCGGGTGTCGGGCTGACCGGTACGGCGCGCTGCTCAAACGGCTGGGCATCGCTGAAAGGGCCCTGGTCCTGTCCGGCGGCGATGGTGGCCACCCGCCAGTGATAGAGCCCCGGTGCCAGCGGCAGCTGGGCTTCCGTTGCCACGATGTCGGCCCGGTCGAACACCGGCGCTTTGAAATCGGCCTGCGTGGCCACCTGGAGTCGGTAGGCCGTGGCCACGCTGGAGCGCACCCAGGCGAACTGGGCCAGCTCGCCGTAAACCTTGGCCTGGGGCGCCGGCTGGCGGGTGAAGGGCGGTTCGGGCCTTGCCTTGAGGGTGAATCCGGCGCTGGCGTTCAGTCCCTCCAGCGACTGCCCGTCGAGTCCGCGCACCCGCAAGGTGTAGCGGCCGTCGGGCAGGTCGATCCAGCGTGCGGCGGGCGCGGTGAAGACGCCGTCAAGCAGCAAGCGGTCGCCCGATTCGGCGGCGAACACCTGCGCACGGAAGGCGGTGGCGCCGGCCAGTGGCGGCCAGGCCAGGCGCAGCGGTACGCGGTCCAGCAGCGGCGGCACGGCGCTGAGGTCGGGCGCACCCAGCAGCGGCTGCGGCGCAGTCAGTGCCATGCCGGGCCGCGCCACGGCGCCAAAGCCGGCGTCCAGTGTCAACGTGCCTGCCGGCGCCGTGCCGGCCACGCGGCCCGCCAGCACCTCGAAACGGGTGCTGCCGTCGGCCGGGTCGATGTGGGTACGGAACTCGGTGCCACGCACACCCAGGTTGACGGCGGGGGTCTGGATCTCGAAACGCGTGGTCTTGCCGGGGCGGGTTGCCACCTGGGTCTCGAGCTTGCCTGCCGTCAGGCGCAGGCGCGTGCCCGGCGTGGCGGCCTGGCCGTAGAGCGCAAGCTGCTCGACCACAAACTCGGTACCCGGCACCACCAACAGCCTGGAGCCATCGGCAAAGCGCAGCGTCATCGACGCCCCGGCCTCGGTGCGCACGCTGTCGCTGCCGCGCACCACAGTGCCGGCCACCGCCGCCTCGGCCGTGGCCTGGCCGGATCTGCGCACCCAGCACAGGCCTTGCACAAACACCACCTCGGCCTGGCTTGGCGTCTGGCGCATCCAGGCCAGCGGGATGCGCAGGTAGCCGCCGGGCTGGAGGCGCCGCGGATGGCGGATCTGGTTGAGCTTTTGCAGCGCCGCCCAATCGCCGGGCAGGACCAGCTGCTGGGCGGCAATCGAGTAGAGCGTTTCGCCGCGCCTGATTTGATGCTGGATTTCGTCGGCTGCCGCCGCCGGAGTGGCCGATGCTGCGGAGACGTCAAGCAGCAGCGCCACGACCAGGGCAGCGAGTTGGCAAGCGGTAGATCTGCTGTTGCTTTGCATGTTTCTCCTCACTGCACCCGTTGTCGTTGTTGTACCGGCCTAGGCGGGCATCGTAGCGGCTCGCAACCTGGTGCCGCGCAGACCCTCGGACCCCAAAAGCCGGGCGCAGCCGCCTGATTTGTGGCCGCTCAGCGTTGGCGCAGCAGCCGGGCCGCGTCCAGCGCAAAGTAGGTCAGCACACCGTCTGCCCCGGCCCGCTTGAAGGCCAGCAGAGACTCCATCATCACCGCATCGCCGTCCAACCAACCGTTGGCCGCCGCGGCCTTGAGCATCGCGTACTCGCCGCTCACCTGGTAGGCGAAGGTGGGCACGTGAAAGGTGTCTTTTACCCGGCGCACGATGTCCAGGTAGGGCATGCCAGGCTTGACCATCACCATGTCGGCGCCCTCGGCGATGTCCAGCGCCACCTCGCGCAGCGCCTCGTCGCTGTTGCCGGGGTCCATCTGGTAGGCCTTCTTGTCGCTCTTGCCCAAGTTGGCTGCGCTGCCCACGGCGTCGCGGAACGGGCCGTAAAACGCGCTGGCGTACTTGGCGCTGTAGGCCATGATCCGGGTGTGGATGTGGCCGTGGGCCTCCAGCGCCTGCCGGATCGCGCCGATGCGGCCGTCCATCATGTCGCTGGGCGCGACGATGTCCACGCCGGCACCCGCCTGCACCAGCGCTTGCCGTGTCAGCATCGCCACCGTGCTGTCGTTGATGATGTAGCCGGTCTCGTCCAGCAGCCCGTCCTGCCCGTGCGAGGTGAACGGGTCCAGCGCGACGTCGGTCAGCAGCCCGAGCGTGGGGAAGCGGTCTTTCAGTGCGCGCACGGTGCGCGGCACCAGGCCGTCCGGGTTGGTGGCCTCGATGCCGTCCGGCGTCTTGAGCGCCCCATCGATCACCGGAAACAGCGCCATCACCGGCACGCCCAGCGCCACACACTGCTCGGCCAGCGGCAGCAGGCGGTCGATCGACAGGCGCTGTACGCCGGGCATGCTGGCCACGTTCTGGGCCTGGCCGCTGCCGTCCAGCACAAACACCGGAAAGATCAGGTCGCTGGGGTGCAGCCGGTGCTCGCGCACCAGATCACGGGTGAAAGCGTCGCGGCGCAGCCGGCGCGGGCGGCTGGCAGGAAAGGCGGGCAGGGGCGGCAGGGCCATGTCGGAAAGTCTCCTTGGTCCCTTGATTTTCGGGTGCCGCGGGCCAGCCGTGGTCCATTGGGGTGCAAAAAGCTGCGCGCTTTTCACGGTACCGTCACAAGTCGTAGCATTTTTATCAAATAAACCTGATAAAGTCATTACGGGTTGAGCGCCGGAAGGTGTTCGCTCCCTGCTTTTCCTCCCTGAGCAGGTGTCTTGGCGTCCCCGTGGCGGCAAGGCTTCTCACCCCAGTCCTGGTGACTGGGGTTCTTTTTTTTGTGCGTCCCATTCGACGCGGCAAGTGCCCGATCGATGCGGCTGTGGCAGTGGCCGGTGCGGCCGGTGGCCCGGAGTGCGGCCTCCATAATCAGTGCATGAGCGCTGCCTACCTCTGGATCAAGGCCTTTCACTACGTGTTTGTGGCCAGCTGGTTTGCCGGCCTGTTCTACCTGCCGCGCATCTTCGTGAACCTGGCGATGGTGCCCGCCGAC
>JBKJKU010000060.1:0-28330 GCA_046597355.1 Aquabacterium sp.
CCGCCCAGGCTGCTGATCGAAAAACAGCCGCCGCTCATGTCGGCCGGCCCCAATTTGCCGTCGCGGGCTTTCTTGGCCAGTTCGCCCATTTCGGTGCTGATCTGGAAGATGCCCTTCTTGTCGGCATCCTTGATCACCGGCACCACCAGGCCGTTGGGCGTGTCGGCGGCAAAACCGATGTGGAAGTAGCTCTTGAGCACCAGCTGGTCGCCGTCCAGGCTGGCGTTGAACTGCGGGAATTTTTTGAGCGCAGCCACCGCCGCCTTGATCATGAAGGCCAGCATCGTGACCTTGATGCCCGACTTCTCGTTGTCCTTGTTGGTGGCCACGCGAAAGGCTTCCAGTTCGGTGATGTCGGCCTCGTCATGGTTGGTGACGTGCGGGATCAGCACCCAGTTTCGGTGCAGGTTGGCGCCACTGATCTTCTGGATGCGCGACAAATCCTTGCGCTCGATCGGGCCAAACTTGGCAAAGTCGACCTTGGGCCAGGCCAGCAGACCGGGGAAGGCCTCGCCGCCACCCGCTGCCGCTGCAGCCGGCGCCTTGGCCTTTTGGGCCGTGGTCTGCACCGCACCAGCCATTACGTTCTTCACGAAGCCCTGCACATCGTCCTGGGTGATCCGGCCTTTGGGGCCTGAGCCGGCCACCTCGACCAGCGGCACACCCAGGTCGCGCGCCAGCCGGCGGATTGACGGTGACGCATGGGGCAGCGCGCCCTTGGCGACCATAGGCTCATGCGGCGGCAGTGCATCGGTGGGTGCGGTGCGGTCGGTTGCAGGCGCGGTCGGGGTGGTGGCCACGGCCGGTACCACTGCTGCGGCCACCGAAGCCGCCACCGGAGCCGCCACCGGCGCGCTGGAGGCACTGGCACCGCCCAAGACGTCCAGCACCACCACCGGTGAGCCCTTGGCCACCTTGTCGCCCAGCTTGACCAGCACTTGCCGTACCACGCCGGCATGGCTGGACGGGATCTCCATCGAGGCCTTGTCGCTCTCGACCGTGATCAGGCTCTGCTCGGCCTTGATGGTGTCGCCAACCTTGACCATCACCTCGATCACCGCCACTTCATCGAAGTCGCCAATGTCGGGCACCAGCACCTGCACCGGGCCGCTGCTGGCCGTCGGGGCCGGCGTGGCCGCTGGAGTTGCGGCGGGTGCCGCCACAGCGGCCGGTGTTGCGGCCACTGGCGCAGTCACCGGCGCCGCAGTGGGCGCAGCCGCTTCGTCCGTCTCCAACATCAGCAGCAAGGTGCCTTCGTTGAGCTTGTCGCCCAAGGCCACCTTGAGCGCCTTGACCACGCCAGCGTGGCTGGCCGGGATCTCCATCGAGGCCTTGTCGCTCTCGACCGTCACCAGGCTCTGCTCGGCCGCGATGGTGTCGCCCACCTTGACCAGCAGCTCGATCACCGCCACGTCCTTGAAGTCGCCGATGTCCGGGACCTTCACTTCAATCAATGCCATGTCTTGTCTCCGTTCGCTGCGAATGTTGCCGTTGGGGCGTCAGGCCCTCAGGCGTACAGCGGATTGATCTTCTCGGTGTTCAGCGCGTATTGCTTGATCGCCTCGGCGACGGTGCTCATCGGCAGCAGGCCATCGTCGGCCAGCGACTTGAGCGCCGCGACCACGATGTAGTGGCGGTTGATCTCGAAATGCTCACGCAGCTTGCTGCGGAAGTCGCTGCGGCCAAAGCCGTCGGTGCCCAGCACCTTGTAGGTCCTGCCCTTGGGCATGTAAGCCCGGATCTGCTCACCAAACACCTTGATGTAATCGGTCGAGCAGATCACCGGCCCGGCATGGCCGCCCAGTTGCTGCGCCACAAACGGCAGGCGCGGTGGCTCGGTCGGGTGCAGCAGGTTGTAGCGCTCGGCGTCCTGGCCGTCGCGCGCCAGCTCGTTGAAGCTCGGGCAGCTCCAGACCTTGGCGGCCACGCCCCAGTCGGCCTCGAGCAGCTTCTTGGCGGCCATCGACTCGCGCAGGATGGTGCCCGAGCCCAGCAGGTTGACCTGCAGCTTGCCGTCAGCGCCGGCCAGACCGGGCGTGGCATCTTGCAGCAAGTACATGCCCTTGATGATCTGCTCTTCGGTGCCGGCGGTCAGGCCGGGCATCGGGTAGTTCTCGTTCAGCAGGGTGATGTAGTAGTAGACGTTGTCCTGCTTCTCGACCATGCGCTTCAAGCCGTGGTGCAGGATCACCCCCACCTCATGCGCAAACGTCGGGTCGTAGGACACGCAGTTCGGGATCGTGCCCGACAAGATGTGGCTGTGGCCGTCCTCGTGCTGCAGACCTTCACCGTTCAGCGTGGTGCGGCCGGACGTGCCGCCCAGCAGGAAACCACGCGCCTGCATGTCGCCAGCGGCCCAGGCCAGATCACCGATGCGCTGGAAGCCGAACATCGAGTAGTAAACGTAGAACGGCACCATGATGCGGTTGTTCGTCGAGTAGGACGTCGCCGCCGCAATCCAGCTGCTCATGCCGCCGGCCTCGTTGATGCCCTCCTGCAGGATCTGGCCGTCCTTGGCCTCGCGGTAGTACATCACCTGGTCCTTGTCGACCGGCGTGTACTTCTGGCCCTCGGGGTTGTAGATGCCGATCTGGCGGAACAAGCCCTCCATGCCGAAGGTGCGCGCCTCGTCCACCAGGATCGGCACGGTGCGCGGGCCCAGCGCCTTGTCGCGCAGCAGCTGTGTCAGGAACCGAACATAGGCCTGGGTGGTGCTGATCTCGCGGCCCTCGGCGGTTGGGTCCAGCACGGCCTGGAAGGTGCTGAGTGCGGGCACGGTGAACTGCTCATCGGCCTTGGCGCGGCGGTGCGGCAAATAGCCGCCCAGGGCTTGCCGGCGCTCGTGCAGGTACTTCATCTCCTGTGTGTCGTCGGCCGGCTTGTAGAACGGAATGCCCTGGGCCAGTTGCTCGTTCGAGATCGGGATGTTGAAGCGGTCGCGCATGCCCAAGATGTCGTCATCGGTCAGCTTCTTGGCCTGGTGGGCGGTGTTTTTGCCCTCGGCCGCCTTGCCCATGCCAAAGCCCTTGACTGTCTTGATCAGCAACACGGTCGGCTGGCCTTTGGTATTGACCGCCTTGTGGTAGGCGGCATAGACCTTTTGCGGGTCATGGCCACCGCGCTGCAGGCGCCAGATGTCCTCGTCGCTCATCTTGGCGACCATCTCCAAGGCCTTGGGGTGCTGACCAAAAAAGTGCTTGCGCACAAATGCGCCGTCGTTGGCCTTCATGGCCTGGTAGTCGCCGTCCACCGTGTCCATCATGATCTTGCGCAGCACGTGCTCTTTGTCGCGCGCGAGCAGCGGGTCCCAATAGCCGCCCCACAGCAACTTGATCACGTTCCAGCCCGAGCCACGGAACTCGCCCTCCAGCTCCTGGATGATCTTGCCGTTGCCCCGCACCGGGCCGTCCAGGCGCTGCAGGTTGCAGTTGATGACGAAGATCAGGTTGTCGAGCTTCTCGCGTGCAGCCAGGCCGATCGCGCCCAGCGACTCGGGCTCATCCATCTCGCCGTCGCCACAGAACACCCAGACCTTGCGGTTGCTGGTGTCGGCAATGCCGCGGGCATGCAGGTACTTCAAGAACCGCGCCTGGTAGATCGCCATCAGCGGCCCCAGGCCCATCGAGACGGTCGGGAACTGCCAGAAGTTGGGCATCAGCTTGGGATGCGGATAGCTTGACAGGCCCTTGCCGTCGACCTCCTGGCGGAAGCTGAGCAACTGCTCCTCGCTGATGCGGCCCTCCAGGAAGGCGCGGGCGTAGATGCCGGGCGCCGAATGGCCTTGGATGTAGAGCAGGTCGCCGCCGTGGCCTTCATGCTCGGCGTTCCAGAAATGGTTGAAACCGGCGCCAAACATCGTCGCCACCGAGGCAAACGACGAGATGTGGCCGCCCAGGTCGCCGCCGTCGGCCGGGTCCAGCCGGTTGGCCTTGACGACCAGCGCCATCGCGTTCCATCGCATGAAGGCGCGCAGGCGCTCTTCAATTTCCAGGTTGCCCGGGCAGCGCTCTTCCTGGTCGGTCGGGATCGTGTTGACGTAGGCGGTGTTGGCCGAAAACGGCTGGTCGATGCCGGCCTGGCGGGCCTCGTCGATCAGCTGTTCCAGCAGAAAGTGCGCACGCTCCGGGCCCTCGTTGGCGATGACGGCGTCCAGCGCCTCCAGCCATTCACGGGTTTCCTGGGCATCGGTGTCGTTGGCGGCGGCGCCAAGAAAGGATTGGGGCATTGCGGACATCGTTTGTCTCCTCGATCGGGGTCGGGTGGGTCAACTCGGGCTTGCTGGGAACGGAGCGCAGTTTGGCACAAAGTCGGGCTATTTTCAAATAGTGCGAGTTGATTTCGTATTGTGGGAAACCACAACCTGCAGCGCCAATGATCGTGCGCAACATGGGCCCGGCGCACCCGGATAATCCGTCGCCATGATGCCCAACTCCCCAGGTCCTTCCAGCGGTAGCACCGGTGCGGGTCAGCGCCGGCTGCTCGGCCGGTGGTGGCGCCGCCAATCCCCGGCGCGGCAGGACAGGCTCGCCACCTTCGGACCCTTGGCCTCGGTGTTGCTTTTTCTGGCGGCCATCATTTCTGCCTTTTGGTACCTGCGCAACGAAGAACTCGAGCGTGAGGTCGAGGCGGTCACCCGGGACACCGAGATCGCGCAACAGCAACTGCGCTTGCGCCTGATCGAAAACCAGGAGCAGTTGGTGCGCCTGGCCCGCGAGTTCACCACCCGGGAGCTGGAGGTTGCCGATTTCACGCCGCAAGCCACCGCCTTTGCCAACAATCGGCCCGAAATCACCCAGTTTGTCTGGCTGGGCGCCGACCGCCGCGCCCGGGCCCGCTACTCGGCCCAGGCCGAACGCGAGGACGGCGCGATGTCTGGCGCCACCGCGGCAGCGGCCGCCGCCAAGCCGCCCGCCGCGCCCGGCCGCAGCGAGGCCGAATGGGCGTTCATCGCGGCGCGCGATCTGCGCCAGCCCATCTATTCGCGCCCCTTCAAGGACAGCCACGGCGCGATGGTCTTCCAGGTTCATGTGCCCATGCTGGCACGCGGGCAGTTTGTCGGCGCCCTGGTGGCCGACTATTCGATCGACGTGCTGCTGCGCCATTTCGTCACCACCGACGTGACGCGGCGCCATGCCATCGAGGTGCTCGATGAGCGCGAGAACATCATCGCCAGCAGCGTGATGACCCTGCCTGGTGGCACCCGGCGCCCGGCCATCCTGCACGACGTGCCACTGGCGCCGGCCACCAACGGCCTGGTGCTGCGCGGCAGCGGCTACCGCACCTCCGTCGGCCTGATCGGCAACACCCTGTTCTGGATGGTGGTGGCCTTGTCCGTCCTGACGCTGTGGATGCTGCTGGGCACCTGGCGCCACATGCGGCGGCGGTCGCAGATCCAGGGCGCGCTGGTGCAAGAGACCAACTTCCGCCGGGCCATGGAAAACTCCATGCTGACCGGCATGCGGGCGATGGACACCGAGGGCCGGGTCAGCTATGTCAACCCGGCGTTCAGCGCCATGACCGGCTTCACCGAGGACGAGTTGATCGGCCGCCTGCCGCCCTACCCCTACTGGCCGAGCGAGCGCATCGACGAGAACACCCGGTTGCTGCAGCAGGAGTTGCAGGGCCGCAGCCCGGCCGGCGGCATCGAGGTCAAGGTGATGCGCAAAAACGGCACGCTGTTCGACGCCCGGATGTACGTCTCGCCGCTGGTTGACGCGCGCGGCCAGCAAACCGGCTGGATGACCTCGATGACCAACATCACCGAGGCCAAGCGCATTCGCGATCAGTTATCAGCCTCGCACGAGCGCTTCACCACCGTGCTGGAAGGCCTGGAGGCGGCGGTCTCGGTCTTGTCGGTGCAGCAAAGCGAACTGCTGTTTGCCAACCGGTCCTACCGGCTGTGGTTCGGTGCCGATTCCCGCGGCCACGCGCTGCTGGCCAGCGGCACCATGCCCACGCTGCCGATCACACTGACCGACCACGACGATGAGGACAATCTGTCGGGTCTGCCGACGCAGGAGCTGACCGGCATCGGCGCCAATCCGCGCGAGATCTATGCCCCATCGCTGGACAAATGGTTCGACGTGCGTGCCCGCTACCTGCAGTGGACCGACGGCCGGCTGGCACAGATGCTGATCGCCACCGACGTCACCGCGCGCCGCCGCGCCGAGGAACTGGCCGAGCAGCAGGCCCAAAAAGCCCAGGTGTCGAGCCGGCTGATCACGATGGGCGAGATGGCGTCGTCGGTGGCGCATGAGCTGAACCAGCCCCTGACCGCCATCACCAACTACTGCAACGGCATGGTCTCGCGGGTCAAGGCCGACACCATCGACCGCGACGCGCTGATCGCCGCATTGGGCAAGACAGCGCGCCAGGCCGAGCGTGCCGGCCAGATCATCCACCGCATCCGGGCGTTCGTGAAAAAGAGCGAGCCGCAGCGCCAACCATCCCAGGCCAAGGCCATCGTCGAGGATGCGGTGGAACTGGCCAGCATCGAGCTGCGCCGGCGCAACGTGTCGATCATGCATTACGTCGCGCTGCGCCTGCCCGACATCAACTGCGACCCGATCCTGATCGAGCAGGTGCTGCTCAACCTGCTAAAGAACGCGGCCGAGGCGATCGACAGCGCCAAGTTGCCGCCAGCTCGGCGCCACATCGAGTTGCGGGTGATCCCGCGCCACACCCCCGAAGAAGGGGGGGTGATCGAGTTCAGCGTGACCGACAAAGGCCCCGGCTTGGCGGAGGAAGTGATCAGCCGCCTGTACGAGGCGTTCTTCTCGACCAAGGCCGACGGCATGGGCATCGGACTGTCACTTTGCCGGTCGATCGTGGAGAGCCACCGGGGCCGGATCAAGGCGCAGAACCTCTACAATGGCGAGCTTGTGACAGGGTGCCGGTTTGCCTTCACCTTGCCCGTCGAAACCGCTGCTCGGCATGAGGAGACACCGCGGCCTCATCCCCAGGATGGCGCCTCGCCCGATGCTGATGGCGGCCCCAACCCACGCCCCACCTCACGCCCCGACAGCGTGTTCGCCGCGAGAAACAATCCATGAGCCTGATCCCCAAGAAAGGCACGGTCTACGTTGTCGATGACGACGAGGCAGTGCGTGATTCTCTGCAGTGGCTGCTCGAGGGCAAAGACTATCGCGTCAAATGCTTTGATTCGGCTGAGAGCTTCTTGTCCCGCTTCGACCCGCGTGAGGTCGCTTGCCTGATCGCCGACATCCGCATGGACGGCATGAGCGGGCTGGAGCTGCAAGACCGCCTGCTCGAGCGCAAGAGCCCGCTGCCAGTGGTGTTCATCACCGGCCACGGTGACGTGCCGATGGCGGTCACCACGATGAAAAAGGGCGCGATGGACTTCATCGAAAAGCCCTTCAAGGAAGACGATCTGATCGGCCTGGTGGAGCGCATGCTGGACCAGGCGCGCTCGGCGTTCAGCCAGCACCAGGAGCAGGCCAGCCGCGACGCGCTGCTGTCGCGCCTGACCACCCGCGAGGCCCAGGTGCTCGAGCGCATCGTCGCCGGTCGCCTGAACAAGCAGATCGCCGACGACTTGGGGATCAGCATCAAGACGGTCGAGGCGCACCGCGCCAACATCATGGAAAAGCTCAACGCCAACACCGTGGCCGATCTGCTCAAGATCGCGCTGGGGGCCAACAGCACCGCCGCCGCCAAGGTCTGATTCCCGCACCGCTGTACTGAGGCCGCTTCACAGCGGCCTCTTGCGTTTTTGCCGCAGACTTTCACCGCCAGCCGCGTGCCGCGGTAACCACCGGAGACACCCCATGACCGCCCAACTGATCAGCGGCACCGCCCTGTCGCAACAGATCCGCAGCGACCTGTCACAGCGCATTGCGGCGCTGGCCGCCCGCGGCATCCGGCCGGGCCTGGCCGTGATTCTCGTCGGCGAGGACCCGGCTTCGGCGGTTTATGTGCGCAACAAGGTCAAGGCCTGCGCCGAGCATGGCCTGCATTCGGTGCTTGAAAAATACCAGGCCAACCTGCCCGAGGCCGACCTGCTGGCCCGCATCCAGGCGCTCAACAACGACCCCACCATCCACGGCATCCTGGTGCAGATGCCGCTGCCGCGCCACATCGACCCGCAGCGGGTGATCGAAGCAATTTCTGTGGCCAAGGACGTGGACGGCTACTCGGTGCAGAGCGCGGGTGACCTGATGGCCGGGCTGCCGGGCTTCCGGCCCTGCACGCCCTACGGCTGCATGAAGCTGATCGAGTCCACCGGCGTGCCGCTCAAGGGCCAGCACGCGGTGGTGATCGGCCGCAGCAACACCGTGGGCAAACCGATGGCCTTGCTGTTGCTGCAGGCCAATGCCACCGTCACCATCTGCCACAGCGCCACGCCCGACCTGGGGTTGTTCACCCGCCAGGCCGACGTGGTGGTGGTGGCAGTGGGCCGGCGCAACACCCTCACCGCCGACATGGTCAAGCCCGGTGCTACCGTGATCGACGTCGGCATGAACCGGGTGCCGGCCGACCAGCCTGGCGCCGGCAAGCTGTGCGGCGACGTTGACTTTGACGGCGTGCGCGAGGTGGCCGCATGGATCACCCCGGTGCCCGGCGGTGTCGGGCCGATGACGATCACGATGTTGCTGGTCAACACGGTTGAATCGGCCGAACGTGTCGCCAAATAGCCGTTGGGGCCACCCCCAGCCCTGCCCCACTTTTGCCACCGCTTGAGGCCACCATGACCAACCCGTTGTTGACTGCCACCGGCCTGCCCGCTTTTGCCCAGATCCGCCCTGAGCACATCGGCCCCGCGTTGGACGTGCTGCTGCCGGCCGCCGAGGCCGCACTTGAGCGTGCCGTCAGCGCCGATGTGCCGGCTGACTTCGACACCTTGTCGGCCGTGCTCGACGTGCCGCTCGAGCGCCTGTCGGGCGCCTGGCAGGCGGTGGGCCACCTCAACGCCGTGGTCAACACGCCCGAGCTGCGCGAGGCCTACAACGCCAACCTGGGCCGCATCACCGAGTTTCACACCCGGTTGGGCGCGGACGAGCGGCTGTACGCCAAGTACAAGTTGGTGGCCACCGGGCCACAGGCCGCCAGCCTGGCACCGGCCCGGACCCAGGCGCTGGCCCACGCGATGCGCGACTTCGTGCTGTCCGGGGCCGAATTGAACGGCGAAGCCAAGGCCCGTTTTGCCGCCATCCAAGAGCGCCTGGCCGAGCTGGGCCAGCAGTTCAGCGAGCATGTGCTGGACGCCACCGACGGGTTTTCGCTCTACGCCAGCGCCGAGCAAATGGCCGGTGTGCCGGCGGACGTCTGCCAGCAGACCTTGGCGGCGGCGGCTGCCGACGGCCAGCCCGGCCACAAGCTGACGCTGCACATGCCGGTGTTCCTGCCGGTGATGCAGTATGCGCAAAGCAGTGCGCTGCGCGAGCAGCTCTACCGCGCCTACGCCACCCGCGCCAGTGAGTTTGGCCCGGCCGAGCGCGACAACAGCACGCTGATGACCGAGCTGCTGCAACTGCGCGCCGAAGAGGCCGCGCTGCTGGGCCACACCAGCTACGGCCATTTGTCGCTGGTGCCCAAGATGGCCGAGTCGCCCGCGCAGGTCAACGGCTTCCTGGGTGATCTGGCGCAGCGTGCCCGGCCACACGCCGAGCGTGATCTGGCCGAGCTGCGGGCCTTTGCCACCGACACGTTGGGCATGGCCGACCTGCAGGTCTGGGACCAGTCGTTTGTCTCCGAGAAGTTGAAGGAAGCGCGCTACGCTTTCAGCGAACAGGACGTCAAACAGTACTTCACCGAGCCGCGGGTGCTGGCCGGCCTGTTCCACATCGTCGAGACCCTGTTCGACGTGCAGATCCGGCCGGACACGGCCGAGGTCTGGCACGACAGCGTGCGCTTTTACCGCATCGAGCGCCAGGCCAAGGGCACTGCGGCCCGGGTTGGCGAGGCGCTTGAGGCCGAGCTGATCGGCCAGTTCTACCTCGACCCGTATGCCCGCCCCGGCAAGCGTCCCGGTGCCTGGATGGACGGTGTGCGCGGCCGCTGGAGCCGGCCCGACACCCCGGGCGGCGTCACCCAGACACCGGTGGCCCATCTGGTGTGCAACTTTGCGTCGCCGGTGGGCGACAAACCCGCGCTGCTGACCCACGACGACGTCATCACGCTGTTCCATGAGTTCGGCCATGGACTGCACCACCTGCTGACCCGGGTCGATGAGCTGGCGGTGGCCGGCATCAACGGCGTCGAATGGGACGCGGTCGAACTGCCCAGCCAGTTCATGGAAAACTTCTGCTGGGAATGGAGCGTGCTGTCCAAGCTGACCGCCCATGTCGACACCGGCGAGCCGCTGCCGCGCGCGTTGTTCGACCGCATGCTGGCGGCCCGCAACTTCCAGAGCGGGCTGCAAACGCTGCGCCAGATCGAGTTTTCGCTATTCGACATGCGCATTCACACCCAGGCCGACGCCGCCGGTCAGGTGCAGGCTGTGATCGACGCGGTGCGCGCCGAGGTCAGTGTCAACCCGCCGCCGGACTTCAACCGGTTTCAGCACACCTTCTCGCACATCTTTGCCGGCGGCTACTCGGCCGGGTACTACAGCTACAAATGGGCCGAGGTGCTGTCGGCCGACGCCTTTGCCGCGTTCGAGGAATCGGGCGTGTTCAACCCCGAGATCGGGCAGCGCTTCCGGCGCGAGATCCTGGAGGCCGGCGGCAGCCGCCCGGCGATGGACAGTTTCAAGGCCTTCCGCGGCCGCGAGCCCAGCATCGATGCCTTGCTGCGTCACCAGGGCATGGCTTGAGCGGAAAAGGCCCGCTGTTCGCCGCCCCAGGGCCGATCGCATAGGCTAGATTCCGGGGCATGAACCCCTCCCGTTCGGCAGCAACAGGCAAGCTCTGGTTGCTTTGCCTGTTGTGTGCCGTGCCCGCCTGGGCACAGTACAAAGTGGTGACGCCCGACGGCAAGGTCACCTACACCGACCGGCCGGTCACCGCGCCTGGCACACAGGTGCAGCCCTTGCGGCGCGGCGCCAGCGTGGCGGGGCCGGTGTCTGGCCAGGCCGTCGCGGCTGCGCTACCGGCAGACTTGCGGCCGGTGGCAGCCCGCTTTCCGGTCACGCTCTACACCAGCAGCGACTGCACACCTTGCGAAACCGGCCGCAAGTTGCTGCAACAGCGGGGTGTGCCCTACAGCGAGCGTTCGGTCAGCAGCGACGACGAGATTGCCGCGCTGCAGCGCCTGACCAGCGGGCGCAGCGTGCCAGCGTTGACGGTGGGCGCGCAGGCCTTGCGCGGCTTTCTGGAGGCCGACTGGCAAGGCACGCTGGACCTGGCTGGCTACCCGCGTGAGTCCAGGCTGCCCAAGGGCTACCCCACCCCAGCCGTTGTACCGCTGGTGGCGCGCGCACCTCAGGCGCCAATCACACCAGTCACGCCAGTGGACGCAGCGCCGGTCGAGGCCGCGCAGCCCACCCCGCCCGCCTCAGCGGGCATCCGGTTTTGATCGGCTGACGGTCCACGTCCAGCGGGCGGCCTGCACTCAAGCCGGGGGATCGCTGGCAAACACCCTGCTCAGCCCGCGTGCTGCCCAACTGCCGCCGCCCACCGCGGCGCCCATCGCCCAGAACAGCACCCCCGGCCCCAGGGCCGTACCGGCCGCGCCGAACACCAGCGGCATCACGCTGCTGGAGAAATTGATCGCCATCGAGCGGAACGCTATCGCCTCGCCATGCCGGTTGGCCGGCGTCAGGTGGTGCAGCGTGCTCATGATCATCGGCTGCACGGCGCCCAGCGTCAGCCCCAGCATCAGCGCGCAGCCGCCCATCAACCAGGGCGTGGCGGCAAACGGATAGAGCGCAAACACCACGCCGGTCAGCAGCATCGCGCAGCGCAGCACCACCACCTCGCTCAAGCGGTGCGCCAGCAGCGGGATCGCAAAACGCACCAGCGTGACCGCAGCCGTGAAGGTGCCCAGCACCAGGCCAATGGTGGACGCGCTGTAGCCGCGCGAGTAGCCCAGCACCGGCACGGCAAAGCTGTGCACGTCCCAGCTGGCCGACAGCAGCCAGTTGACAAACAGCAACCGCTTGAGCCCGGGCGTGGCCAGCAGATCCCAGCGGCCGCTGCCGGCCTCGCGCCGCAGTGCCGCCACCGGTCCGGCCTGCGCCGGCACACGCCGCGCCACCACCAGCGACAGCAGCGGCATCAGCATCAGCAAGCCGTAGGCGGCGGCATAGCCTGCGGCGTCGATCATGAAGCCTGCAGCCACCGGACCCACCACATTGGCCAGCGACGGCGCCATGCCCAGCCAGCTGAACACCCGCAGCCGCTCGGTGGACGTGCTGACCATCTGCCCGGCACAACGCTGGATCGCGATCAGCCCGACATTGGTGCCCACGCCCGAGGCCGCTGCGCCGATACAGTTCAGCCCGAATTGCCACCAGCCCGGCAGCCAGCAGGCCGCCAGCGCACAGCCGGCGCCGGCCACCGTCAGCACCACCGCCAGCCGCACCGGCCGGTGGTAGCCGTGGCGGTCGGCCATGCGGCCGGCGCCCATCGCGGTGAGCACCGGCAGGGCCGCAAACAGGGCCAGCAACACGCCCACCGCCCAGGCGCTGTAGCCGGCGTTGAGCGCCTGCAATGGGGCCGCCATGCGCTGGCCGGCCATCGCACTGTGCAGCGCGATCTGGCCGACGATCAACAGCGGCAACGCCCTTGCCGACAGGGGCGCGGTGCTGGCGGGGTGGGTGACGGACCGGTCTGAATGCACAGCGCGGCTTCAAGCGCTGCCAACCTGGCCCGTTGCCAGATCGGGCTGCGGGTCGGGCTGCGGGTCGGGCAGCAGCGCGGGCTGCAGGTCGGACAACAACGCCGACGTGCCGTGTTCGGGCAGCGACTCGACATCGCGCAGCTGGCGCTCCATCGCCCGGGTGCGCACGCTGGCCTGGTCGATGCTGTGGCTGGCTTCGTCGAGCTTTTTCTTGGTGCGGGCCAGCACCTCGCCAAACTTGCCAAACTCGGTCTTGACGGCGCCCAGCACCTGCCAGACCTCGGCGCTGCGCTGCGCCAGCGCCAGGGTGCGAAAGCCCATCTGCAAGCTGGTCAGCGTGGCCAGCAGCGTGGTCGGGCCGGCCAGCGAGATGCGGTGCTCCCGCTGCAGCGCCTCGACCAGGCCGGGCCGGCGCAGGGCCTCGGCGTACAGGCTCTCGGTCGGCAGGAACAGGATGCCGAAGTCGGTGGTGAACGGCGCGGCGATGTATTTCTCGCGGATGCTGCGGGCCTCCGCCTTGAGCCGCAGCTCCAGCGCCCTGGCCGCAGCCTCTACCGCCGGCGCGTCGGCGCGCTCTTGCGCATCGAGCATGCGTTCGTAATCCTCGCGCGGAAACTTGGCGTCGATCGGCAGCCAGATCGACGCGCCGCCCGCCGCCGCTGGCCCCGCCCGGCCCGGCAAGCGGATCGCAAACTCGACCCGTGCGCCGCTGCCCGGCACGCACTCGACGTTGGCGGCGTACTGCTCGGGCGTCAGCACCTGCTCCAGCAGGCCGGCCAATTGAACCTCGCCATAGATGCCGCGCGACTTGACGTTGCTCAGCACCCGGTTCAGCGACCCCACGTCGCGCGCCAGGTTGCGCATGTCGCCCAGGCCCTGGTGCACCTGCTCCAGGCGTTCGGCCACTTGCTTGAAGCTCTCCCCCAGGCGCTGCTCCAGCGTGGCATGCAGCTTTTCGTCTACCGTCGCCCGCATCTGTTCCAGCTTGGCCTCGTTGCCCTGCTGCAGCGCGGCCAGACGCGCGTCCACCGTCTGCCGCACCTCGGCCAGGCGCTGGGCGTTGCTCAGGCTGAGCGACTGCAGTTGCTCGGCCAGCGTGCTGCCAAAACGCTGCAAGGCGGCGTCCTGGGCCTCGCGGGCGGTTTGGCCCTGCGTAACACCCTGGCTGGCAGCCTGTTGCAATGACTGGCTCAGCTGCTGCTGCATCGCGGCCAGCTGGGTGCGAAACGAATCGATCTGCTCGTTTTGGGTGCGGGCCACATCGCCGGACTGGGCCAGCAAGGCCTGCTGGAACAACGCCAGCGCGCCGGCAAGCTCTTGCCGCGTGGCGCGTGCGCTGTCTTGCTGCTCGCCGCGCTGTTCGCGGGCCAGGCGCTCTGCCTGCTCACGCTGGGCCGCCGGATCAGTCCGGCGCAGCACCAGCCAGAGCACCACGACCAAGACTGCGACCAGCAGCACCCCGTTCAGGACCAGCAGGCCCGGCACCGACCATTCACTCATCCAGCGATTGTCTCAGGCGCTGGCAGACGCCCCGCCGGTTGCGCACACCCCAAAAAGCAAAGCGGGCGTGCAGCCTTGCAGCTGCACGCCCGATGAACGGTACGGCCGACCCGCCCGGAAAATCCCCGGACTGGTGGGCCGCTTGACCTGGAGATCAGGCCTTCTGGATGTACTCCGCCGTGAACGGCATGCGCCGCACCCGCTTGCCGGTGCCGGCAAACATCGCATTGGCCACCGCCGGGCCGATCAACGCCGTAGCCGGCTCACCGATGCCGCCGGGCTTTTCGGTGCTGTTGACCAGCACGATGTCGATCTGCGGCGCCTCGTTGTTGCGCATGATCCGGTAGGTGTTGAAGTTGGTCTGCTGCACCCGGCCCCTGTCGACCGTGATCTCGCCCCACAGCGCCGCGCTGAGACCGAAGATGATCGACGACTGGATCTGCGCCTCCACCGTGTCGGGGTTGACCATCCGGCCCAGGTCGGCCACCACGGTGACGCGGTGCACGCGGGGCTCGCCACCCACCATCGAGATCTCGGCCACCTGCGCCATGTAGGTGTCGTAACCCTCCATCAGCGCCACGCCGCGTGATCGCCCCGCAGCAGCGGCCGTGCCCCAGCCGGATTTTTCAGCCGCCAGTTTCAGCACGTTCAGGAACCGCGGCTGGCCTTGCAGCATCGACATGCGGTAGGCCACCGGGTCTTGCTTGGCGGCGGCGGCCAACTCGTCGATGAAGCTCTCGTTGGCAAAGGCGTTCATGTTGTGGCTGACCGCACGCCAGTAGCCCACCCGCAGGCCGGCGTCATGCTTGACCACGTCCTGGCGTGTGGCCGGGATGTTGTACGGCGACACCGCCGCCTCGGCCATGAAGGCATCCGGCGCCTCGGGCGGCAGGCCGAACAAACGGCCCGTGATGGACTGCGATGCAACCCGGAAGGTCATCGCCATCGGTTTGCCATCGGCACCCAGCGAGGCAGCCAGTTGCATTGCGGCCATCGGACGGTAGAAGTCGTGCGTCATGTCGTCTTCACGCGACCAGATCAGCTTGACCGGCTTTTTCACAGCGGCGCTGATCTGCGCGGCCTGGATGATGAAGTCGATGTCGATGCGCCGACCGAAGCCGCCACCCAGGAAGGTGGACTGCACCGCCACGTCCTCAGGTTTGACGCCCAGGATCTTGGCCACCGCGCCCTGGCCGGCATCCGGCCATTGGGTCGGGCCGATCAGCAAAACTTTGCCGTTGTCGACGTGGGCGGTGAAGTTCATCGGCTCCATCGGCGAGTGCGTGACGTTTTGCGACAGGTACTCGGCCCGCACCACGTGGGAACCCCGCGCGATCGCGTCATCCGCGTCGCCCACCGGCGGACGCACCGGAATCGCGCCCTTGCCCGACAGCATGGCGGCGCGGGTGCCTTCGAACATGGCCTGGGTGTTCAGGTTGGCGTTCGCGCCCTCGTCCCAGACGATCGACAGCGCCTCGCGCGCCTTGCGCGCCTGCCAGTAGGTGCTGGCCACCACGGCAATACCGTCGGGGATCTGCACCACGTCGACCACGCCGGGCATCGACTTGGCGCGTTTGGCATCAAAGCTCTTGACCGTGCCGCCGATCACCGGGCACATCGCCAGCGTGGCATAGACCATGCCGGGCAATTTGACGTCCATGCCGAAGATGGCCGTGCCGTTGACCTTGGCGGGGGTGTCGAGCCGGGTGGTGCGCTTGCCGACGATGCGGAACTCGCTCGGGTCTTTCAGCGACACTTTCTCGGGCACCGGCAGCTTGGATGCGGCCTCGGCCAGTTGGCCGTAGGTGGCGGACTTGCCGTTGGCGCCAATCACCCGGCCATCCACGGCCTTGAGCGTGGCAGCGTCGACGCCCCATTGCTGCGCCGCCGCGGCGGTCAGCATGATGCGCACCTGGGCACCCGCCACGCGCAGCTTCTCCCAGCCTTCACGCACCGAGGTCGAGCCGCCGGTGAGTTGCAGGCCGAAGATCAACGCGTTGCCGTAGACCTTGCCCGTAGGCGCAAACGCAACCTTGATCTTCTTGATGTCGACGTTGAGTTCTTCGGCGATCAGCATCGGCATTGAGGTGTAGACGCCCTGCCCCATCTCGGCCCGGGCCGAAATCAGGGTGATGGTGTTGTCGTCGGCGATATGGACCCAGGCATTGGGCGTGTACAACAGGCCGGCGGCTTGCGCCGGGCCGGCCATTGGCAGGCTCACGCCCAGCATCAGTCCGCCGGTGACGGCAGCCGAGCCTTGCATGAAGCCGCGGCGGGAGACAGCGACGGCGGCGTCGCTGGCGGCGGCATCAGCGGTGTGGTCAGTGGTGGTATCGGTCATGTTGGGCTCCGTGTTGTTCAAGTTAGGCCTTGACGCCACGGACTTCGGCGGCGGCTGTCTTGATCGCGGCGCGAACCCGCACATAGGTGCCGCAGCGGCACAGGTTGCCGGCCATGGCCTGGTCGATCTCGTTGTCGCTGGGGTTCTTGTTCTTGCTCAGCAAGGCGGCCGCGCTCATCAACTGGCCACTCTGGCAGTAGCCGCACTGCGGCACGTCGTGCTTGATCCAGGCCTTTTGCAGCGGATGGGTGTTGTTGCGCGACAGGCTCTCGACGGTGGCCACCGACTTGCCGGCCACGGCCGAGAGCGGCGTGCCGCAAGAGCGGATCGGCACGCCGTCCAGGTGCACGGTGCAGGCGCCGCAAAGCTGTGCGCCGCAGCCGAACTTGGTGCCGGTCAAGCCGATCTCGTCGCGGATCACCCACAGCAGCGGGGTATCGGGTTCGAACTTGGCCTCGACAGCCTTGCCATTGATCTTGAATTTGACGCTCATTGTTGTCTCCTGATGGACGCAGCCGGGGCACGGTAGATGCAACCCGTGCAGGATGTTCGTCGCCCCGCGCTGGTCCGGCCGGCAGGACATACCCGCGACCCCGGCCCTGCGGCACTGCGCCAAAACGGGTCAACCGGTCCAGACGCGCCGCGGCGGACACGCGCCGCTGAGGCGGGCGGCACGGCCACAGGCTCTAATGGTGTGATGCGCCCCACCACCGCGTCATCTGCCACCCACCCGGTGTCCGGCCCCCTGCCCAGCACGGCTGCGGTGGTGCTGGCCGGCGCGCTGACGCTGGCGGCGGCCATGGGCATCGGCCGCTTTGCGTTCACGCCGCTGCTGCCATTGATGATGCAGGAGGGCTTGATCGACGCCGCGGTCGGTGCTGAGCTGGCCGCCGCCAACTACCTGGGTTACCTGGTCGGCGCGCTGACTGCTGCCCGCCTGGCGGGCCGGCCGCTGCGCCTGGTGCAGGCTTGCCTGCTGGCGATCGTCTTGCTGACGGCCGGTGCCGGCCTGGCCCGCACCGAGGCGGTGTGGGTGGCTTTGCGCTTTGCCGCCGGCGTGGCCAGTGCCTGGGCGATGGTGGGCATCAGCAGTTGGAGCCTGAGCACGCTGGCGCTGCGCGGCCAGGGTGCGCTGGGGGCGCTGGTGTTTGGTGGGGTGGGCGGCGGCATCATGCTGGCGGGAGGTCTGGCCTGCTTGCCCCATGCCGGTGGCGCCCGGGCGCTGTGGTTGCAACTGGCGGTGGTGGCCGCAGTGTTGGGCGCCGTCGTGCTGGGCCTGACCTGGCGGACTCCGCGCCCGGTTGCCGTGGCAGCCACCCCGCCGGCCGCACCCGCCCACGGCGCCGCCCTGCCCGCCGGCAGTTGGCCACTGGTGGTCTGCTACGGCAGCTTCGGCTTTGGCTACATCCTGCCGGCCACCTTTTTGCCGGCGATGGCGCGGGCGCTGGTGGACGACCCCCAGCGTTTTGGCCTGGCCTGGCCGCTGTTCGGGTTGGCCGCATGGGTCTCGACGCTGGTTGCCGTGCGCGGCCTGCAGCAATGGGTGCCGCTGCGCGCCTGGGCGATCTGTCAGGCGGCGGTCGGCCTGGGTGCGGCCTTGCCCTTGATCAGCCAGACCGGCGCGGCGATTGCGGCCGCGGCCCTGCTGGTGGGTGGCACTTTTGTGGTGGCCACGCTGATCGGCCTGCAACAGGCCCGGGCCCTGATGCCGCACCACCCTGCACGCCTGCTGGGGCGCATGACGGCGGCCTTTGCCGGTGGGCAAATCCTGGGGCCGCTGACGGTGCGGGCGCTGGCCGGCGTGACGCTGGGCCCCTGGGGCGCGCTGGAGATCAGCTCGGCCGCCGCCGCCCTGCTGATGGCGGGCACGGCGGCCTGGCTGTGGCGCCTGGGCGGCGCTGGCAGCACTAGCGCCGCACCAGCACCTCGGGGTTGAGCGCCGTGGCCGGGCGCCCTGCCGCGGCCCCCTGGCCCAGCACGGCAACCAGGTTGGCAGCCGCCAGATCGGCCATGGCCCGGCGGGTGCGCGCGCTGGCGCTGGCAATGTGCGGTGTCAGCACCACGTTGGGCAGGGCCAGCAGGTCCGGGTGCACCGCCGGTTCACCCTCGAAAACGTCCAGCCCGGCAGCCAACAGGCGCCGCTCGCGCAGTGCCGCGGCCAGCGCCCTGTCGTCCACCACGCCGCCGCGGGCGATGTTGGTCAGCGTGGCGCCCGGCTTCATCAGCGCCAGCTCGGCAGCGCCCACCAGGTGGTGCGAGGCCGCGCTGTAGGGCACCACGATCACCAGGTGGTCAGCCTGCTGCAGCAACTCGTCCTTGCCCACCCAGCGTGCGCCCAGTTGCTGCTCGATGGCCGGATCGAGCCGGCTGCGGTTGTGGTAGATCACCTGCATGCCAAAACCCAGCGCGCCGCGACGGGCGATGGCCTGGCCGATGCGGCCCATGCCCAGCACGCCCAGCGTGGCGCCATGCACATCGGCGCCGGCAAACAGGTCGTAGGACCAGTGGGTCCAGTGGCCGGCGCGCAAAAAGTGCTCGCTCTCGGTGATGCGGCGGGCGGTGGCCATCATCAGCGCAAAGCCAAAATCAGCGGTGGTTTCGGTCAGCACGTCGGGTGCGTTGCTGACCAGCACGCCCGCTGCGGTGCAGGCCGCAAGGTCGATGTTGTTGTAGCCCACCGCCATGCTGCAGACCGCGCGCAGGTCCGGGCAGGCCGCCAGCAGTGCGGCGTCGATGCGGGGTGCGCCGGCCACAAAGATCCCGGCTGCGCCTTGCAGGCGCGCCGCCAGCGCCTCAGCGGTCCATTCGATGTGCTGGTCGCTGCCACACGGCGCGTCGACCTCGAAATGCTCGCCCAGGTGCGCCAGCACCTCGGCAAACACCGGAATGGCCACCAGCACGCGGGGGGGTGAGCAGGTTGTCATGTCATCACATCCAGAGGAGGGTCAGCAGCGCAAACAAGGGCAGCAGGATGACGCAAGACCAGGCCATGTAGCCGAAGAAACTGGGCATGCGCAAGCCGCGGTCCTCGACGATGGCCTTGACCATGAAGTTGGGCGCGTTGCCGATGTAGCTGTTCGCACCCATGAACACCGATCCAGCCGAAATCGCCGCCAGCGTGGCCGCCAGCGGGCCCATCAGCGTGGCCGGGTCGCCGCCGGCCAGGTTGAAAAACACCAGGTAGGTCGGCGCGTTGTCCAAAAATGACGACAACACGCCCGAGAACCAGAAGTAGGCCCAGGGCAGCGGCTGGCCGTCCGGCCCGGTGACCGCGCGCGCCACGGCGGCAAACGGCCCGTCAACCCCGGCCTTGAGCATGGCCAGCACCGGCAGCATCGTGACAAAGATGCCGATGAACAGCTTGGCCACCTCCTGCATCGGGCCCCAGCTGAACTGGTTGGCCTCGCGCACGCTGCGCGGTGTGAGCCACAGCGAGGCCGCTGTCACCGCCACCAGCAGCAGGTCGCGCAGCAGATGCTGCAACTCCAGCGCGGTGCCGGCGACGTGAAACACCACGCCGGGCTGCCAGGTGCCACTCATCAGCACCAACGCCACCACCGCCGCCAGCGGCCAGAAATTAACGGCGCCGTCCAGGCCAAAACGCGGCGTGTCGGGCGTCGGGTCCGGCCGCATCACACCTTCACGCCGGTACCAGTAGCGGTCCAGCCCATAAAAAAGAGCCAACAGCGCGCCGACCAGGAACAGCGTTTGCGGCCACAGGTGCTGCGCCGTCCAGAAGAAGCTGACGCCCTTGAGGAAACCCAGGAACAGCGGCGGGTCGCCCAGCGGCGTCAGCGAGCCACCGGCGTTGCTGACGATGAAGATGAAAAACACGAACACATGCACCGTGTGCTTGCGGTTGTCGTTGGCGCGGATCAGCGGGCGAATCAGCAGCATCGAGGCGCCGGTAGTGCCCATCAGGCTGGCCAGCACCGCACCCAGCGCCAGCAAGCCGGTATTGAGCGCCGGGCTGCCGTGCAGGTTGCCCCGCACATAGATGCCGCCCGACACCGTGAACAGGGCTGTCAGCAGCACGATGAACGGGATGTACTCGGCCAGCAGGGTGTGCACCAACGCCTGGCCTGCTGCGCCGGCGCCAAATGCAGCGGCAAACGGTAGCAGCAGGGTCAGCGACCAGCCCGCCGCCACCTTGCCAAAGTGCTGGTGCCAGAAATGCGGCACCAGCAGCGGCAGCAGCGCGATCGACAGCAACATGCCGGCGAAGGGCACGCCCCACCAAGCCGCGAGCGCACGGCCATCGATCTCAGCGGCCTGGGCCAGCCCGCCACTGGCGAGCAGAACACAGGTCAACAACAGGCGGCCAGCGTGCATCGTGTGTCCCGGAGTGCTTGTACGGCGCAGATTCTAGGCAGGCTGCCCGGCCTAGCCCCGTCTTACTGCCCCGTCTGGCTGCCCCGTCGGCTGTCCCGGCTCAGAGGCGGCCGGGCTGCGCAACGGCTTGAGCGCGGTCTGCACCGTGGCCGACAAGCGCTGGGGAGCGCGCCTGCCACGCCTGCCAGGCTTGCTGGGCCGCCAACACCGTGCGCAGTTGCACCGCCACCGTGGTGTTGATGTCGCGGCCGTAGCCGCCGGCCATGCTGACGGCCACCGGCACCCGGCGCTCGCCCAAAAAATCAAAGACCCGCCGGTCGCGCTCGGCCATGCCGGCGTCGCTGAGCTTGAGCCGGCCGAGGCGGTCGCCCTCGTGCGGATCGGCGCCAGCCAGGTAGAACGCCAGGCCAGGCGGCCGGCCGCCTGCCTGCTGTTGCGCCCAGGCCCGGTCCAGTGCGGCTGTCAGCGCATCCAGGTAGGGCGCATCGGTGCAGCCGTCGGGCAAATCCACATCCAGATCGCTCGCCTCTTTGCGGAACGGAAAATTCTTCGCGCCGTGCAGCGACAGCGTGAACACCGTCGGGTCGTCTCGAAAGATCGCCGCCGTGCCGTTGCCCTGGTGCACGTCCAGGTCGATAACCCACAGCGGCAGCGCGCGGCGCTGCAGGCGGTGCATCTCGGCCTGCATCAACCGGCCGGCCACTGCCACGTCGTTGAACACGCAAAAGCCCGAGCCCTTGTCGGCGTAGGCATGGTGGGTGCCGCCCGCCAGTTGCAGCGACACACCGCTGTCCAGCGCAGCCCGCGCCGCAGCAATGGTGGCGCCCACCGAGCGCTTGCTGCGGACCACCAGGCGGTCGCTCCAGGGCAGGCCGATCTCGCGCTGGGCCGCGGCGGGCAGCGTGCCCTCGGAAACCGCGCGGATGTAGTCGGGGGTGTGGGCCAACGCCAGTTCACCGTCGCTGGCTGGTTCGGCCTCGGCCAGCTGCAGGCCGCTGCACTCGGCCTCCACCCGGTCGCGCAGCAACTGGTACTTGGGCATCGGAAAGCGGTGGCCCTCGGGCAGATCGACTGAAAACCGGTGGTTGCTGTAGACACGCATCGTGACGGCGATTTTGCCCAGCCCAGGCCGCCAGGCGCCCAAGCTGCTCTTTTGGCCCGCCACGCAGCCAAGCCCCCCTAGATTGCTGCAATGCAACAAAAAACCCTTGCAATCCCGATTCAGTTGTCTATACTTCGATTCATGCTGCACTGCAGCAAAACTGCAACTTGATGATCCCCCCACTGGAGAACTCCATGTCCTACCTGACCCAAGACCAGATCGCCGCCGCCAGCAAGGCCAACCTCGAAACCCTGTTCGGTCTGACGAGCAAGGCTTTCGAAGGCGTGGAAAAGCTGGTTGAGTTGAACCTGCAAGTGGCCAAGGCCACCCTGGCCGAGTCGGCCGAAAACACCAAGGCCGCCCTGGGCGCCAAGGACGCGCAAGAACTGCTGTCCCTGCAAGCCAGCCTGCTGCAGCCGTCGGCCGAGAAGGCCGCTGCTTACAGCCGCCACCTGTATGACATCGCTGCGGCCACCACCGCCGAATTCACCAAGTCGGCCGAAGCCCAGTTCGCCGAGCTGCAAAAGAGCTTCATGTCCGCCGTGGACAGCGCCGTCAAGAACGCACCGGCCGGCAGCGAAAACGCCGTCACCCTGGTGAAGTCGGCCATCACCGCCGCCAACAACGCGTTCGAGTCGGTCCAGAAGGCCACCAAGCAAGCCGCTGAAATGGCCGAAGCCAACTTCACGTCGGTCACCAACACCGCCGTCAAGGCCACCCAGTCAGCCGTCAAGGTTGCCAAGCGCGCCTGAGCGTAAAGAACCCGAGACTGCCGGAACCGTCACGGAACCTTTTCGCAGCGCGTTGTCTCTGACAACCTGTTGTGGTGGATGTCCTGTTTGGTGTAACTGGTTGTCTCCTCGGTACCCCTCGAAATCTTGATTTCCTGGGTACCTTCAGCCCGGTAGCTTGCTACCGGGCTTTTTTATTTCTGCCCGGGCGCGTGCGCTACCGGGCTTTTTTATGTCCGCGCGTCAGCGCGTCAGTGCAGCCAACCGCAGCCGCAATGCCGCCAGGGCGGCGGTCGCTGCCTCGCGGCCAGAGTCGATGGCCCGCTTGCGTGCGGTGAAATCTGCGCTCGACACGCCGAGCAGCCGCGGTCGCAGCACCAGATCGGCGTCTTTCAACTCCAGGGTATTGATGCTTTTGCCCATGATGGCAAAGGTCTGCAGCAGCATCTTGAACGGATCGCCGGTGGCGTTGCCGTCGGGCGGCGACGAGATGTCGACCGCGATCACCAACTCGGCCCCCATCTGCCGGGCAAAGCGCACCGGCACCGGTGATACCAGGCCGCCGTCGACATACTCCCGCCCGCCAATGGCCACCGGCTGGAACACGGCGGGCACGGCACTCGACGCCCGCACCGCCATGCCGACATCGCCGCGCTGGAACAACACGGCCGAGCCGCTGTCCAGATCGGTGGCGACGATGCCCAAAGGCAAGGGCAGTTGCTCGATCGTGCGGCCGCCGGTCTGGTCCCGCACGTAGCGTGCCAGCGCGTCGCCGCGGATCATGCCGCGCCCCGGGAACGACCAGTCGGTGATGGCCGACTCGTCCATCGCCAGCGCCACCCGCGCCAGCTCGGCCCCCGTCCGCCCGGCCGCATACAGCGCAGCCACCAGGCTGCCGGCTGACGTGCCCACCACCAGGTCTGGCCGGATACCGGCTTCTTCCAGCACTTGGATCACCCCGATATGGGCAAAACCGCGGGCCGCACCACCGCCCAGCGCCAGGCCGATGCGCGGCGGTTTGGGGGGTTTGAGGGCGACCGGCGGCGTGGCCGGCGCAGCGGGTGGCGGTGCGGGGGCTGCCGGAGGCGGTGTCTGGCAACCCGCCAGGCCACCGGTCACCAAAGCGGCCAGCAGCGCCCGGCTTGTCTGTCGTCGATTCATCAGGCGATTGTAGGAAACCGACGGACCGGCGCCTCGCCCTTATTCCATAGGAGTATGAGAAGCAAACTAATGAGTCGTTTGAATTATGGATATGACGTTCTAGAGTTGCGCCTTGATCGGGGCAATGCGCCCTGCAACAGGCATTGGGCGGCGGCATGGACTGGTTGGCGGGTGGAGCGACGGAGGGGGTGGCAGGCTGGGTGGCAATCGCCAGCGGCTTTGGCATTGGCGCCATCGTCGGCATGACCGGCGTCGGTGGCGGGTCGCTGATGACACCGTTGCTGATCGGCGTTTTCAAGCTGCACCCGGCGGTGGCCATCGGCACCGACCTGTGGTTTGCCGCCGTCACCAAGTCGGGCGGCGCCTGGGCCCACCACCGCTACGGCCATGTTGACTACCGCACCACCGGCCTGCTGCTGGCCGGCAGCATCCCGGCAACGGTCGTCACGATCGCGTTGATGGGTTTTACCGGCATCACCAAGGGCTGGGCCGGCGCGTTGACGTTTTCACTCGGCATTGCGCTGCTGCTGACCGCCGTGGTGGTGGCTTTCAAACAAGTCTGGCACCGCTTGGGCCTGAAGCTGGAGCGTTGGCTGCCCGAGCGCCGCAAGGCGATGTTGACGGTGGCTTGTGGCGTGATGCTGGGCGTGCTGGTGTCGCTGTCTTCGATCGGCGCGGGCGCGGTGGGCGCCACACTGATCCTGCTGCTCAACCCGCGCTGGCCAACCCAGCGGGTGGTGGGTACCGACATTGCGCATGCCGTGCCGCTGACGCTGGTGGCCGGTCTGGGCCACGCCTGGCTGGGCCATGTGGAATGGGCGCTGCTGGGTTCGCTGCTGATCGGCTCGCTGCCGGGTATCTGGCTGGGTGCCCACCTGACCAAGACCATGCCCGAGCGGCTGATCCGTGCGCTGCTGTGCGTGTCATTGGTGACGGCGGGCCTCAAGGTCATCCACTGACCCTGGCCAGAATCAACTTTCCTCATAAACGCCCTTCATTTTCAGACCCTGACGATGTACGCCTACACCGATTTCGACCGCCAGTTTGTGCATGCCCGCGCCGCGCAGTTCCGCGACCAACTGGACCGCCACCTCAGCGGCACCCTGCCCGAGGACGACTTCAAGGCGCTGCGCCTGCAAAACGGCTGGTATGTGCAGCGCCATGCGCCGATGCTGCGGGTGGCCGTGCCCTACGGTGAGCTCAACGCCGCCCAACTGCACCGGCTGGCCAGCATCGCCCGCCAGTACGACCGGGGCTACGGCCACTTCACCACCCGCCAGAACCTGCAGTACAACTGGATCCCGCTGACCCAGGCCGCCGACGTGATGGACCAGCTGGCCGCGGTGGACATGCACGGCATCCAGACCAGCGGCAACTGCATACGCAACATCACCGCCGACGCGCTGGCCGGCGTGGCGGCCGACGAGATCGTCGACTCCCGCCCGTATTGCGAGGTGATGCGGCAGTGGAGCACGCTGCACCCTGAGTTCGCCTTCCTGCCGCGCAAGTTCAAGATTGCGGTCTCGGGCACGGTCGAGGACCGGGCCGCGATCGGCTGGCACGATGTCGGCCTGCAACTGCTCAAGAACGCGGCAGGTGAGGTGGGTTTCCGGGTTCAGGTGGGCGGCGGCATGGGCCGCACCCCGATCATCGGCACGGTGATCCGCGATTTCTTGCCCTGGGCGCAGGTCCTGTGCTACCTGGAGGCCATCGTGCGGGTCTACAACCGCTACGGCAGGCGCGACAACGCCTACAAGGCGCGCATCAAGATTTTGGTCAAGGCCGAGGGCCAAAAGTATTTCGATGCGGTCGAGGCTGAATTTGCCCGCATCCTGACCGAGGACGTCGGCGCCGGCACCCAGCTGATCCCGCAGGCCGAGTTCGACCGCATCGCCGAAAGCTTTGTGCGGCCGGCCGGTGTGCTGGCAGCGCCAGAAGCCGCCGCGCCGGTGGATGCCGCCAATACCGCCAATACCGCCCCGCTCGCCTACACCCGCTGGTTGCAGCGCAATGTGCACGCCCACCAGGTGGCGGGCTACCGGGCGGTGACCTTGTCGCTCAAGCGCGCTGGCCTGCCGCCGGGCGACGCCACTGCCGACCAGATGGACGCTGCGGCAACGCTGTCCACCCAATTCAGCCACGGTGAGCTGCGCGTCACGCATGACCAGAACCTGCTGCTGCCCTGGGTGAGCGTGACCGATCTGCCGGCGCTTTTCGAGGCGGCGCGAGACAGTGGATTTGCCACCCCCAACATCGGCCTGCTGACCGACATGATCAACTGCCCGGGCGGCGATTTTTGCGCGCTGGCCAATGCCCGGTCGATCCCGGTGGCTGCGGCAATCACCGAGCGCTTTGCCGACCTAGACGAGATCTACGACATCGGCGATATCGACCTGCACATCAGCGGCTGCATCAACAGCTGCGGCCACCACCACAGCGGCCACATCGGCATCCTGGGCGTGGACAAGGACGGTGCCGAGTGGTACCAGGTCTCGCTGGGCGGCTCGGACGGCAGCACCATCAGCGGCGATGCCGAGCCGGGCAAGGTGATAGGGCCGTCATTTGCGGCCGAGGAAGTGCCCGACGTGATCGAAGCGGTGGTCGATGTCTACCGCGCCCAGCGGCTGGCCGGTGAGCGCTTTATCGACGCGGTGCGGCGCATCGGCCTGCCCCCCTTCAAGGCCGCCGCCGACGCGCAGCGCCACCTGACGGCCAAGCACTGAGCGCTGCAACGCTTCACGCCAACCGCCCAAGCCCCCTACCGCATTGCGCCGCAGCCTTATGAACTTCATTGACTCCCACCACGACCGCTGGCAAACCGCTGGCGGTGAGGACGGCCCCCAGCCGCATCCGCCCGCCCGCGCGCACAGCCTGTTGACGCTGGAGCAGTGGCACGCCGTGCGCGACACCTGGCCGCAGGGTGTGCGGGTGGGCGTGACCGTGGCCAACACCACCGACATCGAATCCCTGGCGCCCGACCTGCCGCGCCTGTCCCTGGTGGTGTTGCACTTCCCGAAATGGGTGGATGGCCGGGCCTACAGCCAGGCCCGCTTGCTGCGCGCGCGTTACCGCTTTGCCGGCGAGGTGCGCGCCACCGGCGACGTGCTGGTGGACATGGTGCCGCTGCTGGCGCGCACCGGATTCGATGCTGCGCAGTTGCGCCCCGACCAGAAGATCGAGGTCGCCGAGCGTGCTTTGGGCTTTTTTGCCGGCCACTATCAGGGCGACACCCGTCAACCGCTGCCCGCTTTTGCCCGAGATTTGTCGCGCGAAGTCGGTCCGGTTGCGGCCCGCCTGACGGCACAACAAGCCGCCGAGTTGTCTGCCGGCCAGGGGATCTGAGGATGACCGCGATCGACCTGTACGCCCGTGAAACTGCCGGCTTTGACGGCCGCGTGGCGCACGCCCTGGCGGTCTTGCAATCGGCTGCGGTAGACCATGCGGGCACCATCGTGCAGTCCACCAGCCTGGGTGCCGAGGACATGGTGGTCACCGACCTGATTGCCCGCCACCACCTGGGCATTGCGATCGGCACGCTGGAGACCGGCAAGCTGCACCCCGAGACGGTGGCGCTGATCGATACCATCAGCCAGCACTACGGGCTGGCGGTGGAGGTCTTCCGGCCGCAAGCCGATGTGGTGCTGCACTTCGTCAAGAACAATGGCGAGGACATGATGTACCGCAGCCTGGCGCTGCGCAAAGCCTGCTGCGGCGTGCGCAAGATGGAGCCGCTGGGCCGGATGCTGGCTGACCGCCGGGCCTGGGTCACGGGGCTGCGGCGCGCGCAGAGCGGTGCGCGCGTTGAGGTGCCGTTTCAGGACGTCGATGACGCCGGCCGCACCAAGCTCAACCCGCTGGCCGATTGGAGCTGGGCCGATGTCTGGCACTACATCCGGCTCCACAACGTGCCCTACAACCCGCTGCACGACCAGTTCATGCCCAGCATCGGCTGCGCCCCCTGCACCCGCGCCATCGCGGTGGGCGAGGACTTCCGCGCCGGGCGCTGGTGGTGGGAGGAACAGAACGCCAAGGAATGTGGCCTGCATGTGGCCCCGAAAGATCAACAAGAAGAGGAAATCAGCGCATGAACGCACGTACCGAACCGGCATTGCTGGCCCAGCTGAGCAACCAGCACCTGGACGCCCTCGAAGAGGAAACCATCTTCATCCTGCGTGAGGTTGCAGCCGCATTTGAACGCCCAGCGCTGATGTTCTCGGGCGGCAAGGACTCACTGGTGATACTCAAGTGCGCCGAAAAGGCTTTTGGCGTGGGCCGTATCCCCTTCCCGCTGCTGATGATCGACACCGGTCACAACTTCGTCGAGGTGACCGCCTTCCGCGACCATCGCGCAACCGAGTTGCAGGCGGACCTGATCGTACGCAATGTCGAAGACTCGATGGCGCGCGGCACGGTGCGCCTGTC
>JBKJKU010000053.1:0-28976 GCA_046597355.1 Aquabacterium sp.
TCTCACCGCGCTTGACCTCGGTGACTTCGGTTTCCAGCAGCCCGTCGTAGATCACGCCGGTATCGCCTTCACTGCACACCACGGTGACCAGTTGGCCATCGCTGAGCTTCTCGGTCGCGTCGCCGCAACCCACCACGGCCGGTATACCCAGTTCACGCGCGATGATCGCCGCGTGGCAGGTGCGCCCACCCCGGTTGGTGACGATCGCCGAGGCGCGTTTCATCACCGGCTCCCAGTTCGGGTCGGTCATGTCGGTGACCAGCACGTCGCCGGGCTGCACCCGGTCCATCTCGCTGATGTGGGAGACCAGCCGCACCGGCCCAGTGCCGATCCTCTGGCCGATCGCGCGGCCCTCGACCAGTACCGTGCTCCGGTGCGTGGGCCCGCCTTTGAGCTTGTAGCGGTGCTCGACCTGGCCGCCGGCCTGACTTTTGACCGTCTCGGGCCGGGCCTGCAGGATGTAGAGCTTGCCGTCCTCGCCGTCCTTGCCCCATTCGATGTCCATCGCCCGGCCGTAGTGCTGCTCGATGATCAGGGCGTAGCGGGCCAACTCGGTGACGTCGGCATCGGTCAGCGAATATCGGTTGCGCTGCTCGGGCGGGGTGTCGACGGTGCGCACCAACCGGCCAGTGGCCTGGCGTTCTTCGGTCGAGGTGAACTCCATGCGGATCAACTTGCTGCCCAGATTGCGCCGGATCACGGCCAACTTGCCGGCCTTGAGCGCCGGCTTGTGCACGTAGAACTCATCCGGGTTGACGGCGCCCTGCACCACCGTCTCGCCCAGGCCATAGCTGGAGGTGATGAACACCACATCCTCAAAGCCCGACTCGGTGTCGATCGTGAAGATCACCCCGGCCGCGCCCAGGTCCGACCGCACCATGCGCTGCACACCGGCCGACAAGGCCACATCGGCATGGGCAAAGCCCTTGTGCACCCGGTAGCTGATGGCGCGGTCGTTGTAGAGCGAGGCGAACACCTCCTTCATCTTGTGCAGCACATCGTCAATGCCGTGCACATTGAGAAAGGTCTCCTGCTGGCCGGCAAACGAGGCGTCGGGCAGGTCCTCGGCGGTGGCTGACGAGCGCACCGCGAAGCTGGCGCCCGGATGGTCGGCGGTCAGTGCGGCAAACGAGGCCCGCACCGCGGCGTCGAAATCCGGCGGAAACGGCGCATCGACCACCCATTGACGGATCTCCGCGCCGGCAACGGCCAGGGCGTTCACGTCATCGGTGTCCAGCGCAGCCAGGCGGGCGAAGATCCTGTCGGTCAGACCGCCATAGGCCAGAAACTGCCGAAACGCCAACGCTGTGGTGGCAAAGCCGCCCGGCACCCGCACGCCGGACGCCGCAAGCTGGCTGATCATCTCGCCGAGGCTGGCGTTTTTACCGCCCACGACCTCGACGTCGGTCATTCTCAGGTGTTCAAACGGGATCGCCAAGGCGGTGGCCGCCAGAGGGGTGGATGACATGGAAAAGCTCCGGGAGGGTGGGGAATCGGTGCTGTCCGGCGGGCGGCGGCCCAGACGCAGGCCCTCCCGGGCTCATCCGCTCGTGCGCTTGAATCATCAAGTGGGCTGCAGGAGGGGGCCATCGGGTGGGGGCGGGGGGCGGCGGCGCATCTCGTCGGTGTACTGTCGCGGGATTCTACGGAGGATGCCCCTATGATTCCTGACCTCCGCGCCCAACTTCGGCCGCAATCGGACCTTCAAATGCCCAACCGCAGCGTGTTCTTTGTCTCGGACGGCACCGGCATCACGGCCGAGACCTTCGGCAACTCGATCCTGGCGCAGTTTTCGGCCAAGCCGCGACATGTCCGCCGGCCGTTCATCGACACGGTGGAAAAGGCGCTGGTGGTGGTGGGTGAGATCAACCAGGTGGCCGACGCCGAGGGCCGCAAGCCAATCGTCTTCATCACCCTGGTCAACGACGAGGTCCGCCACATCCTGACCGGCCCCGAATGCCGCGGTTTGGTGCTCGACATGTTCAAGGCCTTTGTCGAGCCGCTGGAGATCGAGTTCGGGGTCAAGAGCAACCACCGGGTCGGGCGTTTTTCGGATGCGGCCAAGAGCAGCGAGTACAACGAGCGCATCGAAGCGATCAATTTTTCACTCGCGCACGATGACGGCCAGTCGGCCCGCAACCTGGCCAGCGCCGACGTGATCCTGCTGGGCGTCAGCCGCAGCGGCAAGACCCCGACCTCGCTGTACCTGGCGATGCAGCACGGCATCAAGGCCGCCAACTATCCGCTGATCCCCGAGGATTTTGAGCGTCACAAGCTGCCGACACCGCTGGCGCCGTACATCGCCAAATGCTTTGGCCTGACGATCGATCCGGTGCGGCTGGCCCAGATCCGCAATGAGCGCCGGCCCGACAGCAAATACGCCGCGCTCGAGAACTGCCGCTACGAGGTGCGCGAGGCCGAGTCGATGATGCGGCGCAGCGGCGTGGCCTGGCTCAGTTCCACCCACAAGTCGATCGAAGAAATCGCCACCACCATCCTGCGCGACATCCGGCCTGACCGCTTGATTTATTGAGCGCGGCGGTCGGGTAGGTTCAACGGTCCCGGCAGGGGCTAAGCCGGCCCGCCCCGCCGCATCGACTCGTACAGGCAGACCGCCGCCGCCGCAGCAACATTGAGCGACTCTTCGCCGCCCGGCTGCGGGATGCGCAGCACCAGCGCGCAGCGCGCCAGCAGCGCGGGCGCAACGCCCTGGCCTTCGTGGCCCAGCACCCAGGCGCAAGGCTGGGGCAGCGCGGCAGTTGGCAGCAAGTCGTCGGCGGCCAACGCGGTGCCGACCAGCGGCACGGTGAGCGCGGCCAGGTCGTCAGGCGACAGCCCTTCGACCAGCCGCAGGCCAAAGTGCGCGCCCATGCCGGCACGCAGCACCTTGGGCGACCAGAGTGCCGCCGTGCCCTGCAGCGCCAGCACCTGGCCCACACCAAATGCCGCCGCACTGCGCAGGATGCTGCCCACGTTGCCGGCGTCCTGCACCCGGTCAAGTACCACGCTGGCCGCTGCCGGATCAATCGCCGGCGCCGCCGGCAGGGTCAGCACAAAGCCCAGGCGCGCCGGGGATTGAAGTGCGCTGAAACTGTCAAACAGTGCATCGGGCACCACCACCACGCGTGGCGCCCACTGCGCCAGCTTGCGCAGCGCCGGCTGGGCCCAGGCGCTTTCGGCCAGCACTGCCTGGCCCGGCCGCTGGTCGCGCACACGCAAGGCTGCGCACAGGTGCTCGCCCTCCAGCCACAGCTCCCCGAGCTTGCGGTAGGCCCCAGGGTCGCGCGCCAGCTTGCGCAACTTGACCAGCAGCGGGTTGTCTTTTGCGCTGATGCTGACAAAGGCTTCGGTCATTCGCTGGGCGGGACGGTGACGGGGACGGTGATGGTGGTGATGGTGACAGTGCTGAGGGCGGCGGCATCCAGCACCGCGCGCACCGGCGCGTAGCTGCGCCGGTGCACAGGGCAGGCGCCGTGCTGGCGCAGGTTGGCCAAGTGGTCGGCGGTGGGGTAGCCCTTGTGTGCGGCAAAGCCGTAGGCCGGCCAGGCGTCGTGCAGCGCCAGGCACAACCGGTCGCGGTGCACCTTGGCCAGGATAGACGCTGCCGAGATCGCCGGCACCAGCGCGTCGCCCTTGACGATGGCCGCAGCCGGCACCTTCAGCGTGGGCAGCCGGTTGCCGTCCACCAGCACCCGCTGCGGCACCAGGCGCAGGCCCTCGACCGCGCGCCGCATCGCCAGCAGCGTGGCCTGCAGGATGTTGAGCCGGTCGATCTCCTCGACGCTGGCCTCGGCGATACAGCAGGCCAGCGCCTTGGCCCGGATCTCGTCGAACAATCGCTCGCGCCGGCGTGGGCTGATGACCTTGGAGTCGCCCAGCCCGCGGATCGGCTGGCGGTCGTCCAGGATCACGGCCGCCGCCACCACCGGGCCGGCCAGCGGACCGCGGCCAGCCTCGTCCACACCGGCGATCAGCCCCGGCGTGTCCCAGGGCAGGCCCAGTTGCTCAAGCAATCTGGAGGACTTGCGCGATGGCATCGGTGGCCTTTTGCGCCGTGTTCTGGCGCAGGCTGTGGTGCAGGTCGGTGAAGCGCTGCACCAACGCCTGGGCGCGCGGCGCATCGTCCAGCCAGGCCAGGCCGGCGCGTGCCAGCGCTTCGGGCGTGGCGGCATCCTGGATCAGCTCGGGCACGACAAACTCGCGGCAGAGGATGTTGGGCAGGCCAAACCAAGGCTGGTAGCGCATGCGCTTCATGCGCTGCCAGTTCAGCCAGGCCAGGTGGTAGGTGATGACCATCGGTCGCTTGAACAGCGCGGCCTCCAGCGTGGCGGTGCCGCTGGCAATCAGCGTGACATCACAGGCGGCCAGCGCGTCATGCGACCGGCCGGCCAGCACCTGGACGGCCACGCCAGGGGCATGCAGCGCCAGCATCGGCGCCACCAGCGCCTGCAGGCCGGGCACCACCGGCATCACAAAGCGCAGGCCGGGGCGCTGGCGCTGCATCAGCGCGGCCGCAGCCAGGATGCGCGGCGCGATGTGCAGGATCTCGCTGCGCCGGCTGCCGGGCAGCAGGGCCACCACGGTGTCGGTCTCGGCCAGCGCCAGCGCTGCCCGTGCTGCGGCGCGGGGCACGGCCAACGGGATCGCATCGGCCAGCGGATGGCCGACAAACGTGGCCGCAATGCCGTGCGCGTGCAACAGCGCCGGTTCGAACGGAAACAGGCACAGCACATGGTCGGCCGCACGCGCCAGCTTGGCGACCCGCTCACGCCGCCAGGCCCAGATCGACGGGCAGACAAAGTGCAGGGTCTTGATGCCGCCGGCGCGCAGCCGGGTCTCCAGCCCGAAGTTGAAGTCTGGCGCGTCGATGCCAATGAAGGCAGCCGGCCGCTCTTGCAACAGGCGATCGGCCAGCTGGCTGCGGATGCGCAGCAATTCGGGCAACCGGCCCAGCGCGTCAACATAACCAAACACCGACAGCCGATCATGCGGCCACCAGGCGTCGAACCCCTGAGCCGCCATCCTCGGCCCGCCGATGCCGGCGCTTTGCAGCCCGGGCCAGCGCTGCGTCAGGCCCTGCAGCAGCAGGCCGCCTAGCAGGTCGCCGCTGGCCTCGCCGGCGACCAGGCCCAGCCGCAGCGCAGGGGTTGTCATGGCCCGCCGCTCAGCGCACGATGCCGCGCTCGGCGTTGGCCAGAAAGTCCAGCATCAGCCCGATGTCGGCCTCGCTGCCGTCGAGCTGGCCGCGCATCGCCTCGATCGCCTGGATGCCCGCCGCCAGCGTCAGCCCTTGGCGATACAGGCTGCGGTGCATGGCCTTGACCTGGGCAATTCGATCAGGCGAAAACCCGCGCCGCTTCAAGCCCTCGGCATTGATGCCGGTGGCCGCCGCCGGGTTGCCGGCGGCGGTGACATAGGGTGGCAGGTCTTGCGACAGCCGGGTCTGGAAGCCCGTCATGGCATGGGCGCCGACCCGCACAAACTGGTGCACACCCGACAGTCCGCCCAGAAAGGCCCAATCGCCCACATGCACATGGCCGCCCAGCTGGGTGGCGTTGGCGATGATGGTGTGACTGCCAATGCGGCAATCGTGCGCCACATGCACATAGGCCATGATCCAGTTGTCATCGCCCAGTTCGGTCAGGCCGCCGTCTTGCACGGTGCCGGTGTTGAGGGTGACAAACTCGCGGATGGTGTTGCCATTGCCGATCACCAGCCGGGTCGGCTCACCGGCGTACTTCTTGTCCTGCGGCGCGGCACCCACCGAGACGAACTGGAAGACCCGGTTGTCGCGCCCGAGCGTGGTGTGGCCCTCGACCACGCAATGCGCGCCGATGCTGCTGCCCTCGCCGATGCACACATTCGCGCCGATCACCGCATACGGCCCGATCGTGACGTCATCGCCGAGCCGGGCCCGGGCGTCGACCAGCGCTGTGGCGTGGATCTGGGTCATGGCCTCAGGTCACCTTGCGCATGGTGCACATCAGCTCGGCCTCGACCGCCGTCTGGCCGTCCACCGTGGCGCGGGTCTTGTACTTGTAGATGCCGGCCTTGACGCGGTCGATGCTGGCTTCAAGGATGAGTTGATCACCCGGCTCGACCACCCGCTTGAAGCGCGCACCGTCGATACCCAGAAAGTACACCACCGTGTTTTCGTCGGGCTGCTCGCCCATCGATTCGAACGACAGCAGCGCGGCAGTCTGGGCCAGCGCTTCGAGCATCAGCACGCCCGGCATGACCGGGCGGTGGGGAAAGTGGCCGACAAAAAACGGCTCGTTGATGGTGACGTTTTTCAGCGCCTTGATGCGCTTGTCCCGCTCGAACTCGATGACCCGGTCGACCAGCAAAAACGGGTAGCGGTGCGGCAGGCGCTTGAGAATCTTGTGGATGTCGAACAGGGGAACGAGAGCGGTCATGGTTGTTTTTTCTCCAGCGCACGCAGGCGGTCGCGCAGGGCATGCAATTGGCGCAGCGTGGCTGCGTTTTTTTCCCACGATGCATTGTCATCGAACGGAAACAGGCCGCTGTACTGGCCCGGCTTCAGGATGGACCGGGTGATCACGGTGGCCGCAGTGATGTGCACATGGTCCACCAACTGCAGGTGGCCCAGGATGATCGCGCCGCCACCGGCGGTGCAAAAGCGCCCGATCCGGGCACTGCCGGCAATGCCGACGCAACCCGCCATCGCGCTGTGCGCACCGATGTGCACGTTGTGGCCGACCTGGATCAGGTTGTCGAGCTTGACGCCGTCGTCGATCAGCGTGTCGTCGAGTGCACCGCGGTCGATGCAGGTGTTGGCGCCGATCTCGACGTCGTCGGCGATCCGCACCGCGCCCAGTTGCTCGATCTTGACCCAGCGGGCGCCTTCGCCAGCACCGGCATCCGTGGTGTCCGGTGCAAAGCCAAAACCATCGGCACCGATCACCACGCCCGAGTGCACGGTGCCGCGCGCGCCGATACGGCAGGCCTCGCCCAGCGTGACACGTGCGGCCAGTCGGGTGTGCTCGCCCACCCACGCCGCTGCGCCGATGTGGCAATGCGTGCCGATCACGACGCCGGGTCCGATCTCAGCGCCCGCGCCGATGTAGGCAAACGCCGCCACCGAGGCGCTGGCGTGGATGCGCGCACCCGGCTCGACCACCGCGCTGGCGTGCACGCCCAGCACTGGCGCACGGCGGGTGCGCGCCGCCCACCATTGGGTCAGCCGGGCAAAGTAGAGGTAGGGGTTGTCGCAGACCAGCGCTGCGCCGCGGGCGAGCGCCGCCTCGCGCATCGCGGGCGAGACGATCACGCAGGCCGCAGCCGACGCCGCCAACTGCGCGCCATAACGCGGGTTGGACAGAAAGCTCAGGCTGCTGGCATCGGCCGATTCGAGCGGCGCGAGCCGGCCGATGACCGTGCCCTGGGCCAGCGCCAGATCCGCGCCGTGCGCCACACACAAATCACCACCCAGAGCCGAGACGATCTCGGCCAGCCGCACCGGGGACGGCACGGCGCCCGGCCTCTTACTTGGCCGCAGGCGCGGCGTTCAGTGCCTTGATCACCTTCTCGGTGATGTCGACCTTGGCACTGGCAAACACCACGTCCTGCAGGATCACGTCGTACTTCTCGCCCTCGAAGATCGACTTGATGACCTTGTTGGCGCGCTCGACGATACCGGCAGTTTCTTCGTTGCGGCGTTGGTTCAGGTCTTCCTGGAACTCGCGGCGCTTGCGTTGCAGGTCGCGGTCTTGCTCGACCAGATCGCGCTGGCGCCGGTTTCGCTCGCTTTCGGGCAGCGTGGGCGCGTCTTTTTCGAGCTTGTCAGCCGCGGCCTTGAGCTTGGCCGCCTGGTCGTTCAGGTCCTTGTCACGCTTGCTGAAGTCGGCCTCCATGCGGGCCAGCGCGGCTTTGGCCGGCGTCGCCTCACGCAGCACACGCTCACTGTTCACATACCCGATCTTCAGCTCTTGAGCCTGGGCGGCGCCCGCAGCCGCAACGGCCACCAGGACTGCGCCACCCAGAGTGGCCAATGCCTGCATAGTCTTCTTGATCATCAGAACGCAGTCCCGATCTGGAATTGGAAACGTTGGATTCTATCTGTCGGCTGTTTGCGCAATGGCGCGCCCCAGCTCAGTTTGAGCGGGCCCACCGGCGAAACCCAGGACAGGCCCGCACCGGCCGATGCGCGGATGCTGTCGCCGGTGATCTTCTCGCCATCGCGCCAGACGTTGCCGGCGTCGGCAAACAAGAACACACGCAGTGATTTGTCGTTGCCGGTGCCCGGCACAGGCAGGTACAACTCGGCATTGAGGTTGATCTTCTTGGCGCCACCGACATACGCGCCGGTGGGATCGATCACGCCCAGCGAGTTTTGCTCAAACACCCGCACCGAACCCAGGCCGCCGCCGTAGAAGTTCTTGAACACCGGGTACGGCCGCCCACCTTGGCCGATGCCCCAGCCGACCTCGCCGTTCAGACCCAAGGTGATGCGCTGCCAAATCGGAAAGAACTGCTGGTATTGCAAGTTGCTGCGCAAGTAGCGCACGTCACCGCCCACGCTCCACTCGACGTTGACCCGCTGGTAGCGGCCTGCCGACGGCGTGAGCGCGCTGTCACGCTGGTCGCGCGCCCAGCCCAGGGTCAGCGGTACCGCGGTGGAGATGGGGCCGTAGCGGAACCGGTAGTCGAAATACTGGTTCGGGATGCCGGACGATGCACCGATGTTGGTCTGCTCGATGCCAGCGCCAAAAAACACGGTGTCGTACTCGGAGAACGGCACACCAAACCGCACAGCGCCGCCCGGGTTGGTGATCTGGTACTGGTCGCCCAGGCTGTTGAAGGGCCGGGACGTGCGGTAGTACAGGTCGATGGCGCGCGAGATGCCGTCGACCGTGAAGTAGGGGTCGACGGTGGAGAACACCAGGCTGCGCGCGAGCTTGCTGGTATTGATCTCGAAGCCAAGGTAGTTGCCCGAGCCGAAGACGTTGTCCTGCTTGATCGCCATCGACAAAGCCAACTTGTCAGCGCTGGAAAAACTCAAACCCAGCGACAGGTTGCCGGTGGGCTTTTCGGTCACCGTGACGCCCAGATCAACTTGGTCCGCCGTGCCCGCCACCTCGTTGGTGTCGACGTTGACGTCCTTGAAATAGCCCAGCCGGTCAATCCGCTCGCGCGACAATTTGATGCGCTCACCGTCGTACCAACTGGATTCGAGTTGGCGGAACTCACGTCGCACCACGTCGTCCTTGGTGCGGGTGTTGCCGGCGATGTCGATGCGGCGCACATAGACCCGGCGCTGTGGCTCAGCGGCCAGCACCAGCGCGACCTGGCCGTTGGCGCGGTCGATCTCGGTGCGAGCATCGACCCGGGCAAAGGCATAGCCAAAGGTGCCGAAGCGGTCGGTGAAGGCTTTTGTCGTGCCAGTGACCGCTGCTGCGCGGTAGGGCTCACCGGCCTGGATGCCGATCAACTGCTTGAATTCTTCTTCCTTGCCGAGGTAGTCACCCGCCAGCCGCACCGCGGTCACGGTGTAGAGCTGACCCTCCTTGAGGGTCAGGGTGATGGCAATGTCCTGCTTGTCGGGCGAGATCGTGACCTGGGCGGTCTCGATGTTGAACTCGAGGTAGCCGCGGTTCAGGTAGTAAGCCCGGATCGTGTCGAGGTCGGCGTTGAGTTTGGCGCGGGAGTAGCGGTCGTTCTTGGTGTACCAGGTCAGCCAGCCGCTGGTGGTCAGGTCCATCAGGCCGGTGAGCGTGCTCTCGGGGAACACCTTGGCGCCGACGATGCGGATCTCGCGGATGCGGGCAGCGTCGCCCTCGGTCATGGTGAAGCTGACGTTGACGCGGTTGCGCTCAGTGGGCGTGATGGTGGTCACCACCTCGGCACCGTACAGGCTGCGCGACAGGTACTGACGCTTGACCTCCTGCTCAGCCCGGTCGACCAGCGCCTTGTCGAACGGCATGCCCTCGCCAATGCCGGCGTCTTTGAGCGACTTGATCAGGGTGTCCTTGTCGAACTCCTTCAAGCCGACAAAGCTGACCGACTCGATCACCGGCCGCTCCTCGACGATCACCACCGCCACGCGGCCGTCGATCTCGATGCGGACGTCCTTGAACAGGCCGGTGGCAAACAGCGCCCGCAACGCGGCAGCCGCCTTGTCGTCGGAGTAGGTGTCACCCACCCGGAACGGCAACGCGGCAAACACGGTGCCGGGGTCGGTGCGCTGCAAACCCTCGACTCGGATGTCTTGCAGCGGGAAGGGCTCGATGGCGTAGGCGGCGGGCGCGACCAGTGCGGCAGCCAAGGCGCCGGCAACAAGCAGCACGGCCGAGGCGGGGCGGAACATTCGATCTGTGGAGAGGGGCATCAGGGCAATCAGTGCAGGCCCAGCAAACGGGCGACATCGTTGAAGAGGGCTACCGACATCATCAGCAGCAAGACTGCGATGCCACCGCGCTGCAGACGCGCGAGCCACAGATCGGAGACCGGGCGTCCGGTCAAACCCTCGAAAAGATAATACATCAGGTGCCCGCCGTCGAGCATTGGCAGCGGCAGCAGGTTCAACACCCCCAGGCTGACGCTGACCAGCGCCAGGAACCCGAGGTAGTAGGCCAGGCCCTGCTGCACCGACTGGCCGGCGACATCGGCAATTGTCAGCGGCCCGCTGAGATTTCGCAGTGAGGCTTGGCCAATCAGCATGCGGCCCAGCATCCTGACGGTGAGCGAGGAGACTTCCCAGGTGCGCCTCACGCCCTGCGACAGCCCGTCCAACGCACCGAGCTGGACACGCACCATGGCCGGCGGCGAGCCGACAAAGGCATCGATGCGGCCCGTGGCAGCGGTGGCGCCGGTATTGACGCCGGTGCCAGTCGCGCTGCTGCTGGCGGCGCCGCTGGCCGCCGGACGGTCGCTTGCGCGCTCGGCGTCCCGCACCACCCGGGGTGTGACAACCACCTCCAGCGTCTGCCCGCCGCGCTGCACCAGCCAGGCCATCGGCTGCCCGGCACCCTCACCGACCGCCGCGCGGATGCGCTCCCGCAGGCCTTGCGCATCGGCAACTCCGGCGCCGTCAACCCGCAGTACGCGGTCGCCATTGCGCAGGCCGGCGGCCGCGGCCGGGCCACCGGCCTTGACCTCACCCAACACCGGCTCGCTGTACGGCATGCCCAGCCCGATGCGTTTCATCAGCGCGGCATCCAGCTCTTGCGCGCCCAGTTCATCCAGGCCCAGACGCGCCTGGCGGGTGTTGCGGCCGGCGCCGTCGCTGAGCTGCAGTTGCAGCGGCTCGCCACGCAGCATGTGCTGCGTCACTTGCCAGCGCAGGTCGTTGACCGAGCGCACATCCACCCACTGGCCGTCACTGTCCTGCCAGGACCGCACCCAATCACCTGAGCGCATGCCGGCGCGCTCGGCCACACTGCCCGCCACCGGCGCGCCCAGCAGCGCCTTGGGCTCGTCCACGCCGAGCCAGTGCGATGACGCGTACAGCAGCACCGCCAGCAACAGGTTGGCAACCGGACCGGCAGCGACGATGGCGGTGCGCTGCCACAGCGTCTTGCGGTTGAAGGCCTGGCCCAGCTCGGCGGCCGACACCGGCGCTTCGCGCTCATCGAGCATGCGCACATAGCCGCCCAGCGGCAGCGCCGACAACACAAACTCGGTGTGGTCGGGCGACTTCTGGTGGCGCCAGATCACCCGGCCAAATCCGATCGAAAAGCGCAGCACCTTGACGCCGCAGGCCACCGCGACCCGGTAGTGGCCGTACTCGTGCACGACGATCAGCACACCCAGCGTCAACAAGAAGGCAAGAACAGTCGTGATCATCGGCTCAGCTCCCGGGACAGGGACAAGGCAAGTGTTCGTGCCCGGCCATCCAGCGCCAGCAGGTCGTCCAGCGTGGCGGCATCGGCCGGGCTGGGCGCAAGCGCCGAAACGGTTTCGGCGTTGATACGGTGGATATCGGTGAAGCGCACGCCGCCGGCCAGGAAGGCGGCCACAGCCACTTCATTGGCCGCATTGAGCACGGCGGTACTGCCCTCAGGGCCGCGCAGCGCATCAAACGCCAGGCCCAGACCCGGAAAGCGCTGCACGTCGGCAGGCTCGAAGGTCAGCGGTGGCGTCGTCAGGAAGTCCAGCGCCGCGGCACCCGAGGCCACCCGGTCCGGCCAGGCCAGGCCAACGCTGATCGGCACTTTCATGTCCGGCGTGCCGAGTTGGGCCAGCACCGAGTTGTCGCGGCAAACCACCATCGAATGGATGATGCTTTGGGGATGCAGCACCACCCTCACCTGCTCGGGCGCGAGGTCGAACAGCCAGCGCGCCTCGATCACCTCGAGCGCCTTGTTCATCATCGTCGCGGAGTCGACCGAGATCTTGCGGCCCATCACCCAGTTCGGGTGGGCGCAGGCCTCGTCGGGCGTCACGCTGTGCAGCGTGGCCGGGTCGCGGCTGCGAAACGGTCCGCCCGAGGCGGTCAGCACGATGTGGTCGATGCGCCGGGACCAGGCGGTTCGGTCCTCGGGCAGGCACTGGAATATCGCCGAATGTTCGCTGTCGATCGGCAGCAGCAGCCCGCCGCCCTGTTGCACCGCCTGCATGAACAGCCGGCCTCCGACCACCAGCGCCTCCTTGTTGGCCAGCATCAGGCGTTTGCCGGCACGCGCCGCAGCGATGCAGGGTGGCAAGCCGGCGGCACCCACGATGGCGGCCATCACGCTGTCCACCTCGGGGTGCGCGGCCAGCTCGCAGAGCGACTGGGCACCGTACAGCACCTCGGTGCGCAGACCCGCGCCGACCCGGGTTGCGGCCAGTTCGTTGCGCAGCCAATCGGCCTGCTCAGACGTGCCGACCGCTGCAAATCGCGGTGTCCAGCGGCGGCACAGCTCGGCCAGCTCGGCCACCCGGTGCTGGGCCGTGAGCGCAAACACCTCGTAGCGCTCGGGGTGCAGCGACATGACCTCGAGCGTGCTGGTGCCCACCGAGCCGGTGGCACCGAGCAGGCACACACGTTGAACCATGTCAGGGGCTTTCAAGGGCGACGACGCACTGCGCGCTACAGGCTGATCAGCGCCAAGGCCACCGGCAGCACCGGCAGCAGCGCATCGACCCGGTCGAGCACGCCGCCGTGGCCTGGCAGCAGCCCGCTGGAATCTTTGACCCCGGCAGCACGCTTGACCAGGGACTCGAACAAATCGCCCATCACGCTGAGCGCCGTCAACAGCAAGGCCGCCAGCAACAAGCCACCCAACCCCAGGCGCTGACGCAACAGCAGGAACAGGCTGGGGGAATCGAAGCTGAAGTGGGCGTCCAGCCACAACCAGCCCGCTGCCAGCAGCAGCACACCGGCCGCGCCGCCGTACACCCCTTCCCAGCTTTTGCCGGGGCTGATGGTGGGCGCCAGTTTGCGCTTGCCAAAGGCCCGCCCGCAAAAGTATGCCGAAATATCTGCCGCCCACACCACACACATCACCGACAGCAGGAAGTTGACACCGATGCTGCGGGCCTGCGCGATCGCCAGCCAGGCCAGCCACAACCCGGCCATGCCGAGCGCCCACCGCAGCCATTGGGGCAAGGGTAACCAGCCAGCCGGGCCCCGCCGCAGCGCCCAGCCACCGCCCAGCAGCCAGACTGCGGCAGCCAACCACCACAGGCCGGCGGCCTGGCCAACCTGGGCCAGGTGCGACAGGCTGAGCCCGCACAACAGCGCAAGCAAGCCGCCCGAGCCCAGCGCCAGTGCCGGCGTGGCCGCGCCGTTAAGCCGGGCCCACTCCCAGCCAGCCGCACTGATCAACACCAGCGTGAGCAAGGCAAAAGGCAGCGGGCTGGCCGCAAACAGCGCCGGCAACAGCAGCGCCAGCAGCGCTACGGCAGTGATAACGCGCTGGCCTAGCATCGCACCTCAGGCACCCGACACCTCGGCGACTGCCGCCGAGACGGCGCCAAATCGCCGCTCGCGTCCGGCGTAATCCGTCAGCGCCGCATCCAGCGCGTGCACGTCGAAATCGGGCCACAGGCAGTCTGTGAACACGAGTTCGGAGTAGGCCACCTGCCAGAGCAGGAAATTGCTGATGCGCACCTCGCCGCCAGTGCGGATAAACAGATCCGGATCGGGAGCGTGGCGCATCGCCATGTAGTCAGAGAGCGATTTTTCGGTGATCTGGTCGGCGCTCAAGCCGGCCGCCACAGCCTTTTTGCAAGCCTGCACCACGTCCCAACGGCCACCGTAATTGAAGGCCACCGACAGCGTGATACGGGTGTTGTGCTGGGTGGCGCTCTCGGCCTCGGCCCAGGCGGCGCGCAAGCGGTCAGACACCGCATTGCGGTCGCCGACGATGATGATGCGCACACCGTCGCGGGCCAGCTTGGCGAGGTATTTGGTGACCGCGACCAGCACCAAGCCCATCAGGCCGGAAACCTCGTCCTCAGGCCGTTTCCAGTTTTCGGACGAAAACGCGAACACCGTGAGGTACTCGACGCCGCGGTCGGCGCTGGCGTTGATCACCTTGACCAGCGCATCCACGCCCGCCTTGTGGCCGAAAAACCTCGGCAAATAGCGCTTTTTGGCCCACCGGCCGTTGCCGTCCATCACGATCGCCACGTGGCGCGGCACCGACGGATCACGCATCAAAGCTGCCCCTCGCCCGGCACGTAGGCCGTGCAAGCGCCCCGGCGACCACAGGCCGGACCGCTTCCAACCCAGCAGGTGACCTGCACAGCAGGCAACGGCTCACATTGCTTCATCGTTGTGGCGGTCAAACGGCCATGATCTCGGCTTCTTTGCCGTGCACCAGCTTGTCGACCTCGGCCACCACCCGGTCGGTGAGTTTTTGCACGTCTTCCTGGGCACGGCGCTCGTCGTCTTCGGTGACGGCCTTGTCCTTGAGCAGCTTCTTGAGTTGCTCGTTGGCCTCGCGGCGCAGGTTGCGAACCGCCACCTTGCAGTCTTCGCCGGCATTGCGCACCACTTTGCCAAGGTCACGCCGACGCTCTTCGGTCAGGGCGGGCATGGGCACGCGGATCAGGTCGCCCTGCGAGGCCGGGTTCAGGCCCAGATCACTTTCCCGGATGGCTTTTTCAATCTTCGCCGACAGGCCCTTTTCCCAGGGCTGCACGCTGATCGTGCGGGCATCGAGCAGCGAAACGTTGGCGACCTGGGTGATGGGCACCATCGAGCCGTAGTAATCGACATGCACCGAATCGAGAATGCCAGGGTGCGCCCGGCCAGTGCGGATCTTCTGGATTTCGCCCTTGAAAGCCTCGATGGACTTGAGCATCTTGCTCTCGGCGGTGTGCTTGGTGTCAGCAATGGTCATGGTGGATCTCGACGGGACAAACGGAGTCAAAACGCGGTTCAGGCGCGGTTCAGGCACAGGTCAGACGTGAACCAGCGTGCCTTCGTCCTCGCCCAGCACAACACGCTTGAGCGCACCGGGCTTGAAGATCGAAAACACCTTGATCGGCAGCTTCTGGTCACGGCACAGTGCAAACGCGGTAGCGTCCAGCACCTGCAGGTTCTTGGAAATGGCTTCGTCGAAGCTCACGCTGGTGTAGCGCGTGGCCGACGGGTCTTTCTTGGGGTCGGCAGTGTAGACACCGTCCACCTTGGTGGCCTTGAGCACGATTTGCGCCCCGATCTCGGCGCCGCGCAAGGCGGCTGCGGTATCGGTGGTGAAAAACGGGTTGCCGGTGCCGGCGGCAAAGATCACAACCTTGCCCTCTTCCAGGTACTGCAAGGCCTTGGGCCGCACATAGCTCTCGACCACCTGCTCGATGGCGATGGCCGACATCACTCGGGCGGTAACACCCTCGACCCGCATGGCGTCGGCCAGCGCCAGCGCGTTCATCACGGTGGCCAGCATGCCCATGTAATCGGCTGTCGCGCGGTCCATGCCCACCGACCCACCCGCCACGCCGCGAAAGATGTTGCCGCCGCCAATCACGACCGCCACCTCCACCCCCAGCGCCGTCACCTCCTGCACCTCGCGCACCATGCGCACGATGGTGGCGCGGTTGATGCCGTAGGCGTCGTCGCCCATCAAGGCTTCGCCCGACAGCTTGAGAAGAATGCGCTTGTAGGCGGCCATGCAGAAAGCTCCTTGGCGGGACCCTGGCGGGAAGATCACAGTTTAAGCGGCGCGGGCGGGTTGGCCGCCTGCGCTTTGAAGGGGTTCGGTGGACGGCAGGCGATCAGCCCGCTGTCCGCCGTGGGGCCCGGCGTCGATAAAAGCAGTGCTGCCGGGTATCGACCGCGCTGCCAATCCGGAACGGCTCAGGCGCCTTTGGCAGCCGCGACCTGTGCGGCCACCTCGGCAGCGAAGTCGTCCACCTTCTTCTCGATGCCCTCGCCCACCACGTACATGGTGAAGCCAGCCACCACCGTGCTGGCGGCCTTGAGCATCTGCTCGACCGTCTGCTTGTCGTTCTTGACGAAGGCCTGGTTGAACAGCGAGACCTCCTTCAGGTACTTCTGCACCGAGCCTTCAACCCGCTTGGCGACGATCTCGGGCGACTGCACAGCCTTGCCGGCGGCCACGGCGACAGCCGCGTCTTCCGACGCTTTTTCGGCAGCGATGCGGCGCTCTTTTTCGACCAGTTCGACCGGCACGTCGGCAGACGACACCGACACCGGCTTCATCGCCGCCACGTGCATCGCCACGTCCTTGCCGGCCGCATTGGCCAAATCACCGTCACCGGTGAACTCGACGACCACACCGATGCGGGTGCCGTGCAGGTAGGTGGCCAGCTTGCCGTCACCGGCAAAACGCTTGAAGCGGCGGATCGCCACGTTCTCGCCGATCTTGCCGATCAAGCCCTTGCGCACGTCCTCGACCGTCGGGCCGAAGCTCTCTTGCGCCAGCGGCAGCGCCGACAGCGCGGCGACATCCGCCGGGTTGCTGGCGGCCACCAATTCGGCGCAATTCTTGGTGAAGGCCAGGAACGAATCGTTCTTCGAGACGAAATCGGTCTCGCAGTTGATTTCGATCATCGCGCCAGTGTTGCCAGCAACCGAGATCGCGATGACGCCCTCAGCGGTGATGCGTGAGGCGGCCTTGCCGGCCTTGTTGCCCAGCTTGACGCGCAAGATCTCTTCGGCGCGACCCATGTCGCCTTCGGCCTCGGTGAGTGCCTTCTTGCATTCCATCATCGGCGCATCGGTCTTGGCGCGCAGTTCGCCGACCATGCTTGCAGTGATTGCTGCCATGTTCAATCTCCAGTGCTGCGGGCGGCCACACGGCAGCCCTTCAAAACAAGGCGCCCGTGCGGTCGCCCAAGATGGGGTCGGTCAAGCCCTTGTGAAAAAGGGGCTGTGAAGCCCCTTTTCAAGGCTTGACAAACAAGGCCTCAAGCGCCTTCGTCGACCTCGACAAACTCGTCGGTGCCGGCAACTGCGGCCACCACTTCATTGACCGCGTTGGCACGGCCTTCGAGCACCGCATCGGCCACCGCCTTGGCGTACAGCGCCACGGCCTTGGCCGAGTCGTCGTTGCCGGGGATGACGTAGTCGATGCCGATCGGCGAGTGGTTGGTGTCAACCACGCCGATGATCGGGATACCGAGCTTGATGGCTTCGGCCACCGCAATCTTGTGGTAACCGACGTCGATCACGAAGAGCGCGTCGGGCAGCGCGCTCATGTCCTGGATGCCGCCGATGTCTTTTTCGAGCTTGGCCAGTTCACGCTCGAACATCAGGCCTTCCTTCTTGGACAGCGCGTCCAGGCCGGCTTCCTTGGTGACCTGCATTTCCTTCAACTTTTTCAGCGACCCCTTGACCGTCTTGAAGTTGGTCAGCATGCCGCCGAGCCAGCGCTGGTCGACAAAAGGCATGCCCGAGCGGTGCGCTTCCATGTTGATCACGTCGCGCGCCTGGCGCTTGGTGCCCACCATCAGGATCGTGCCGCGCTTGCCGCTGAGCTTGCGAACGAACTTCATCGCCTCCTCGAACTTGGGCAGCGTCTTCTCGAGGTTGATGATGTGAATCTTGTTGCGATGGCCGTAGATGTACGGCGCCATCTTGGGGTTCCAGAAGCGGGTTTGGTGTCCAAAATGGACGCCGGCTTCCAGCATTTCACGCATGGTGACTGACATGGGTAACTCCGAAGGTTGGGTCTAGAATCCGGCGCGAATCGCTGCTGAAAACACCTGCTAGCCGCGGCCTGTGAACCCACCAGACCACCCGCTCGCCGTGATTTACAGATCAGCGACACCTCTCGACAGCCGGTTCGCGATTTATTCATCCAGCGTCCAATGCACCAACGGTGCACTATCGGTTGCGAACCACCAACGGCCCACATGGACATCCAGATAAACCCAAAGATTGTAGCATCCGGAGCCGTTGCGACCAGCCGGCAAGCTGACTTGCACGACTCGGTGGCGGCGATCAATGCGGGTGAGGTCAGCGCCACCAGCCTGCTGCAAAACGCCCTGGCAGCAGCCAACAGCCCGGCTTGCGACCGGGTCTACATCCGGCGCTTCGATGACCAGGCCCGGGCTGTGGCCGCGGCGGTGGACGCCGCGCGTGCGGTCGGCTTGCCGCTGCCACCGCTGGCCGGACTGGCGGTGTCGATCAAGGATTTGTTCGACGTTGCAGGACACCCGACCACCGCAGGCTCGCGGGCCATGAACGACGCCGCACCGGCCACCGCCGACTGCCCTGCCGTGGCACGGCTGCGCAGCGCCGGTGCCGCACTGACCGGCCACACCAACCTGAGCGAATTTGCCTACTCGGGCGTGGGCATCAACCCGCATTTCGGCACACCGGTCAACCCGGTCACCTTCAGCCACAACCCGACACCCCGGATCCCCGGTGGCAGCACCTCGGGCGGCGCCGTGTCGGTGGCCACCGGCGCGGCCTGGGCGGCGCTGGGATCGGACACTGGCGGCTCGATCCGCATCCCGGCCGCACTGCAGGGCCTGGTCGGCTTCAAGAACACCCAGCGCCTGACGCCGCTGGAAGGCGCAATACCGTTGTCCAGCACGCTCGACACGGCCTGTGCCATCACCCGCAGCGTGCGTGACGCGGTGCTGGTGCACGGCCTGCTGGCGGCCCGCCTACCCCGGCCGCTGGCACGGCCGCTGCAGGCGCTGCGGCTGGCGGTGCCGCAAACGGTGATGCTCGATGGCCTGGACAGCGACGTGGCGCGCGCCTTCGAGGACACGCTGGCCACACTGCGGGCCGCCGGTGCGCGCATCGAGGCGCTGCCCCTCACGCCGCTGGCCCATCTGGCCGGACTGCAGGCGCAGGCCGGCTTCACCGCCGCCGAAAGCTGGGCCTGGCACCGCGCCAGGCTGGGCCGGCGCGCCGCCGACTACGACCCTCGGGTGTCCCAACGCATCCGCCGCGGCGAGGCCATGACCGCCGCCGACTACATCGACCTGGTGCATGCCCGGCGCGCCTGGATCGCCAGCATCGAAGCCGAGGTCCAGGGCTTCGACGCCCTGCTGTCGCCCACCGTGCCGATGGTGGCGCCGGCCCTGGCCCCGCTGCTGGCCAGCGAACAGCGCTTTTTTGCGATCAATGCGCTGCTGCTGCGCAACGCGTCCGCCATCAACATGCTGGACGGCTGCGCACTGTCGCTGCCTTGCCAGGCCGCTGACCAAATGCCGGTCGGCCTGATGGTCTGGGGCCCGGCGATGCACGACGACAGCGTGCTGGGCGTGTCGTTGACGATTGAATCGGCACTGGCGACCGCCGCCGCCGCTGCCGCCGCCGGTTCGGGCCTCAGCGCCACAGGCCGGAGCACCTGACGGTGCGGGTGGCGGTGATCGGCGCCGGCATCGTCGGCGTCACGACAGCCTTTGAGCTTGCCAGCGACGGCCACCAGGTCACGGTGTTCGAACGCCGCGCCAGCGTGGCCGAGGAGACCAGCTTTGCCAACGCCGGCGTGGTAGCGCCGGGCTATGTCACGCCCTGGGCAGCGCCGGGCATGCCGGCCAAGGTGCTGCGGCATTTGCTGTCGCGCCACGCGCCAGTGCGGCTGGCGCGGCCGTTGGCACCCGGCCAACTGGGCTGGATCTGGCGCTGGTGGCGGGCCTGCCGGGCACCGGTCTATGCCGCCAACCGCGCCCGGCTGTACCGGCTGGCGCGTTACAGCCAGCAGCGGCTGGCCCTGTTGAGCAGCAGCCTGCATCTGGAGCATGAACAGGCGCGTGGCTACCTGGTGCTGCTGCGCACCGCCCGCGACCTGACAGCGGCGCGCGGCAGCCTGAGGCTGTTGGCCGAGCTGGGCATCAACTTCCACCTGATCGATGGTGCCCGCGCCCGCGGCATCGAGCGCGGCCTGAACCCGGACACCCCTTTGCACGCTGCGGTGCACCTGCCCGATGACGAGGTGGGCAACTGCCGCCAGTTTGCCCACCTGCTGCGGGCCGAAGCGCAGCAGCGCGGCGCGGTGTTCCGCTTCGGGCACAGCGTTCACCACCTGGACGGCGGCCAGCAGCCTGCGGTCTGGCACCAGGCCAACGGCAGCACCGAAGCGCCGACGCCAGAGGTATTCGACGCGGTCGTGGTCTGCGCGGCGCTGGGCTCACGCGGCTTGCTCAAACCCCTGGGCCTGCGCCTGCCGCTGGTGGCGGTGCATGGCTATTCGATCACCGCGCCGCTGCGTCTGGTCGAAGGGCATCCCGACCTGGGCCCGGCATCGGCCGTGATGGACGAGAAATACAAGGTGGCGATCAGCCGCCTGGGCCAGCGGGTGCGGGTGGCCGGCAGCGCCGAGCTGGGTGGTGACCTGGCACAGCACAACGCAGCGGCGATCCACACCCTGCACAAGGTGCTGGACGACTGGTACCCGGGCTGCGCCCAGCACGGCCAGATCCAGGCCTGGAAAGGCGCCCGGCCGATGCTGCCCGACGGGCCGCCGGTGCTGGGCGCCAGCGGCGTGCCGGGGGTGTGGCTCAACCTGGGCCATGGATCGAGCGGCTGGGCCCTGGCTTGCGGCTCGGCCCGGGTGCTGGCGGATCAGCTGGCGGGGCGGGCACCGGCGATCGATGTCGAAGGGCTGGATGTGGCGCGGCTGGCCCGCCGCTGACGCGCTCTACCTCAAACGCGCACTGCCGCCCTGCGCCAGCCTGCCCACTGGTGCAACAACACCGGCGCGGCCACCGCCGCACCGATCAGCGTGCTGACCAGGCCTGGCACCACCATCAGCACCGCACCCAGGCCGCACAGCAACTGCTCCCAGCGCCGCATCTCGACCAGCAAGAATTTCGACAGCGCCGCCGCCAGCAGGCTGATGCCCAGGATGCAGCCGATGAAGGTCACGCTGAAGTCATACCAGGTGAAGCCCTTGGCCACCAGCAGCAACGACGGTGAAAACACGAAGACAAACGGCACGAGAGCTTTGGCCAGCCCCAGCCTGAACGCCATGTTGCCGGTCTTGAACGGGTCACTGCCCGCCATGCCGGCCGCCGCGTAGGCCGCCAGCGCCACCGGCGGCGTGATGTCAGCCAGCACGCCGTAGTAGAAGACAAAGAAGTGCGCCACCAGGGGCTCGACCCCCATCAGCACCAGCGTGGGTGCGGCCACCGTGACCATGATGATGTAGTTGGCCGTGGTCGGGATGCCGCAGCCCAGCAGGATGCACACCAGCCCGGTCATCACCAGCGCCACCAGCAGCGCCAGCGTGGCGGGTGCCACCCACTCGGCCGGTAGCCAGGTGCCGACGCCGCTGCCCATCGCGTTGGCCGCGCCGGTGATGATGGTGCTGAGCTTGAAACCCACGCCGGTCAGCGTGACCACGCCAATCACCAGGCCCACGCTGGCGGCCGCCGCGCCCACCGCCAGCGCGTATTTGGCGCCGGTCTCAAACGCTTCTAGCAGCACCGCCGGTGCGATACGGCCAGTGACGCCGCCCCACCGGATCGCCAGCACCGCCACCCCCACGCCGCCGGCAAACACCGCCAGCTTGGCGCCCTCGTGCTGCAGGCCGCCAAACACCAGCCCGCCCAGCACCGCATGCAGCCCCACCAACAAGGCCCAGTTGGCCGGGCGGTTGCCAAGCGCCCGGGTGCTCAGCCCCACGATGGCACACGAGCTGATGCCGCAAAACGCCGCCAGGTAGGGCGTGCGGCCGCTGACCAGCACAAAGATCAGCAGCGCCAGCGGGATCAGCGTGGGCCAGCGCTCGCGCAGCGACTGGCGCAGCCGGGGCATCTCGGCCTCGGTCAGGCCCCGCAGGCCAAAGCGTTTAGCCTCGAAATGCACCTGCATGAACACGCCAAAAAAGTGCATGAAGGCCGGCACCGTTGCCGCCACGATGATGGTCTGGTAGGGCACCGCCAGAAACTCGATCATCAAGAAGGCGGCCGCGCCCAGCACCGGTGGTGTGATCTGTCCGCCGGTGCTGGACGCAGCCTCCACCGCCGCTGCAAATTCACGCCGGTAGCCGACCCGGATCATCGCGGGGATGGTGAGCGAGCCCACCGTCACCGCATTGGCCACCGACGATCCCGACAACATGCCAAACAGCGCCGAGCCAAACACGCTGACCTTGGCCGGCCCGCCGGCATAGCGCCCGGCGATGCTCGACGCCACATCGAGAAACAGCTGGCCCAGCCCGATGCGGGTGGCCATTACGCCAAACAGCACGAAGTGAAAAACGTAGGTCGCCACGACACCCACCGCGATGCCGTAGACACCCTGGCTGGTCAGGTACTGGTGGTTGACCAGTTGGCTCCAACTGGCGCCAGCGTGCTGCAGCAGGCCCGGGAATATCGGCCCAGCCAGCGCATAGGCCATGAAAGCGATCGCGATGATCGGCAACGGCCAGCCCATGCTGCGTCGGGTAGCTTCGAGCAGCGACACGATCAGCACCGTGCCCATCAGCACATCCAAGGTGCCCGGGTTGCCCACCCGAAAGGCCAGGTCGTCGAAGATCCACGGGATATAGAGCACCGACGCCGCCACCGCGCCGGCCAGCAACCAATCGAACCAAGGCACCCCACCCGGCGCCAACAAGCCCGGCCGCAGCGGCTCCGTCAACAGCGCTTGCCGGTGCGGGAACACCAGGAAAATCAAGCCCAGCACAAACGCCAAGTGCACACCGCGGTGCGTTACCTCCTGCAGCAGGCCAAACCCGGCGGTGTAGTAGTGGAATGCCGACAGCAGCACCAGCAAGCCGCCGACCAGGGCCACCGCCGGCTGGACCAGCGGCCGGAAGCGCATCTCGGGGTCGAACTTTTCTTCCAGCGCCTGCAGTTGGCGCTCATCGGGCAAGGTAGCAGGCAAGGTAGCGAGCGAAGAATCGGGCAAGGCAGTGGGCATCAGCGGTGAATCCCGGACAGCTTGAAAACGCGCGGCAGCATGTGCCTGCCCGCGACGGTCAGTGGGTGCCAGTGCCGGCGGCGCCAACCACCCCGCGCCCTACTTCAACAAACCCGCTTCCTTGTAGAACTTCTCGGCGCCCGGATGCAACGGGATGCCGGCACCCTTGACTGCGTTTTCCTTGGTGATGAACTTGCCCTTGGCATGGCCGGCGCCCATCGCCTTCTGGCCTGACTCGGCAAACAGCGCCTTGGTGATCTCGTAGACCGTGTTGGCATCGGCCTTGTCGCTGGTTACCCACTGCGCGCCCACCGACAGGGTCTTGACCGCGCCAATGCCCTTGTAGGTTTCGGCGGCGATCATGTCGGGCGAGAAGAAGCCATCGCTCTTGCGGATCGCGTCGGCCTGCGGGCCGTCGATGGCGATCAGCTCGATGCCGGCGCCCGACGAGGCCAGTTCGGCGATGGCACCGGCCGGCGAGCCGCCGGTGAAGAAAAAGGCGTCAATCGAGCCGTCCTTCAGCTTGTCACCCGCCTGGTTCGGCTTGATGTACTCGGGCTTGATGTCGGACTCCTTGATGCCGTACGCCGCCAGGATGGTGCGGGCGTTGATCAGGGTGCCCGAACCCGGCTCATCCAGTGCCACCCGCTTGCCCTTCAGGTCGGCCACCGTCTTGATGCCAGCGCCTTTGCGGGCCACGACGTGCACGCTCTCGGGGTACAGGTTGGCGATCAGCCGCAAACCGGTGATGGCGGGCTTGCCGTCGAACACGCCCTTGCCGGTGTACGCCCAACTGGCCACATCAGCCTGGCTGAAGCCGGACTCCAGCGCGCCGCCGGCAATGCCGGTGACATTGGCCAGCGACCCGTTGCTGGCCTGGGCCGTGACGACGATCTTGCCCGGCTGCGACACCGCGTTGGCGATCATGCCGCCCACGGGGTAGTAGGTTCCGGCGGTGCCGCCGGTGCCGATGCGAAAAAACTGCTGGGCCTGCGCGGCGCCGGACGCCAGGCCGGCGGCAATTGCCACACCGACGACGAGTTGTTTGAACATGGGAGGGTCTCCTGCGGGTCGGGCTGCACCTACCCGGCGCAGCAAAAAGCCAGTAAAGCACAATGCCTGCGCAGCACCCCTACGGCTTACCCTGGACCGGAGAAACCATGACCCAGCCCGGCCTGATGGCACGGCAGCTCGCAGCGGGTAACGGACCGCAGGCGGTGTTGCCGTCGGCCCGGGACTGGCCGTTGTTCGACGCAGCCGCCAGCCGGCGCATCGAACAGGTGGCCTTGGCGGCCAGCGCGCCCCACGCCTTGATGGCCGCCGCGGGCCAGGGTGTGGCTCGGCTGACATTGGCAGTGGCGCCGCAGGCCCGGCGGGTCCAGGTCTGGGCCGGCCCGGGCAACAACGGCGGCGATGGGCTGGTGGCCTCGCGCCACCTGAGGCTGGCTGGTCTGGATGTGGCGGTCAATCTGCTGGGCGATGCCAGCCGACTGCCGGCCGACGCCTTGCACGCGCTGAGCCAGGCCCGGCAGGCGGGCGTGTGCATCGTCGAAGGTCTGGACCGGCCCTGGCCCGACGACCGTCCGGCCGATGCCCTGATCGACGCACTGCTCGGCCTCGGGTCACGCCGTGCGCCCGAAGGCGGTATCGCAGCCGCCGTGCTGCGCTTGCAGCACCCCCGTGTGCCAGTGCTGGCGGTGGACCTGCCCACCGGCCTGTGCGGCGACACCGGCCGGCTGCTCGGGAATGCGGCGGTGGTGGCCACCCATACCCTGGCGCTGCTGACCCTCAAGCCAGGCCTGTTCACCGCGAGCGGTCGTGACTTTGCTGGCCGCATCTGGCTCGACAGTCTGAGCGTGGATACCGGCGAGGTTGCCGCCAGCGCCAACTTGTCCGGCCGCAACATCCTGAAAACGCTGCTGCCTAACCGCAGCCATGCCCAGCACAAGGGCAGCTTTGGCGACGTGCTGGTGCTGGGCGGTGCGCCCGGCATGGGCGGTGCGGCGCTGCTGGCCGCCAGCGCAGCCTTGACGGCTGGCGCCGGCCGCGTCTACCTGGCCCGGCTGGACGGCGATACCGCCACGAGCGCAGCCCGGCCCGAGTTGATGCTGCGCAGTGTGCACGATGCGCTGGCGGCTGATTTTCTGGCCCGTTGCACGGTGGTGTGCGGCTGCGGCGGTGGCGCTGCGGTGCGGGCCGTGTTGCCGGCGGTGATCACGCACGCGGCGCGGCTGGTGCTGGACGCCGATGCGCTCAACGCGGTGGCTGCGGATACGGACCTGCGCGCTGCACTGGTGCAGCGCGGCAAGGTCGGTGCGCCCACTGTCTTGACTCCGCACCCGCTTGAAGCCGCCCGCTTGCTGGGCACCACGGCTACAGCGGTCCAGGCGCAGCGCCAGCGCAACGCGCAAGACCTGGCCGCACAGCTCAGTGCGACGGTCGTGCTGAAGGGCTCAGGCACGGTCATCGCCGCACCCGGCCGCGTGCCGTACCTCAACCCCACAGGCAATGCCCGGTTGGGCAGCGCCGGCACCGGTGATGTGCTGGCCGGCTGGTTGGGCGGGCTGTGGTCGCAAACGGGCGGCCAGTACGGCTTTGAGGCTGCAGCAGCCACGGTCTGGCTGCACGGCCATGCCGCCGAGCAAGGCGACGCCCGAACCCTGCGTCTGCGCCTGCCGCTGCGCGCCGCCGACCTGATCGACACGATGGCGGCCAGCCTGCCGGCGGGCAACTGAGGCAACGCCGTGCGCACCCGGACAGCGGTGCGCAACGTTGGCGCGGCGTAAGACGTACCGGCGCGGCCTGTGGGCGCCGTCACCGCATGAGGCCGGTCAGCGCTTGGTACGCGCCTTCGCAGGCTTGGCTGCCCGCCCCTTCTTGCTGGCTGGCGAACCCCGCGCCGCCACCGCCTTGGCACGCCCAGCCTTGGCGGCACGGTCACGGGTCTGTACCTCCTTCAACTCGTCGCTGGCAGATCCGCCACCGGCCGACTTGGGCCTGCTGCTGCGCACCACCAGCGCATCGGTCTCGCCTTCACGCACCAGGCGGAAGTCGATCTTGCGGCCGTCCAGATCGACCCGGCTGACCTGCACCCGCACCCGTGAGCCCACGCCGTAGCGCACGCCGCTGCGCTCACCGCGCAGGTCTTGGCGGGCCTCATCGAAGCGAAAGTACTCACCGCCCAGTTCGGTGATGTGCACCAGCCCTTCGACATACAACTCGTCGAGCGTGACAAACAGGCCAAAGCTGGTGACCGCTGTGACGGTGCCGGCAAACTCCTCGCCCAGGCGGTCGCGCATGTAACGGCATTTGAGCCAGGCTTCGACATCGCGCGAGGCCTCGTCGGCCCGGCGCTCGTTGGCGCTGCAGTGGCCACCGGCGGCCTCCCACAGGCCAGCGTCTTGCGCGGAGGCCGGCGGTTTGGCCGCCTTGCCCAGCTTGCGCACCGGCGTGGGCGCCGGCAAGGCGGCAGCGGTGTGCTCGACCGCGCTGCCGGTCAGCAGGTAGCGCTTGCCCAGCAGCAGGGCCTTGATGACCCGGTGCACCAACAGGTCGGGGTAGCGCCGGATCGGGCTGGTGAAGTGGGCATAGGCCTCATAGGCCAGGCCGAAGTGGCCGGCATTGCCCGAGGTGTAGACCGCCTGCTGCATCGAGCGCAGCAGCATCGAATGGATCTGCGGCGCATCCGGCCGGTCCTTGGTGGCCAGCGAGATCGCCTGCAACTCGGACGGCTTGGGGTCGTCGCTCAAGCTGAAACCCAGGCCCAGCGAGCGCAGGTAGTTCTGCAGCGTCACCCGTTTCTCGGGCGTCGGCCCCTCGTGCACCCGGTACAGCGCCGGATGCTTGTGGCTCTCGATGAATTCGGCGGCGCAGACGTTGGCCGCCAGCATCGCTTCTTCGATCAGCCGATGCGCCTCGGTGCGGGTGCGTGGCACGATCTTCTCGATGCGGCCGTTGTCGTCGCAGACGATCTGGGTCTCGGTGGTCTCGAAGTCGATCGCGCCGCGCAGGCCACGGTTCTTCAGCAGCGCCCGGTAGACCTCATGCAGGTGGATCAGGTCAGGCACGCGATCGGCTCGGCGTTGGGCCTCGACACCCCGGGTGTTGCCCAGGATGTTGGCCACCTCGGTGTAGGTCAGCCGGGCGTGTGAGCGGATCACTGCGGGGTAGAACTGGTAGGCGCTGATGACGCCGGCCGCGTCCACCAGCATGTCGCAGACCATGCTCAGCCGCTCTTCGTCGGGGTTCAGCGAGCACAGGCCGTTGCTGATTTTTTCGGGCAGCATCGGGATCACCCGGCGCGGGAAGTAGACCGAGGTCGCACGCTCGTAGGCATCGTCGTCCAGCGGGTCGCCGGGCTTGACGTAGTGGCTGACGTCGGCGATCGCGACGATCAAGCGCCAGCCCTCGAACGCTGCTTTGCCGCGGCCCTTCTTGACCAGCGGCTCACAGTACACCGCGTCGTCAAAGTCGCGTGCGTCCTCGCCGTCGATGGTGACCAGCGGTACGTCCGTCAGGTCAATGCGGTTGCGCTTGTCGGTTGCGCGCACCCGGTCGGGCAGCGAGGCGGACTGGGCCAGGGTTTCGGGCGAAAACCGGTGCGGCACTTCGTACTTGCGCACCGCAATCTCGATTTCCATGCCGGGGTCGTCGATCTCGCCCAGCACCTCGGTGATGCGGCCCACCGGCTGAGAGAACATCGACGGCGGCTCGGTGAGTTCGATCGCCACCACTTGACCCACCGCCGCATTGGCCGTGGCGTTTTTGGGGATCAGGATGTCCTGGCCATAGCGCCGGTCCTCAGGCGCCACCAGCCAGACGCTGTTTTCGTGCAGCAAACGGCCGATGATGGGTGATTTGCGGCGCTCGACGATGTCGATCACGCGGCCCTCGGGCCGGCCTTTTCGGTCAGCACGCACGATGCGCACCCGGATGCGGTCGCGGTGCAGCACCGAGCGCATCTCTTGCGGCGAGAGGTAGATGTCAGGCTCATTGTCGTCGCGGCGCACAAAGCCGTGGCCGTCGCGGTGGCCTAGCACCGTGCCTTCGACTTCGCTCGTCAGGGCGGCGCCCAGGGCGGGCGGGCTTGGAATCTGGTTTTTTATGATGCTATACTCCTGTTTGCAGTAGACAGCCCAGATGGCGGAATTGGTAGACGCACTAGTTTCAGGTACTAGCGCTTAGCGGCGTGGAGGTTCGAGTCCTCTTCTGGGCACCAAAATAATCAAGGCCAGCACGAAAGTGCTGGCCTTTTGTTTTGGCCGCTCGCTGTGGGGATGAATTGAGAAAGCTATGGGCCAAGCCGTCGAAAAACAGCGCGTCGACGGGCTGCCGAGCCAGGCCGTTCACGCTGTAGGCAGTTGCGCCGCGGCTCAACGTAAGCGGTCCGATCAAACCGAGAACTTCTTCGCCAGGCCTTCAGGCCTGAGGTTGTCGTAGTCCTCGAAAGGCTGGTGGATCCAGGGGCTGGTGGGCAACATCTCGACAAAATAGTCGGGGGTGTAGCTCGACACGCCCTTGACCCAGATCACCGCGCTACGCAAGTCGCTGATCGACGGCACGCCGCGCAAGCGCTCGACCACCGCCTTGAGCGTGACACCCGAGTCAGACAGGTCGTCCACCAGCAGCACCCGGCCGGCCAATTCGCCTTTGGGCATGGTGATGTACTTGGCCAGGTCGAGCCGGCCCTGGATCGTGCCGGCATCGGCGCGGTACGAACTGGTGCTCATGATCG
>JBKJKU010000360.1:0-14079 GCA_046597355.1 Aquabacterium sp.
TCAACGCGACCGCCAGCACGGCCGCGGCCGCCGTCAAGAACCCCGATGCGCCGGTGGTACTGGAGGTGCGGGCGCTGGCCAAGAGCTTCTTCCTCAAAGTGGGCCTGTTCGGCAAGCGCGAGTTCAAAGCGGTGCAGGGCGTCAACTTCAAGCTCAAGCGGGGCCACACGCTGGGCGTGGTGGGCGAGTCGGGCTCGGGCAAGACGACGATGGGCCTGACCTTGCTGCGCCTGCATGAGCCGACCGGCGGCGAGGTGATCTTCGATGGGCAGAACCTGCTGACCCTGAGCGACCGCGAGCGCCAGCAGATGCGCCGGCGCATCCAGATCGTGTTCCAGAACCCGTACGCCAGCCTGAACCCGAGGTTCACCATCGGCCAGACTCTGGTCGAGCCGATGACGATCCACCGCATCGGCGCAGACACCGCCGAGCGCGAGGCCCGCGCCCAAGCGCTGCTGGTCAAGGTGGGGTTGGGGCCGGACGCGATGGCCAAGTACCCGCACGAGTTCTCTGGCGGCCAACGCCAGCGCGTGGCCATTGCCCGCTGCCTGACGCTCAACCCCGAGGTGCTGGTGCTCGACGAGGCGGTCAGTGCGCTCGATGTGTCGGTGCAGGCCCAGGTGCTGAACCTGCTGCGCGACCTGCAGGACGAACTGGGCCTGTCCTACGTCTTCATCAGCCACGACCTGGCGGTGGTGCGCTTCATCAGCGACGAGGTGCTGGTGATGAAAGACGGCGAGGTGGTGGAGCAGGCCAGCGCCGCGCAGATCCTGGCCGCGCCGCAGCAGGACTACACCCGGCGCCTGCTGAGCGCGGTGCCCAGGGGCTGGCAACCGGCCTGAGTTGACCGCCCGGCGCCGGGCGGTCGATGTCAACCGCGTGGCCGCCGAGCCCGTGTGCTGGCGGGGCTGAGCCCGGCCCTGCCGCCGCTTTGCCCGGCTGGCAGGCCGTTTTGCCGGGTGTTGCACCGGCCCACCGGCCGGCGTCAAGTCGCTGGCGTTTTTGCCGATAGGCCTTCATGAACGCCCGCCATGCTGCGCGCCACGCCCACATCCGCCCGCCGCTGGCGCGGCCGTTGTTGCGGTCGTGGGTGCGACTGTTGCTGCGCCCGTTGTTGCGGCCGTGGGTGCGCCCACCATTGCTGACTACCGCCGCCGCCTGCCGCACTTTTGCGGGCACCTGCGCCATCGGCGCGCTGCTGCTCACGCAGGGGGTGGGGCCGGTGTGGGCCTCGCCAGCGGATTCCAGCCCGTTGCCCGACACGGCCACGGTCAACGCCGCTGCGGCCCACCTTGCCGCCAGCGCCAACCCTGCCGCCGGCGCGATCGCCGAGCAACTCGCCGGGCTGGAAAACGCGGGCCGCGCACAACCCGCTGCCGCAGCGCAGGCCCTGGGCGCGCTGCTGCGCCTGCTGCCGGCCGGCACGCCCGAGCAGGTGCATGCCCTGGCGGTACGCGGCATGCTGCAGGCCGCCCGGCACGATGCCGACGCAGTGAAGACCACCCTGGATGCACTGGACGGTTTGGCGCCACGCGCGCCTCTGGCGGCCGCCGCCGCGGCACTGGTGCGGGCGGCGCAGGCGCAGGATGTCGGCCCGCTGCGCAACGCCGACCGCCTGGCCGCCGAAGCCCAGGCGGTGATGCCGGCCAATGCGCCGCTGGCCCTGCGCTGGCAGTTGCTCAAGCTGCATGCACGCATCAAGCAAGACCGGGCCGAATTCGACGGGGCGCTGCGCCTGCAGCACCAGGCGCTGGCGCTGGCCGACCGGATCGGCACCGCCTGGCGGCGCAGCGAAGCCCGGTCAGCGCTGGCCTACACCCTGCTGCTGGCCGGCCAGGTCGAGCCGGGCGCCGCGGCCAACCAGGAAGCGTTGGCAATAGCGCGCACCGCGGCCGATGACCTGGCGCTGGCCCGGGCACTGACGGTAGAGACGTTTTATCGCGCTGAAGCCGGAGACACCGCCGGCGAGCTGCAGGCCATGCAGGGGTCCATCGCCCATGCGCGGCGCGCCGGATCGCGCGAAGTGGCGGTACTGGGCCTGGCCAACCTGGCGGACTACTACCTCAAGCGGGCCGATTTCGACACCGCACTCAAGCTGGGCCGCGAGGCGCTGCCGCTGGCGCGCGCGCTGGGCGACCGCAGTGCCGAGATGGTGGCGCTGGCCAACATCGGCCTGTCGCTGATCGCCAAGCGCCAGCCCGAGCAAGGCCTGCGCTACACCCGAGAGGCCATGGCGCTGGACGCGCGGGTGGGCGCCCTCGACAGCATGGCCCGGTTTGAGGGCGAGATCGGCAGCACCCTGGAGCGCGCCGGCTACTTGCGCGAGGCGGTGGCCGCCTACCAGCGCCAGCGCAAGCTGGCCGACGAGGTGTCGCGCCGCGACCAGCAGCAGGCCATCCTCGAGTTGCAAGAAGGCCAGGACCATGAGCGCCGGCAGCGCGAGCTGGACCTGCTGCAACGTGAAAACGCCTTGCAGCAGGCCCGGCTGCTGAACCAGACCCTGACCCAGCGTCTCTGGGCTGCCGCCGCGCTGGCCGCATTGCTGCTGGTGGCCGTGGCCGGCCTGCTGCTGCACCGGCTGCGCCGCCACAACCTGGCGCTGAAGCAGGGCAATGCCCTGCTGCGCACCATCAGTGAACACGATGCCCTCACCGGCCTGGCCAACCGCCACCACCTGCAGCGTGTGCAACAGGCCGCACCGGGGGGCGCAACGGCGCCGTTCGAGGGCTCGCTGCTGCTGATCGACATCGACCACTTCAAGCGCATCAATGACCGCCATGGCCACGCTGCCGGCGACAGCGTGCTGGTGGAGGTCGCACGCCGCCTGCGCAGCGTGCTGCGCGACGGTGACCTGATCGTGCGCTGGGGTGGCGAAGAATTTCTGGTGGTGGCGCATGCGCTGTCGCAAGCGCGGCTGGAGGCGCTGGCGCAGCGCCTGCTGTGCGCGGTGGCCGACAGCCCGGTGGCGCTGGCCGGCGCTGCGACCGCCGCGAACCCGGCAGACACGCCCGCGACCGCAGGTGCGGTCGCCGTGACCGCCTCGATCGGCTACGCCAGTTTTCCGACCCAGCCCACGGGCCTGGCGGTGTCCTGGGACCGCGCGCTGGCGCTGGTCGACACGGCCCTGTACCTGGCCAAGGCCCACGGCCGCAATCTGGCCTACGGCGTCTGGCAATTGCATGCCCGCAACGAGGTCGAGCTGGTTGAAATCAGCCACGGCCTGGAAACCGCCTGGCGCGCCGGCCGGGTGCAGCTGACCGCCTCGCGCGGGCCCGGCCCCGCCGACCGCCCCGGCCCGCCGCCACCGGCTGTGCCACCGCCGTCGCCACCCGCCGGCACGTCCCTCCCGTTGCCGTACCCGCCGCAACCCGCGCCGCCCGCTGAGGACCGGCCGCAATTCGCTGCCAGCCAATGACCCGGCCCGGCCCCGCGCGCCCCACCGCCCCCATCGCCGCGCCAAGCACCGCCCGGTGTGTGCGACCGAGCCGTGCCGGGGCCACGTCATGGGCACGGCACGCTTGGGTTGGCCTGCTGCTGGGGGGCTGGCTGTCGCTCGGCCTGGCCGCGCCCCCCGCCACCGCGCCGGCAGCGGCCGCCACGCTGGCATCCCCGGCCACGCCGCCGGCGCCTGATACCGCCGGCAGCACATTCGACGGCAGCCGTTTCGACGCGTTGCTGCTGATGGCCGAAGAATCCCCCCGCCGGGCGCGTGCCGCCTTGGCCGACAGCAGCGCGGCCGGGGGCGCCGCCTGCACCACACCGGCCTGCCGCCGCCAGGCCGCGTTGCTGCAGGCCTGGGTCGCCACGCGCCTGGGCGAGCCCGACGCGCTGCCGCCCGGCACGCTTGAGGCACTGGCCGCCGCCGGCGCCGCAATGGCCCCTGGCCTGGCACCCGGCCTGGCTGACGCCGACACCGCGCTGCTGCAAGCCTTGCAGGCCGAGCGCAGTGGCCGGCTGGCGGTTGAAGCCCTGGCGCAACGGGCCTTGGCGGGCTATGACGCCTACTGCGGCGCCCAGGCGCCGGTGCAGGCCGACTGCGAACACCGCACCCGCTGGCAAGCGCACCAACTGCTGGCCCAGAACGCCGCCGACCAGCACTCGACCGGCGTGGCGCAAGCGCACGGCCAAGCCGCGCTGGCACTGGCCGCCGCCGGCCGTGACCCACGCCGCCAGGCCTGGTCGGAAAGCCAGCTGGCGCTGGCCGACACCCGCGACCAGGTGCCCGCCGCCAACCACCTCGAGCGCGCCCGCGCGCTGGCCGGCCGCCGTGCCGACGCCACACTGCTGCAGCGCCTGGCCTACACCGAGGCCGCACTGGCTGGGGCGCGGGGCGACGCACCGCGCGCCCGAGCGGCGCTGCAGCGCATGGGGGTGCTGGCGCGCGCCAGCGGCTCGGCGCGTCAACAGGCCATTGCGCTGGCCAACCTCAGCGACCATGCCGTCAAGACCGGCCAGCCCGCGGCGGCGCTGCAAAGCGCCCGGCAAGGCCTGGCCGCGCTGGGCGTCGGCCCCCCCGGTCCGGTACGCAACGCGTTGCTGCACAACGCCGTGCTCGCCCGCGCGGCACTGGGCCACGTGGCCGAGGCGCGGCGTGATTTCGAGGCGCTGCAATCGGTCTGGGCCGAGACCGGCGCCAACGGCCGGCAGCTGACCTCGTTGCGCGAATTCAGCGACGCGCTGGCCGCCGCCGGTGACCTCAAAGGCGCGCTGGAAATGCACCACCGCGAGCGTGCATTGGCCGACCGGCTGATCGCCGCCAACCGCGACGCGGCCCTGGCCGAATTGCGCACCCGCTTCGACCGCGAGGCGCAGCAGCGCCGCATCCTGCTGCTCGAACGCGACAACGCGCTGACCACCGCCGCCGTGAGCAACCAGCAGCTCAACCAGCGGCTGTGGGCCACTGCCGGCGGCGTGCTGGCGCTGGCCGCGGTGCTGATGCTGCTGCTGGTGCGCCGGGTGCGTGAAACCCGCCGCAAGCTGGAAAGCAACCAGGCCCGTCTGCGGGTGCAGAGCGAGCGCGACGCGCTCACCGGCGCCACCAGCCGGCGCCACGCCCAGGCGCTGATGCGCGCCGCCGGCGCCGAGCCCGGCGGTTTCGCCGGTGCGCTGCTGATGATCGACATCGACCACTTCAAGCAGATCAACGACGGCCACGGCCATGCGGTGGGCGACCAGGTGTTGGCCGAGGTGGCGCGCCGCATCGCCAGCGCGGTGCGGCCGCAGGACATGGTGGCGCGCTGGGGCGGCGAAGAGTTTCTGGTGCATGCGCCGGGCCTGACGCCGTCTGACGCCAACGCCCTGGCGCGCCAGCTGCTGCTGGCGGTGTCGGGCACGCCGGTGGCACTGGCGCAATCCCGCCCGACGGCTGCCCCGCTGACGCCAGCCCACCCGGCCGAGGCCGGCCCGGCGGCGGACCCTTATCCCGGTGCCGGCCCGACCATGGCCGGCAGCGACGCCCCGTCCGGACTGCGCGCCACCGTCTCGATCGGCCATGCGGTGTTCCCGTTGCCGCCTGGCCGTGTGCCCTTGTCGCCCGAGCAGGCGATCAACCTGGCCGACATGGCGCTCTACACCGCCAAGGGCCAGGGCCGCCACCGCGCCGTGGGCATCACCAGCTGCACGGCCGATCGACCGGACGCGCTGCGCGCTGTCGAGTCCGATTTCGAGCGCGCCTGGCAGGACGGCCGGGTCAGGCTGCAGGCCGACACCGGCCCCGGGCCGACGCTGGACGGCCGCCCGGTCGGTGCACACTAGCGGTTGACCTCAGGGTGCCGCTGCGTTGAACCGCAGCCTGCCCTGACCCTCGACCTGCGACCCCGGAGACGCCTGCCCATGACCCCCCAACGCCGCCGCTTCACCCGCCTTGCCACCCGTTCAGCGCTGGCCGCCAGCGCGGCTTGGCTGGCCCCGGCCGTCCTGCTGCTGCCCGCCCAGGCCAACGCACAAACCGCCTGGCCCACCAAGGCGGTGCGCATCGTGGTGCCGTTTGCCGCTGGCGGCACCACCGACATCCTGGCCCGCACGCTCGCGCCCGAGCTGCAAAAAGCCTTTGGCCAGCCCTTTGTGGTGGACAACAAGCCCGGCGCGGGTGGCAACTCCGGCGCCAACGAGGTGGCCAAATCCGTGCCCGACGGCACCACCCTGCTGATGGGCACCGTGGGCACCCACGCGATCAACGCCGCGCTCTACCCCAAGATGCCGTTTGACCCGGTCAAGGACTTTGCGCCGATCACACAGATGGCCGGCGTGCCCAATGTGCTGGTGCTGAACCCGGCCTTTGCACAGAAGTACAACATCAACTCGGTGGCCGACCTGGTCCGCGCGGCCAAGGCCAACCCGGGCAAGTTCAACATGGCCAGCTCGGGCAACGGCACCTCGATCCATCTGTCGGGCGAGCTGTTCAAGAGCATGACCGGCAGCTACATGGTGCACTTTCCGTACCGCGGCTCGGGCCCGGCGCTGATCGACCTGATCGGCGGCAGCGTGGACCTGATGTTCGACAACCTGCCGTCAGCGCTGCCGCAGATCAAGGCCGGCAAGCTCAAGGCGCTGGCCGTGACCAGCGCCAGCCGGTCCGCCGCGCTGCCCGACCTGCCCACCATCGCCGAGGCCGGTGGCCCGGCGCTCAAGGGTTACGAGGCCAGCTCCTGGTTCGGCCTGATGGCGCCCGCCGGCACGCCGCAGGACGTGGTGACCCGGCTGCAGCAAGAAACCGCCAAGGCGTTGCTCAGCCCGGCACTGAAAGAGCGCCTGCAGTCCCAAGGCGCAATCCCCGGCGGCATGAGCAGCGCGGCGTTCACCAGCTTCATCGCCGCCGAGACCCAGAAATGGGCCGCTGTCGTCAAGGCATCGGGCGCCAAGGTCGATTGAAGACCTGGCCGCCGGCCACCGGCAAGCTGGTGGCCGGTGAGCCCAAATTTAGCGGTCGGCCCAGACCACCGGCTTGCGTGAGCCTTCCCAGTCGGCGTAGCGCGCGCCATAGACCTCTTCAACCCGGTTGCGCTTGACCTTGAAGGTGGGCGTGATGAAGCCGTTGTCCACCGTCCAGGGCTCGGTGACGACGATCAGGCAGTCCAGCCGCTCATGCGGGTCAAGCCCGCCGTTGATCGCCTTGAGGTGGGCCCCCAGCGAGTCCACCAGCGCGTCGCGCCCGGCCGCATCCCGCGTGTTGGCGATGGCGTCGGCATTGAGCATCACCACGGCCAGCGGCTGGCCCAGGTTGGCGCCGGTCACGCAGCAAGCCTCGACCGCGCCGTGCATCACCAGCTTGTCCTCGATCGGCGCGGGCGCGACGTACTTGCCCTTGCTGGTCTTGAACAGGTCCTTCACCCGGCCGGTGATCTTGAGGTTGCCCTCGGCGTCGATCGAGCCTTTGTCGCCGGTGTGCAGCCAGCCGTCGGGCGTGAAGGCCTCGCGGGTCAGCTCGGGCTCTTTGTAGTAGCCCAGCATCAGGCCTTCGCTCTTGACCAGGATCTCGCCGTTGGCCGGGTCGATCTTGCAGGCCACGCCGTCATAGGCCGGGCCCACCGTGCCCGGGCGCTGCACGCCGGGCAAGGTGGCGTGCGAGACGCCGCAGTTCTCGGTCATGCCGTAGACCTCGACGATCGGCAGGCCGAGCCGGGCGTACCAGTTCAGCAGCGCAGGCGGCATGGGCGCGGCGCCACCGGCGGCAAACTCGCACTGGTCCAGGCCCAGCGCGCCCAGGATCTTCTTGCGCACGATGCCGCGCACGATCGGGATCTTGAGCAGCCGGTCCAGCTTGGCCGGCGGCATCTTGCTGGCCACACCCTGCTGGAACTTGACCCACAGGCGAGGCACCGAGAAAAACGCGGTGGGCCGCGCCCGCTGCAAATCCTGCGTGAAGGTCTCCAGGCTGTCGGCAAAGAACACCTGCATGCTGGTGGCCAACATGCCGTGCTCGACCAGGGTTCGCTCGGCCACATGCGACAGCGGCAGGTAGCTCAGCATCCGTGTGTTCTGGTTGACCACCAGACGTTTCAGGCCCGCCTCGATCGACCAGGCAAAAGTGCCGAAGCTGTGCATCACGCCCTTGGGCGCGCCGGTGGTGCCCGAGGTGTACATGATGGTGGCCAGTTCGTCGCCGTCACGCACCGGGTTGCCCGCCAGCGGCGGCGTGCGGGCAGCAATCGCCTCCCAGTCGTCGGTGCCGGCCGGCATCTCGGCCAGTGGCGAGGCCAGCGGCATGCGGATGCAAGCCAAGCCGGTCTTGACCGCGGCCTCCACGCCCGGCCGCATGCCGGCCCAGCCGTCGAGCTTGCCGATGAACAGCCAACGCGCCTCACTGTGCGTCAGGATCTGGCGGATGGTGTCAGCCGCCAGCGTCGGGTACAGCGGCACCGACACCCCACCGGCCAGCCAGATCGCAAAGTCGGCCATCAGCCACCAGGCGGTGTTCTTGGAAATCAGCGCGACCCGCTCGCCCGGCTGCAAGCCCTGCGCCTTGAGGTGCGCGGCCATGCGGCGCGAGCCGTCCATCACCTGGGCCCAGGTGAACGTGCTGACCGCACCGCCGCCCATCGGTTGGGTCAGCACCACCTGGCTCGGCGTTGACTGCTCCCAGTGGTAGAGGCGCTGAAGCGCAAGTTTGGAAGGATCTACGGGGGTGTGACGCATGACGGGCCCTTTCTCGGCAACAACAGCTTGGCCGCGCAGGGTATCCGCCCGCGGGCCGGCTGCCCATCGGGGTTTCGAGTACAGGGTTGACGCGACGCGGGCGCGGCTACACCCGCGCAGGCGGGCTTGGCGTCCGACTCAGGCCGCCCCACTGAGGGATTGGCCCTTCGTTGGCACAACGCCCGCGCAGGCGGGCCGGGTGTCCGACTCAGCCCCGACCGTGGGCGGTGTCTTCCTGGAGTTGCTCGACCAGGCGGCGCACCGCGCGCAGGGCCATCGTGGGGTCGAGCTCAGCCTGCGGCGCGATCACCGGCACCACCGTGTCCAGCGCCTGCGGCTCATGCATGATGGTCGCAGCGATCACCGACAGGGCCAGCACGCCCCGCTTGGCCGGTGGCAGCTTCAACTCCAGCAAGCCCTGCGCCGTGACATGGTGGCGCACGCTGGCCACGGCCGCCGGCCCCAGGCCCCAGCTCTCGCACAGTGCGGCGCCCAGCGCGTCATGGCTGACGCCGAAGCCGGTGTGCTCGAGCTGGCACAGCTCGGCATCGTTGGACGCGGCGCGCATCATCGACCGGTAGTGACCGCTGGCGTGGCGGAACAGCACCGCCTTGCCACACTCTTCAAACAGCCCGGCGGAATGGGCCGCCCAGGCGTCCTGCCCAAGCGTTTGCGCCAGGCGTCCCATCAACAGGCCCCGCTGCGAAGCGCGCTGCCAGATCGGCTCCAGCTCGGGTGCCGGTGGAAACGCCGCGCGCAAACCCATCTCGAAGGTGATGCCCGAGACCTCCCGCGTGCCCAGGTACGTGATCGCCTGCTGAACGCTTTGCACCCGTCCGGCCAGGCCGTACAACGACGAGTTGACGGCCTTCATCACCGAGGCCGCCAGCGCCATGTCGTTTTCGATCAACGAGGCGATCGCGAGCTGGTTCACGTTGTCCTCGGCCAGTAGCAGCGACAACTTGACCAGCGCATCGGGCTTGGCCGGTATGTCGATATCAAGCGTGCGCAGTTGCGGGTCGACGGACATGGTGGTGGGGGCTGACAGGGCAGCCAGGCTGGGTAGACGAACAGGGCCCCAGGCTACGCCGGCGCGCCGGGCGCCAAAGCCGGAGTCGACGGGCGGAGTGCCTGCATTTCTGCCGGCCCGGTCCGGCCGCAGGCTCGCTCGCGAGACAAAAAAATAGCGCCAGACCGCTAAGTCTGGCGCCACTGTGCCGGATCTGCCGAATCTGCCGGACAGCGCTGTGATCGAGATCACGCGCCCGGTCAGTCGCCCGACTGCTTTTTTTGATGCTTTGATGTCTCCTCGGCCCCCAGGGCCGGCGCGGGTTCACACCCACGCTGACCAGGTCAAAGAACTGTAGGCAGCGACCTGGCGACCGTCATGTCGGGATAACCCGCCGTTTCATCCGCTTCGCCACACCCCGGTCACCGACCGCTGGATGTAGCCCCACGCTGTCGGACCGGCCTCAGCCTGCGCCCTGGCGCAGCCATTCGGCCGCCCGCTCGGCAATCATCAGCGTGGGCGAATTGGTGTTGCCGCTGGTGATGCTGGGCATCACGCTGGCGTCGGCAATGCGCAGGCCGGCCACCCCGAAAACCCGCAACTCGCTGTCCACCACCGCGGTCGGGTCATCGGCTCGGCCCATCTTGCAGGTGCCGACCGGGTGAAAAATCGTGGTGCCGATGTCACCGGCCAGCCGCGCCAGTTCGTCGTCGGTCTGGAACTGCACCCCCGGCTTGACCTCGCGCGGCCGGTATTTGGCCAGCGCCGGCTGGGCGGCAATGCGACGCGTCAGGCGCAGCGACTCGGCGGCGATGCGCCGGTCGTGCTCGGTCGACAGGTAATTGGCCTGGATCGCAGGAGCGTCCTCGGGCCGGGGCGAGCGGATCTGCACCTGCCCGCGCGACGTGGGGTTGAGGTTGCAGACACTGGCGGTGAAGGCATCGACACGGTGCAGCGGCTCGCCAAAAGCGTCCAGCGACAGCGGCTGCACGTGGTACTGCAGGTCGGGCCAGGCCAGCTCGGGCGACGACTTGGTGAAGCAGCCCAGCTGCGACGGCGCCATGCTCATCGGCCCGCTGCGGCGCAGCAGGTATTCCAGCCCGATCAGGCCCTTGCCCCAGAGCGAGTTGGCCATGGTGTTGAGCGTCTTGACGCCCTGCACCTCGAACACCGAGCGGATCTGCAAATGGTCTTGCAGGTTCTCGCCGACACCGGCCAGATCATGCTGCACGCTGATGCCATGGCGCTGCAGCAGCGCGCCCGGCCCGATGCCGGACAACTGCAGGATCTGCGGCGTGCCAATGGCCCCTGCTGCCATCACCAGCTCACCACCGGCGCGCAGCCGCGCCACCAGCGGCGCGCCTCGGTTGTGGTCATGGCCCTCGGGCCGCACCTCGACCCCGGTCACGTGCAGGCCGCGGTCGTCGCGCGCCGTGATCAATCGGGTGACCTGGGCACCGGTCCAGACCTGCAGGTTGTCGCGCTGCTGCACCGGCCGCAAAAACGCCTTCGTGGCGTTCCAGCGCACACCGCCGCGCTGGTTGACCTCGAAATAGCCCACGCCCTCGTTGTTGCCGCGGTTGAAATCAGCGGTGGCCGGGATGCCGGCCTCTTGGGCTGCGGCCGAAAAAGCGTCCAGGATCTCCCAGGACAGGCGCTGCTGGTCGACCCGCCATTCACCGCCCGCGCGCTCGCCGGTGGCATCGAAGCCAGGTGCGGCATGGTGGGCGTCGCCGCCGCGCCAGTGGTCTTCGTGTTGCTTGAAGTAGCGCAGGCAGTCGTCCCAGCGCCAGCGTGCATCGCCCGCAGCCGCAGCCCAGCCGTCGTAATCCCGCTGCTGGCCGCGCATGTAGATCATGCCGTTGATGCTGCTGCAGCCACCCAGCACCTTGCCCCGCGGATAGCGCAGCTTGCGGCCGTTCAGGCCGGCATCGGGCTCGGTGAAGTACAGCCAGTCGGTGCGTGGGTTGCCGATGCAGTACAGGTAGCCCACCGGGATGTGGACCCAGAGGTAGTCATCATTGCCGCCGGCCTCGATCAACAGCACCCGCTTGGCCGGGTCGGCTGAGAGCCGGTTGGCCAGCAGGCAGCCGGCGGTGCCGGCGCCGACGATGATGTGGTCGTAGATCGTTTGCGTATCGCGCATCTTTGCTTCGGTTGCCATGCCGGTCGGTCAGCGCAGCGTTGGGCTGGCCAGGATAGGAAACAACTTGACCAGGCCGTCGGCCAACAACTCCACCGCCATGGCCGCCAGGATCAGGCCCATCAGTCGGGTCATCACGTTGATGCCGGTGCGGCCCAGCACCCGCGCGATGCGGCCGGACGCGGCAAAGGCGGCATAGGTGGCCAGGCCGATCACGACGCCGTAACCGACCAGCACGGCGTGCTCCAAAAAGGTTTGGGTCTTCTCGGCATAGATCACCACGGTCGAGATGGTGGCCGGGCCGGTCAGCAGCGGGATCGTCAGCGGCACCACTGCCACGCTCAGGCCGACATCGGCCTTGCTCTGGCCCTCGACCAGGTCGTCCTTGCCACTCTCCGCCGGCTGGGCATTGAGCATGTGCAGCGACGACATCAGCAGCAACATACCCCCACCGACCTGGAACGAGGCGATCGAAATGCCGAAAAATCCAATGATCTTCAGCCCCGCCAGGCCGCTGATGGCGATCACGCAAAAGGCCGAAAACGCACTGACGCGCAGCGTGCGCTGGCGTTCGGTGCGGCTCAGCCCCTGGGTGAAGGCCAGAAAGAACGGCACGGCGCCGATCGGGTTGACGATCGCCAACAGCGCGATCAGCGGCTTGAGCAGGTCCATCGAGGTACTGGCCATCGTTGCAATCAAGTCGGAGTGGAGGGCGGCGCGGCATCCGGCGCGAGTGCTTTGGCAGCGTCGTCGTCGAGCCCCTGAAGCGCCAGAAACAATTCACAAAGGCCACGAAGGTACACCACGCCCGGCACCACCAGACCGAGCGCAAACACCACCCCGGCACCGGTCAACGCCGCCGACGTGTGGGCCGACAACGCCGGCGCACCGGGCGCCAGCCTGAAGCCCTGGCCAAACAACGCGGCCATGAAGGGGTCGGGCGCCAGGTCGATGCCGGCCCCCAGCACGGCCAACGCCTGCACCGCACGGCCTCCGGCCAGCACCACAAAGCTCACCAGCCCGGCCACAGCGGCGCTCAACAGGCTGACCGCTGCCGACAGCAGCACAGCGTGGGCAAACCGCCGCCGCACCTGGCGAACCAGCAACACCAGCACCGCGCGCACCCCCAGGCCCGACCACACCGCCGGCGCCGCCAGCGGCCCGACCAGCGTCACCATGGCCAGCGCCAGCAGGCCGATCGCCGGCACCGCCAGCGGCACGGCCAGGCCCAACAACGCCGGGCCGATGACCGACAGCTGGCTGGCCCAGAGCAGCGCCAGCACGGCACCGACCAGCAGCACGGCCGCGGCCAGCACGCACAACACCACGGCGAGCAGGCGGTGGGCCAGGTACAGCGCGTCGCGCAAGGCATCGGCCGGATGGCGTCCCGGCCGGCCCAGGGCCTCGTCCATCAGCACCAGCCCGGCTGCGTTGCTGCCGTAAAACAGCACGAAAAAAGCGCCCCCGGCCCACAGCGCCGCGACCACGCCGGCTTGCCGCGCCAGCGCGCCCTGGGCCAGCGTCAGCAACAGACCCGATCCAGCCAGCGCCAGCATCAACAGGTACAGCGCCGGCGCATTGCGCACCGATTCGATGCTTTGAAGCACAGAATTGACCGCGGGCAGAGCCCCATGGGTGCTAGGTTGTACCCGCATGACAACACTCATGATAGTTGCGGGTTTGCCCCGGTTCCTGTGCACTGGTGGCGGCACTCGATTTGCCACCATAATATTCATCAGGGAGCGTGAGCGCTCCCGGCCCGTGTCTGGAGACGGCGCCTGTAGCTTGAGTGTTTCACGCTGGGTTGAAGCTCCACATGGTTTTCTTTTCTTCAGAAGGAGCTTCCCGCCATGGGAAACAAGCTTTACGTCGGCAACCTCGCGTACTCGGTGCGTGACGAGTCCTTGCAGCAATCGTTCGGCCAATTCGGTACCGTGACGTCTGCCAAGGTGATGATGGACCGCGAGACCGGACGTTCCAAGGGTTTCGGCTTCGTCGAAATGGCGTCTGACGCCGAGGCGCAAGCCGCCATGAACGGCATGAACGGCCAGCCCCTCGAAGGCCGGGCGATCGTTGTCAATGAAGCCCGCCCGCGCGAAGAGCGTCCGGGTGGCGGTGGTGGTGGCGGCTACGGTGGTGGCGGTGGTGGCTACGGCGGTGGCGGCGGTGGCCGCAGCGGCGGTGGCGGCGGCTACGGTGGCGGCGGCAGCAGTGGTGGCGGTGGCGGCTACGGCGGCGGCGGTGGTACCGGCGGGGGTGGGGGGGGGTACGGGGGGGGGGGTGGGAGGACGGA
>JBKJKU010000178.1:0-10202 GCA_046597355.1 Aquabacterium sp.
GGTAGCGCCGTGTCGGGCTGGCGTGTCCCGCGCAGGTAAAGAAGGGAGGGCCGGTGGTTGTCCGGCCCGGAATGACACGGAGCGGGGCACGCCAGCCCGGCGCGGCGCGGTCGCTCAATACTCAGGACCGGCAGCTTTCAGGCCAAAAAACGAAAGGCTGCAAAGAGCCGTCAGCAGCCGCCTGGTTCTCGAGGTCTCCGAGCGCAACCGGGTCAGGCCACCTTTTTGTAGGCCAGGCACCAGCCGGCGTTGGCGATCTGCTTGCGGCCAAACATCGAGCAGCCGGCCCAGGCATCGGTCGCCGCACCTTGCCAGAACTGGCAGTTGCTGCATTTTTGCTCGGGCTTGTGCGTGGCGTACTTTTTGCCGTCGATCTTGGTGGTGTCGTGCTTGTAGCCTAACGCGGTGGCGGTCTCGTCAGCTTCGTCAACACGGGTCTGGGCCTGCACAGTGGCAGCGACCAACAGGCTGCCGGTGGCGGCCAAGCGCATCAGGAATACGCGGCGGGGTGGGGATGTCGTCATGGGAAAAAGGCTCCGGATTCAGGGTCGGTCTCAAAAAAGCCGCCTCGCGGCGGCCTCTGGAAATATCACGGATGGCTGCTGCGGATTGCTACCCGTAGGCAGCACCCCGCAGTGGACGCATCAGATCGGTGGGGCCCAACTCACTTCGGGATCTTGAAGACCCACATCGAGCCGCCCTGCTCCAGGTAGTTGACCTTCTTGGCCACATCACCCCCCCACAGCGGGACGGCGCCGCCCCAGCCCGACGCCACGGCAACATACTGCTCGCCGCCCTCGTTCCAGGTGACCGGAGGTGCCACAACGCCAGAGCCGGTCTGGAACTTCCACAGGATCTTGCCGGTTTTGGCGTCTGCCGCCTGCAAGTAGCCCTCAGGGGTGCCCCAGAACACCAGGTTGCCGCCAGTGGTCAGCACACCGCCCCAAAGCGGCGCATTGTTGGGCGATTCCCAGACGATTTTGCCCGTCTTGGGGTCCACCGCGCGCAGCGCACCGATGGGGCCGTCCGACAAGGTCTTGATCGTGAAGCCGGCGCCCAGGTAGGCGGCGCCCTTCTTGTAGGTTACGGGCTCGTTCCAGATTTCCATGCCCCATTCGTTGGACGGCACATAAAACAGCTTGGTATCGGGCGAGTAGGCCATCGGCATCTGGTTCTTGCCACCCAGGAAAGACGGCGCCGAAAACACAGATTTGCCCTTGGTCGGATCGGCACCCGCGGTCGGGTCGCCGGGGCGGTTTTCGGGCACAAAGTTCGGCCGACCGGTCTTCAGGTCGATGCCCGTGGCCCAGGTGATTTTCTTGACAAACGGGAAGGCGTTGACCAACTTGCCGGTCTTGGCGTCGTTGACGTAGAAGAATCCATTGCGGTCGGCCTTGCCGCCGAAGGTCTGGCCGCCTTCGTCATAGGTGACAAACTCGTTCACGCCGTCGAAGTCCCAGCCGTCGTTGGGCGTGCCCTGGTAGTGCCAGACGATCTGACCGGTTTTGATGTCAATCGCGACGGTCGAGCACGAGAACAGGTTGTCACCCTTGCGCAGGTGGCTGTTCCAGGGCGACGGGTTGCCGGTGCCGAAGTAAGCCAGGCCGGTCTTGGCGTTGTAGGTGCCGCCCAGCCAGGTGGCGGCGCCCCCGGTCTTGTACAGGTCGCCAGGCCAGGTCTTGCCGGTGGTGCCAGAGATGCCGATCTCGGTCTTGTTGCCGTCCTTGTCGTACTTGTAGCCCATGTGACCTTCGACGGTGGGGCGCGACCAGACCATCCGGCCGGTCTTGGCGTCACGCGCCTCAACCCGGCCAACCACACCAAACTCACCCCCCGACACACCGGTCAACAGCAGGCCGTTGGCGATGATGGGCGCGGCCGTGGCCGAGTAGCCGGCGGCGTAATCGTCGATCTTTTCCTTCCAGACCACCTCGCCGGTGTCCTGGTTCAGCGCGACGAGTTGCGCGTCCAGCGTGGCAAAGATCACCAGGTTGTCATAGAGCGCCGCACCGCGGTTGACCACGTCGCAGCAAGGCATGATGCCGTCGGGTAGGCGGTGCTCGTATTTCCAGAGCTTGGTGCCGGTCTTGACGTCCAGCGCAAAGATGCGCGAGTACGAGGAGGTGACAAACATCTTGCCGTTGTGGATGACCGGCTGGCTTTCTTGCCCGCGCTGCTTTTCACCGCCAAACGAAAACGACCAGGCCGGCACCAATTTGGCGACGTTGCTGGTGTTTATTGATTTGAGCGGCGAGTAGCGCTGGCCCTGGGTGCCCATGCCCCAGCTCAGCACGTCGTTGGTCGACTTTGCATCGTTCTCGATCATTTGATCGGTCACGACAGCGTGGGCGCCCATGGCTGCGCAGCCAATGGACACGAGCAGGGTCAGAAGTCTCAGTTTCATGGGGTGTCTCCTCCAGGGGGTCGGGTTGTCACACCGGGACACATTCCCCGGTGCTTCAGGCGTAGTTGAGGGCACAAAGCGTGCCATCGACCCTCAGCGATGCCGACAGTCTGGCAAGGGCATTCATTTCAGGGTAAGCCCGCGCGATCTGCTCCAGGTTTGCACAGCGGCCCGGACAGCCAGCGCAGCCAGTGGATCAGGGCGGCTTGGCGCGCTGCAGTGCGGCACGCTCATAGCGCGGGTACAGGTGGGCCACGTTGCGGGTGTATTCGGCCGGCCAGGCCGCCCAGCGGGTGAAGTCGTCCGGGCCCGGCGCGCGCAGCACCTCATTGACCTCCCAGCCCGCGGCCGCCCAGCGGGTAAAACTGCCGTCCAACCATTGCAGGTAGGCCCGGGTCTGCTGCAGGCCACGCAACCCGCTGTGCACCGGGCCATGGCTGGGCACCACGGTGCCGAGTTTCATGCGCGACAGCGCGTCCAGCGTCCGCAGCCAGGCCAGTGGGTCGGCATGCGGCGTGGTGGGCACCCGGTCAGCAAACACCAAGCCGCCGACAAAAGCTACGCCGCTGGATTTGTCGATCAGCACCAGATCGCTGTCGGTGTGGCCGGTGAACTCACGCAATTCGAACTCGCGCTGACCGATGCGCAGCGGCCCCGGGCCGATCGACTGCGTCGGCAATCGGGCCTCGGTGCCCTTCATCCAGTCGCCGCACAGCCGGTACAGGTTGTCCTCGTAGGCCTTGGCTTCGCGCTGCATGCCCGCCCGGGTGGCCGGGGTGGCCAGCAGCGGCACATCGGCAAAAGCCTGGTTGCCAAGAAAGTAGTCGGGGTGCAGGTTGAGGGCGATCACTTGCACCACCGGCTCGCGGGTGGTGCGGGCAATCAGCGCGCGCAACTGCTCCCCATAGCGCCGGCTGCTGCCCGTGTTGACCACCAGCACGCCAGCCCCCGTGGTGATGAAGCCGGTGTTGATGATGTTGCAGCCATTGGCGGGGCTGAAGTCGGCGTTGCTGCCTTCGACCACATAGACGCCATCGGCCAACATACGCGCCTTCAAGCCGTAGTCGAACTGTGCCAGGTTGACCACTGGCTGGTTCGTCGTGGGTGGGGCCGATGTCTGCGCTTCAAGTTGCGCAGGCGCGCCCACCAGCACGGCGACCAGCGCCAGGACCTGTATCGGCTGACGCCAGGCAAGGTTCATCGCGGCGTACATCAATCGACCCGGCTGTCGATGCGGTTGCCATTGTTGTCCACGCCGATGATGCGCAGCGGCCCGGCCGGTGCCGTGCCGAACTCGAACGAGAACACCGGATTTTCGCTGACCGGCTCGAAAGTCTGGATCCGCAACAGCTCACGGTCAGCGGCATCGCGTACCGCCAGCTTGCTGACAAAAAACGCCGGGATGCCGCCAACCAGGCCGGTGTCCATCGGGTGCATGATGCGCACCCGCAGTCGGGCGCTGCTGTTGCCACCCGGCAACGCCGAAGCGTAGATGCGGCCGCTCACCTGGCCCAGCGTCTGGGTCCAACTGCCGTCCGCCCTTGACCCGCCCGCGACCGTGCAGCCGCCACCGGCCGAGTCGACCCAAGTGCCGCCGACATGCCAGATCCCGTCGGCGGTTTGCGCCAGGGCGCGCACGGGCGACGCCTGCTCAAGCTTGAACCGAAAGCTCACCGCCGGCAGCGCCGTGATCGGCTGCAGCTCCAGCACCTTGCGGATCGGGTTGCGGTCGACCAGCACGATCAGGCGCTGCACGCCGGGCAGGTCGACCGCGACCGTGATCGGCACGTTCATCGGGTCTTCGGCAAACGCCGGCCCCAGCACCCGAACCCTCGCGTCGAACTGGGTGCGGGCAGCGGCACCCAAAAACTCCTTGCGCAACTCGGGCCACTGGAAGGACTGGAACGGATCGCCTTCAAACGCGTCGGCGCTGGGTTGGGGCAATCCTGCGGCCGGGGTTGCGGACGATGCGACCCGTGGCGCCCCGCCCGCAGCCGCCAGGGCCAGCCCGTGTACCAACCAGTGGCGTCGCCGCATCACCGGTTCACCAGCGGTGCTGCCAGCGCAGCGAGACCAGCCCGGCGCGCGGCGAGCCGGTCTCGAAAAAGCGCTGGTTGCCGTCGTTGACGATCACGCTGCCGGCGTAGACGCGGTCGAACAGGTTGTCGATGCGGGCCAGCGCCTCGATCGAATCGCTGGGGCCCAGCGGCAGGCGGGCAGTCCAGCGCAGGTTGGCCAGCGCATAACCGGCGGCAGCGGCGGTGTTGGTGTCATTGGCCAGCGTGCGCGCCACGGCACGCCATTCGACGGCCAGCTCACCCGCGTAACGGGCCATGTCGTTGCCCAGCAAAGCCCCAGGCCGCCAGGCCGCCTCGGCCCAGCCCGACGCCCTCTGGGTACCGGAGATGTTGTTGCCCGCCGCCACCGGCACAGTGGGCTTGGCGCAGGGCGTGGCGGTGCAGGTCAGGAAGCCGTCGCGGTAGGTCGCGTCCAGCCAACTCGCGGCCGCCTGCAGGCGCAGGCTGGCGTTGACCCGCCAGGCGGTGGACAACTCGACGCCGCGGCGCTGGGTGCGGCCGACGTTCTGGAACACCGAGCGTCCGCTGCTGTTGCTCAGCACACCGATCTCGTTTTCGGTGTCCACCGAGAAAAGCGCCAGGTCGGCCTCGACCGGCCCACTGCGCCATTTGCTCCCCAGCTCGACTTGCCGGCTGGTCTGGCCTTGCAGCGTGGTGTTGAAACCGCCTGCGCCGTCGGCCCGGTAGGCCAGCTCACCCAACGTGGGCGACTCGAAGCCGCGGGCCGCGCTGGCATGCAAGGACCAACCGGGCGCCAGTGTCCAGCGCAGGCCCAGCACCGGATTGGTGTAGCTGTACGCCAGGGCGCCCGAATCGTTGCCGTTGACGCCGACGATGTAGCGATCAACGGTGCTCACCTCGACCCGGCCGCTGCGCATGCCGCCGGTCAGGGTCCAGTCTTTGGCCAGCGGCGCGCTGGCTTGCAAGAAGCCCTCGGTCGTGGTGGCCTGGTTGGTCTCGTCGCGTCGCAGCTTGCCGGTCACGCCCAGCGCCGTCGGCGCAGCGGCCGGGCCGGTGAAGTTCTCGTAGCCGCGCCGGTCGTCTTTCTGGGTCTCGCGGTTGAGGCCCGCGACCACATCCGTTTCGCCCAGCCGCAGCGTCAGCTTGCCTTCGACACCGCTGAAGACCCGGTCGAAATCGACCACGCCACCACCGTGTTTGGCCGAGTTGGGATTGGCGGAATTCGATTGGGTCAGCGGCGGGATGGTCTGCCACTGCGTCACGCCGCGGCGGCCGCTGTAGGCTGTCAGCTCGCTCAAGCGAAGCACACCCGACTCGCCAAAATCATGGCGCCAGTTCACGCCGGCCTGGGTCTGGTGGATCTCCTTGCGGGTGTTGTATTTGATGGCATCACCATCGGTACTGCGGGGGTTGGCATCGAAGTCGGCCTGTTTCAGACCCAACGGGTCCTGGGCCTGCTGGCTGTGGTCGGATGCCAGCAGCGTCACCTTGTCCGACTCACCCTGCCAGCCCAGCCGCAGGTTGCCCAGCGTGCGGTGCGCCGCACTTTGCGGGCGAAAACCCTCGACATCGGTGTCGGCATAGCTGGCGCGCAGGTCAAACCCGTTGCCCAGTGGCGCGGCCAAGCTGACCCTGCCCTGGCGCAGGCCAAAGCTTGCGGCATCCAGCGACACCTCGGTCTGGGCTTGCATTGCCGGCGCGGTGAACAAGGCGATCACGCCGCCCGAACTGTTGCCGTACAGCACCGAAAACGGCCCGCGCAGGACTTCGATGCGCTGGGCGCCGGCCAGGTCGAAATGCGCCACTTGGCCCTGCCCATCGGGCATCGTGGCGGGAATGCCGTCGGCGTACAACCGCAGACCGCGCACGCCAAACGCCGCCCGTGCGCCAAAACCACGCGCGCTGATCTGCAGATCCTGCGCGTAGTTGTTGCGGTTGTTGACCATCACGCCCGGCACCCGCGCCATCACCTCCGACAGGTTGACCATTGCGCCGGCATCGCGCAGCGCCGACGCATCGATCGCGGTGATTGCAAACGGCGCGTCCAGCACCCGCTGGGCCCGCAAAGACCCGGTGACCACGACCTCGCCAACGGCCTGGCTGGCCTGGGCCTGGGCAGCCTGCGGCGACCAGGCCAACAAGCAGGCCAATGCCAGCGGCGCAGGCGCAAAACAAGAGGGCTTCGATACAGGCAAGTTCACATCGGACCAATCAGAGCTGGGGTGAGTTTTCGGCCGCGACACGTCCTGCGGAAATGTCGCCATTGACCGGTATCAGACCGCCTTGGCGGCCTTGATCCAAGCCCACGTTTTCCCGTGCGGCGTTGTTGCGGTGCTGCAAATCGGATCACCGACCTGCCGCATTTGGTATCGTCGCCCGACAGGGACAAAAAATGACGAATCTGACGTTTTACGCAGCGACAGCTTTGATTTGCAGCGCAAACACCACGACAGCATGACCCGAATCTATTTGGTCGATGACCTGATGCTGCTGCGTGATGGCCTGCATGCCCTGCTGGAAACCGCAGGGCACCAGGTGGTGGGCGAGAGCAGCGACCCGACCCACGCCGTTGTAGAAGCGCAACAACAACGGGCCCAGGTGATGCTGCTGGACCTGGGGCTGGGCGAGCGCTCGGGCTTTGAGGTGCTGCAAGAGCTCAAGCGCCGGGATTCACCCGTGAAGGCGCTGGTGCTGACAATGTCGGCCCAGCCCCGGCATGTGGCTGAGGCGGTGCGCATGGGTGCGGCCGGTTATGTGCTGAAGGATTCCGGCGCCGCCGAACTGTTGCTGGCGATCGACACAGTGGCCGCTGGACGTCGTTTTTTCGGCCCGCAGGTGGCCGACCTGGCCCTGCAGGCCCTGACCCAGGACCTGCCGACGGACCCTTTTTCGATCCTGTCGCCGCGCGAGCGTCAGATCGTCACGATGGTTGTCAACGGCTTGAGCAGTGCGGCCATCGGCCTGCAGTTGCACCTGTCGCCCAAGACCGTGGACACCTACCGCAGCCGCATCATGGCCAAGCTGGGGGTGACCGGCGTGACCTCGCTGGTGCGGCTGGCGGTGCGTGAAGGCCTGGTCGAAAAATAGGCCGGCCTTGCGGCTGGCCCGGCCCGACGGCAACCCCTGACGGCGCCCTAAGCCGCGCAGCTGCGAAACCCGACAAAGCCGCCGTCGCAACCTGGTGCTGCATAGCGCCGGGCCTGGACATGGCGCAGGCGTGTGCTGCCCCAAGCCGACGCCCCGCGCAGTACCCGGCAGGCTGTGCTGTCGGTGCCGGTCACGGGCAAGGCGTCCAGTGCAGCCGGGCCGTCCTGACCGCCCGGATGCGGCGCGGCAGTGTCGGCCACCCATTCAAGCACCTCACCCCACACAAAGCCCCTTGCGCTGGCGGTGACGGCGGCCAAGGTCCATTCCGCCTCACTGGGCAGGCGCCGGCCGGCCCAGCGGCACCAGGCTGAAGCCTCGTAGGCGCTGATGTGCAGCACCGACTGGGCCAGCGGCAGCCGCTGCAGCCGCCCCTGGCGCCGGGCCAGCACACCGCCCGCCATTTGCTCGACGTACCGCGGCGCGCGCCGGGCGGTGGCTTCCAGCATGTCCCAGCCCGCATCGGTCCACCAGCGGCGGTCGTCATAGCCGCCATCGCCGACGAATTCGGAAAACTTCGCCCAGCTGACCGGCTGGGCATCGATCTCGAACGCCGGCACCCGCACCGGGTGGGCCCACTTTTCAGCATCCGGCACCGCCCCGCCACGCGGCGAGCCCAGTTCCACCACCTGCCCGGGCAGCCACATGGCGTCGCGTTGGCCACGGCTCGGCAGTTGCGGCCACAGGCCTCGCGCCACCAAGGCCTGGTGGCGCTCTGGCCCCAGGTCCAGCGCCTGCACCAACACCGCCAGCGCCTCGCCCAGCCGGTCCTCATGCCACAGCGCCTGGCGGAAGACGTGCAGCGCGTCGTCGTCGCTGGCCGCCTTGTCCAGCAACTCCAGTGTGGTGTCCAGCGTGTCGGCCAAGTAGGCCTGCAGGTCGGCGGGGTCGGGACGCGATTGCTGCCAGCGCTGGGCACGGGTTCTGACCTGGGGGTCGAACCAGGCATCGGCCCGCAGTTCGATCGAGGCCAGCCGCAGGCCGCCCGGCTCAGCGGCTTCGCCCCGACCCCGCTGCACATGGCGGGCGATCCAGTACTCCTGGAACCAGGCAGCCTGGCCGGCCAGCCACCAGGGAGGATCAAAACCGTCCAGACCGGCTGGCAGCCGCAGGCCATCAAACGCGGCCAGCCAACCGAGTGTGCGGGTGCGCGCGTCCATCAGCGCCAGCGACAGCAGGCCCGCGCCGGCCTGCCGCATGGCCTGCGCGTCCTGCACCCGGGCGTCGATCAGGCCGGTGCTCATTGCGCCAGACGGCCTGCGGACGCGCGGGCGAAACGGCGGACAGGCGTCACGGCCGGCCCGTCAATCGTTGACGGCGGGCTTGACCAGTACCAGCGACGGGCCAAAACGCTTGCGCACCGCCGCTTCGATGCCGGCGGCGTCCAGCCCGATACCGGCCAGCAGCTTGGCCACGTCGCCGTGCTCGATGAATTCGTCGGGCAGGCCCAGGTGCAGCAGGGGCACAAACAGGCCAGCGGCCGCCAGGCATTCGCCCACCGCGCTGCCGGCGCCACCGGCGATGCAGCCCTCCTCGACCGTGACCAGCACATCGTGGCTGCGCGCCAGCTCGGCCACCAGCGCGGCATCGATCGGCTTGGCAAAGCGCATGTTGGCCACGCTGGCGTCGAGCTTGTCGGCTGCAGCCAGTGCCGGATGCAACAGCGTGCCAAACGCCAGGATCGCGATGCGCTTGCCCTGCCCGGCTTGCACCGCGGTGTACCGGCGCATCTCGCCGCGGCCCCAGGGCAGCTCGGTCAGTGCCACATCCACCGGCTTGCCGATGCCCGCGCCGCGTGGGTAGCGCACCGCTACCGGATGGTTCTGGCGGTAGGCGGTGGTCAGTGCCTTGCGGCATTCGTCCTCGTCGGACGGCGTAATCACGCTGACGTTCGGGATGCAGCGCAGGAAGGCGATGTCGTAGGCGCCGGCATGGGTGGCACCGTCGGCGCCCACCAGGCCGGCGCGGTCGAGCGCAAACACCACCGGCAGGTTCTGCAGCGCCACGTCGTGGATCAACTGGTCGTATGCGCGTTGCAAGAAGGTGGAGTAAATCGCCACCACGGGTTTGAGCCCCTCGCAGGCCAGGCCGGCGGCAAAGGTCACGGCATGCTGCTCGGCGATGCTGACGTCGTGGTACCGCTTGGGGAAGCGCTGCTCGAACTCGACCATGCCCGAGCCCTCGCGCATCGCCGGCGTGATCGCGACCAGGCGGTCGTCGGCGGCGGCCATGTCGCACAGCCACTGGCCAAAAACCTGGGTGAAGGTGGTCTTGGGCGCCGTGGTGGGCTTTTGCAAGCCAATCGCCGGGTCGAACTTGCTTGGACCGTGGTAGTTGACCGGGTCGTTTTCGGCCAGCTTGTAGCCGTAGCCCTTTTTGGTGACCACATGCAGGAACTGCGGACCGCGGCGCTCACGCAGGTTTTCCAGCGTCGGAATCAGCGACTCGAGGTCGTGGCCGTCGATCGGGCCGACATAGGTGAAACCCAGTTCCTCGAAGATCGTGCCGGGCACGATCATGCCCTTGGTGTGCTCCTCGAAGCGCCGGGCAAACTCGTACAGCGGGGTGTTCTTGAGCACGCTCTTGGCGCCTTCGCGGGCAGCGCTGTAGAAGTT
>JBKJKU010000012.1:0-3924 GCA_046597355.1 Aquabacterium sp.
TTACAGCGTTCGTGCAACTTCCTTGACCTCGAAGAATTCCAACTGGTCGCCCTCGGCGATGTCGTTGTAGTTCTTCAGCTTGATACCGCACTCGAAGCCCTCGACCACTTCGCGCACATCGTCCTTCATGCGCTTGAGCGAATCGAGCTCGCCGGTGTAGATCACCACGTTCTGGCGCAGCAGGCGGAACTTGGCGTTGCGCCGCACCACACCGGCGGTGACCATGCAACCCGCCACGGTGCCGATCTTGCTGGCCACGAACACCGTGCGGATCTCGGCGGCACCGATCACCTCTTCGCGCTGCTCTGGTGCCAGCATGCCGGTCATGGCCGCCTTCACCTCGTCGACCGCGTCGTAGATGATGTTGTAGTAGCGCAGATCGACGCCGTTGTTCTCGGCCAGCTTGCGCGCACCGGCATCGGCCCGCACGTTGAAGCCGATGATGACGGCCTTGGACGCAATCGCCAGGTTGACATCGCTCTCGCTGATGCCGCCCACGGCGCCGTGCACCACCTGCACCTTGACCTCAGGCGTGCTGAGCTTGACCAGGGACTGCGCCAGCGCCTCTTGCGAGCCCTGCACGTCGGCCTTGATGATCAGCGCCAGGGTCTGGGCCTGGCCCTCGCCCATCGTGTCGAAGATGTTGTCGAGCTTGGCAGCCTGACGGCGGTTCAGGTTGACCTCGCGGTACTTGCCCTGGCGGAAGGTGGCGATTTCTCGCGCCCTGCGCTCATCCGACAAGACCATGAACTCGTCACCGGCTTGCGGCACTTCGGTCAGGCCCTGGATCTCGACCGGAATCGACGGACCCGCCTCTTGGCAGGCCTTGCCGTCTTCGTCGGTCATCGCCCGCACCCGGCCGAAGCTGGACCCGGCCAGCACCACATCGCCGCGCTTGAGCGTGCCGCTCTGCACCAGCACCGTGGCGACCGGTCCGCGGCCCTTGTCCAGGCGCGCTTCGATCACCAGGCCCTTGGCCATCGAGCTGACCGAGGCTTTCAGCTCCAGCACTTCAGCCTGCAGCAGCACCTGTTCCAGCAGGCTGTCGATACCGTCACCGGTTTTGGCCGAGACCGGCACAAACGGGGTCTCGCCGCCAAAGTCTTCGGGCACGACACCCTCGGCCACCAGTTCGCCCTTCAGGCGCTCCAGGTTGGCGCCCGGCTTGTCGATCTTGTTCATTGCCACCACCAACGGCACGTTGGCCGCCTTGGCGTGGGCAATCGCCTCCTTGGTCTGGGGCATCACACCGTCGTCGGCCGCCACCACCAGGATCACCAGATCGGTGGCAGTAGCGTCTCGGGCACGCATCGCGGTAAACGCGGCGTGGCCCGGGGTGTCGAGGAAGGTGATCATGCCGCGCGGCGTCTCGACGTGGTAAGCGCCGATGTGCTGGGTGATGCCGCCGGCCTCGCCCGCAGCCACTCGGGCGCGCCGGATGTAGTCCAGCAACGAGGTCTTGCCGTGGTCGACGTGACCCATGATCGTGACGACCGGGGCACGGGAGACCTGCTCGCCCACCACCGCGACGTCTTCTTCTTCGAGGAAAGCGTCCGGATCGTCGAGCTTGGCGGCAAACGCCTTGTGGCCCATTTCCTCGACCAGGATCATGGCCGTTTCTTGGTCCAGCTGCTGGTTGATGGTGACCATCTGGCCCAGCTTCATCAGCTGCTTGATCACCTCGGCAGCCTTGACCGACATCTTGTGCGCCAGGTCGGCCACGCTGATGGTCTCGGGCACGTGCACTTCCTGGATCACCTGCTCGGTGGGGGCCTGGAAGTTGCTGGCGCCGGCTTGCTCACGCTCACCACGGCGGCCACCACGGGGGGCACGCCAGCCAGGGCGGTTGGCGCCCGGGCCGTCGGTGCGGCCCTTGCCGGCCAGTGCACGCTTCTTGGCAGCGTCGTCAGCCCAGCTCGACGACAGCTTTTCGCTCTTGACCGACTTCTTGTCGCCCGGTTTGGCGGCGGTCGCGGTGGCGGCGCCCGGTGCACCCGGCACCGGCTTGGGCTTGTGGATCGTGCCCAAGATGGCCTCCTTGCCCGGCACCGGCTTGACCGGCTCCTCGGGCTTCTTGGCCATCATCACCTTCTTGGGCGCACTCATCATCGCCCGGATCGCAGCGGCTTCGTCCTCGGCAGCCTTGCGGCGCTTGGCCACGGCGGCCAGCGCCAGTTTCTCGGCGGCCTCGGCATCACCGGCCTTGACGATGCGGATGCCTGGCTTGGGCAGCTCCACCGGTGCGGCGACCGGCGGAACGACAACCGCCGGAACTTCGGCAACCGGTGCAGCGGCAGGTGCGGGCGCCGCAGCGGCCGCGGCAGCAGCAGCGGCAGCGGCCTTGCCAGCGCCACGGGCGGCGGGCGCTGCGGCTTTTTCAATCGCAGCGGCCGCCACGGCCTTGGCAGCAGCTTCGGCGGCTTGCTGCGCGGCAACAGCGTCAGCAGCGGCCTTGGCTTCGGCGGCAGCTTTGGCTGCGGCTTCTGCGGCCTCGCGCTCGACGCGTTCGCGCTCGGCGCGGGCGCGGGCCAACTCCGCCAGCTCTTCTTCCTGACGGCGCAACTGCTCAGCCTGGGCGTTGGCTTCGTCCTCGCGGCGCTGCAGCTCGGCGTCTTCGGCGGCGGTCGTGTTGACCTCCTCCACTCCGGTCGGCGCATCGTCGCGCTTGACAAAGGTGCGCCGCTTGAGCGTGGTCACGGCAATCGTCCGCGCCTTGCCCGAGGCATCGGCCTGGCGGATCTCGCTGACGGCGGGCCGGGTGAGCGTGATCTTCTTGCGGTCAGCACTGCCCGTGCCGTGCGCTTGGCGCAGGAACTCAAGCAAGCGCGCCTTGTCAGTCTCGGTCAGCGCGTCGTCGGGCGAGCGCTTCGCGACACCGGCAGACTGCAGCTGCTCAAGCAGCGTCCCTGCAGGACGGTTGAGCTCGGCTGCGAACTGGGCGACGGTCGTCACGGCCATGGGTGGATTTCCTTGCGAAACTTCAATACGGTGCGGTTTGGGAGCGTGGGTGGGGCAGACAGCGCTTTCGGCTGTCAGGCCGTGAACCAGTGCTCCCGCGCCTTCATGATCAGGGCCTTGGCGGTGGCTTCGTCGACCGAGGTGATCTCGATCAGTTCATCAACCGCCAGGTCGGCCAGGTCGTCACGGCTGTGCACACCGCCGTCGGCCAATTTGCCGATCAGGTCGGTGGTCAAGCCCTGACCGTCGAACTCCAGGTCGCGCAAATCTTGCGAAACCTCTTCGACGCTCTCTTCGTGGGCGATTTCCATCGTCAGCAACGCATCCTTGGCCCGGGTGCGCAACTCGGTGATCGTCTCCTCGTCGAAGGCTTCCATCTCCAGCAGCTCTTGCAGCGGCACATAGGCCAGCTCTTCGAGGCTGGTGAAGCCTTCGGCGATCAGGATGTCCGCCACTTCGACATCGACGTCGAGCTTTTCGACAAACAGCTTGCGGCTGGTGTCGCTCTCGATGGTCTGCTTGGCGTGCGACTCTTCAGCCGACATGATGTTGATGCGCCAGCCGGTCATCTCGGAGGCAAGGCGCACGTTCTGGCCGCCACGGCCGATGGCGATGGCGAGGTTTTCCTCGTCGACCACCACGTCCATCGCGTGTTTTTCTTCGTCCACCACGATCGACTGCACGTTGGCCGGCGCCAGCGCGCCGATCACGAACTGCGCCGGGTCGTCTGACCACAACACGATGTCGACCCGCTCACCGGCCAACTCATTCGTCACACCGTTGACCCGCGAGCCGCGCACACCGACACAGGTACCGATCGGGTCGACCCGTTTGTCATGCGAGACCACTGCGATCTTGGCGCGCGACCCGGCATCCCGGGCGCAACTCTTGATCTCGAGCAGCCCCTGCTCCATCTCGGGCACTTCTTGCGCAAACAGCTCCATCATGAAGCCGGGTGCCGAACGC
>JBKJKU010000115.1:0-31680 GCA_046597355.1 Aquabacterium sp.
GGACATGGCACCCACACCGCTTCAACCGCGGGTGGCAATGCCGGCGTTGCAGCAACCATCAACGGCGCGGGCATTGGCGCGATATCGGGCATTGCGCCGCGTGCCCGCATCGCCGTCTACAAGGCTTTGTGGACCGCCAGCGACACGGGCCGCGTCACGCCCCAGTCGCACGATGGCGGCCAGACTGCCGACATCCTGAAAGCGATCGACGATGCCGTGGCCGATGGCGGTCCACAAGGCCTTGTAGACGGCGATACGGGCACGCGGCGCAATGCCAGAGATCGTGCCTGCGCCCACGCCGTTGATGGTTGCTGCAACGCCGGCATTGCCACCCGCGGTTGAAGCGGTGTGGGTGCCATGTCCGGCGCCGTCGCGCGGCGAGACGTACTCCAGCCGTGAATTCAGGGTGTAGGGGTCAGTGCCACCGATGCTGGCAGCCGCGCCGGCCAACCAGGCGGTGCCGTAATAGCGTGCGCCGATCAGCTTGTTGTTGCACATCGCCGCGGTGAAGCCCTGGCCAGTCACGCAGGCGCCCTTCCACTTTGCGGGCGGTGCACCATAGGCCGGGATACCGGCGCCGGTGTACGCCACCGGGTTGCCCGACCCGTCGACCTTATCGCCAAACGACGCGATTTCAGGCCAGACGCCGGTGTCGATGACGCCGATGATGACGTCCTCGCCCTTGATGTTGCGGGACATGGCGTCGAGTTGCGACCACAGCCCACCGGGGGCTGTGAGACCCAGGAAGCCGGGCGTGCGCGTGGTATCGGCCGTGTGCAGCGTGGACTCGACCACCGAAGCCACGCCGGAAGACTTCTTCAGCGACTGGGCCTGCGCGTCAGTCAGCAGTACCGAGAAGCCGTTGAAGGTGTAGCTGTAGTTGTGCAGCGTGGCCACCCGCATGCCCGCCTTGGCCAGCTCGGCGCTGCGACGCACCGCCAGGTGATTGACGTAGGCGCGCACATTGGGCGCCGTGCTGTCGAGCTTGGCGCCACGGGCCGGACGGGTGGCGGCGATGCCGCTGACACCGCCGGCATAAGTGGCCGCGGGTGCATCGGCCAATTGGACGATGTAGATCTTTTGGCTGGCGGTCTGGGCTTGCGCGCCCAGGCCCAGGGCAAGCAGCCCTGCGGCCAGCGCAATTCGTGAATGGATCATCGAGGACTCCTGGATGGTTGGGCGGTCAACGGGCCGAACGGCGGCTGAACAACGCCAGGCCTAGCAAGCACAACGACAACATCGCGGCGGTGCTGGGCTCAGGTATCTTGTTGGCGGTGATGTTGTCGATCGCAAACTGGCCGTTGTTCTTGGTGGGGGCAGCGCAGACGTTGACGCCGTCATAGGTGCACGCAAAAAACTCGACCTGCTTGAGCCGGCTGAAGCCGGCGAAGTCCAGCGGATTGCTGTAGTTGACAAACGGGAACGCGCCGCCGGATGCCGACCCGAACAACCAGGCCACGCCGCCGGCACTGTTGTCGGCATAGGTGCCCAGCGCCACCATCACCGTGGTGCCAGTGGCTGCCGGGTTCAGGGGTATGAAGGCGGCATCAAAACTCTTGAGATCAAACAAGCCGCCGTCGGTGCGCTGCATGACCAGGCCGCCGTCGTTGAGGCCGGAGTAGAACTGGGTGGCATTGCCGCTGAGTACAACGGGGAGCAACGCCGCCGCAACGTCAACAATCCCAGCGTCGAATGACGCCGTCATCGTGAAGCCCGACTGGGTGAAGCTGTCGCCGGCAAAGTACAGGTTCGTCAGACCGGGCGCATCGAAGTCGACCGTGACCAGAGACGCTTGCACCTGCGGTGACAGGGCGGCCCCAGCAATTGCGGCGCTGGCGTACAGCAGCCGAATCAGTTTTTGCATGAAAACTCCTGGATAAGGACAAAAAAATACCAGTCAGCGCGCCAACGAATCCGGGTAAGCCCTGAGGCGTCGTGTGACTTGGCGCGCTGCTGATGTCGGTCAATCAAAAGATGCACGTTATGTGCCAATTGTCACGGTCCGCATCCCTTGAATGCGGGGGGGCAAACCCCACCCAACGGGCCCGGCGCCGGGCCGGCAACGCCCGCCCACCTCAAGCCTTCAGGTAGTCCGCCCGGGTGTCCAGCCAGCGCACCACATGGGCCCGCGCTGCTGCCGGGTGGTGCGTCAGCAGCACCGGCGCGAGTTGTCGGGCCTGCTGCAGCAGCGGTGCGTCATCAGTCAGGTCGGCAAAGCGCAGCAGCGCGTCACCGCTCTGGCGGGCGCCCATGAACTCACCCGGACCGCGAATCTCCAGATCGCGGCGGGCGATGTCAAAACCGTCGTTGGTCTCGGCCATCGCGCGCAACCGGTCGCGGCCGGTGGGTGAAAGCGGGCCCTGGTAGAGCAGCACACAAACGCTGGCCACCGCCCCGCGCCCGACCCGGCCGCGCAGCTGGTGCAGCTGGCTCAAGCCAAACCGCTCGGCATGTTCAATCACCATCAGGCTGGCGTTGGGCACGTCCACGCCCACCTCGATCACCGTGGTGGCCACCAGCAGCTGCATCTGGCCACCGACAAACTGCGCCATCACCGCAGCCTTGTCAGCCGCTGGCAAGCGGCCATGCAGCAGGCCAACCGTGAAGCCGGGCAGCGCGGCGCTGAGCTGGGCATGGGCCTCGGTGGCGTTTTGCAGGTCCAGGGTCTCGCTCTCCTCGATCAACGGGCAGACCCAGTAGACCTGCCGGCCGCGCGCCACTTCCTCGGTGATGCGGGCAATCACCTGGCCGCGCCGGTCGTCGGCGAACACCTTGGTCAGCACCGGCGTGCGACCGGGCGGCAGCTCGTCGATGGTGGACACGTCCAGGTCGGCAAAGTAGGTCATCGCCAGCGTGCGCGGGATCGGCGTGGCCGACATCATCAGCAGATGCGGTTCCAGCGACTGCTGGGCCAGCTTGCGCCGCAACGCCAGCCGCTGCGCCACGCCAAAGCGGTGCTGCTCGTCGATGATGGCCAGGCCAAGCCGGGCAAAGTGCACGCTGTCCTGGATCACCGCCTGGGTGCCGACCACCAGCATGGCCTCGCCCGACGCCACCTGATCGACCATCTGGGCGCGGGCACGCCCCTTGCGGCTGCCGGTCAGCCAGGCGATGCCCACGCCCAGCGGCGCCAGCCACTGCACCAGCTTGCGGAAGTGCTGCTCGGCCAGCAGCTCGGTGGGCGCCATCAGCGCACACTGCCAGCCCGAGTCGATGGCCACCGCTGCGGCCAGCGCGGCCACCACCGTCTTGCCCGAGCCGACGTCGCCTTGCAGCAGGCGGTGCATCGGGATAGCGCCCGTGTTGGCCGCCGGTCCATGACCGTCGGCTTGGCGCGGGCGACACAGGTCGCCGGCAATCTCGCTGCACACCTGCTGCTGCGCGGTGGTGAGCTGGAACGGCAGGGTCGCCAGCAGCCGCTCGTGCAGGCCGCCCGACGTGGCGCGCAGCAGCGGCGCATGCAGCAGTGCGCGCTCCCGTTGCGAGGCCAGTTGCGACAGCTGCTGCGCCAGCAACTCCTCGAACTTCAAGCGCTGCCAGGCCGGATGGCTGTGGTCCAGCAGCGATTCCATCCGCTCGCCGGCCGGCGGATGGTGCAAGCGCTGCAGCGCCTGGCGCAGCGTGGGCAGGCCAGCGGGCACGGTGCCGGGCGGCAGCACCTCGTCCAGCGGGGCCCGGGCCAGCGCACCGGCCACGGCCTTGCGCAGATAAGGCTGTGGCAGCTGGGCGCTGGTGGGGTAGATGGGGGTCAGCGCAGCCGCCAGTGGCGTGTGTTCGTCCACCGCCTTGAACTGCGGGTGCACCATCTCGCGGCCAAAAAAACCGCTGCGCGCCTCGCCGCGCACCCGCACCCGCTGGCCCACTGCCAGCGTCTTCTGGTGGCTGGGGTAGAAGTTCAAGAAGCGCAGCAGCAGGCTGTCGCTGTCGTCGTCGATGCGCACCAGCAACTGGCGCCGGCCGCGCAGCTCGATGTGTGATTCACGCACCGTGCCTTCGACCTGCACCGGCTCGCCGTCGGGGCTGTCGGCTATCGCGGTGACGCGGGTTTCGTCCTCGTAGCGCAGCGGCAGGTGCAGCGCCAGGTCGATGTCGCGCCGCAGACCCAGCTTGTCCATCGCGCGCTGCGGCCCGGATTTGTCCGGCTTGGCAGGCTTGGTGGGCCCGGCCGGTGGTGCGACCTGGGCGGGCTGGGACGCAGCGTTGGACATGCGCGAGGATTCTGCCGTGCTGGCGGGCCGCGCCACCCTAGCCGCCGCCTTCGCCCCACGCGCGCAAGCCTTGGGCGAGAAAGTCGAACACCCGCTGCAAGCGCAGGCTGGCGCGCAGCTCACGGTGGGCCGTCAGCCAGACCGGCAACACCGGCAGCACCAGGCCCGGTAACACCGGCACCAGCGCGGGCGACCGCCGCGCCAGCGGCACCATCACCACGCCGATGCCCAGCCCCTGGCGCACGGCTTCGAGGTGGACCACCTGGTTGTCGCAGCGGAAGCTGAAAAACCGCCGGTCGACGTCGATCCCCGCCGCCTTGAAACCGTCGATCATTTGCAGCGACTGGTCGAACCCAAGCCAGCGCTGGCCGGCCAACGCCGCCGCATCGGTGGCGGCCTGCGGCATGCCGTGCGCCGCCAGCAGGTCACGGTGGGCATAAAAGCCCAACGGCCAATCGGCAACGTGGCGGGTGATCAGCGTGCCCTGGGTGGGCCGCACCATGCGGACAGCGATGTCGGCCTCGCGGTCCAGCAGGTTGCTCAGCGCATCGCCGGGCACCAGCTCGATCTGGATCTCCGGGTGCTGGCGTGCCAGCGCCACCAGCAGGCCCGGCAGCACCTGGCTGGACACCACCTCGCTGGCGGTCAGGCGCACGGTGCCGGCCAGCTGGCCGGCCTGGCTGCTGGCAGCGTCGGCCGCCAGCGCCATGGCCTGGGCGGCGGCCAGCATGCGGGCCGCCGGCTCGGCCAGCGCCAGCGCCTGCGCGGTGGGCCGCAGCCGACGGCCACCTCGCTCGAACAGCGGCGCGCCGATCAGGCGTTCCAGCTGCGCAATTTGCCGGCTCAGCGTGGGCTGGCTGGTGCCCAGCCGCACCGCGGCCTGCGTCAGCGAGCCGTGCGCCAGCACCGCGCCCAGCGCGCGCAGCAGGTTCCAGTCAGCAGTTGTGGGATCAAAGACGGCGGCCATGGGCCCTTGATGATATTCAATTTCAAATATCAGACTTGCGCGCATCCATCTTCACATGAGTGACCAAGCGCAGCACCATCACGGCATTCACCACCCACCGGAGCCGATCAATGAACCCAGTACACAGCAACACAGTTGGCACGGTGGTGGTGTTGGGTGCCAACGGGCGGTTCGGGCGGGCGGCGGTGCGGGCGTTTAGCGAAGCCGGCTGGACAGTGATCGCGCAGCTGCGGCAGGCACCGCGGGCGCCCCTGCCGGCAGGCGTGCAGCAGGTGCAGGCCGATGCGCTGGACGTGGCCACGCTGGCCCGGGCGGCGCAGGGGGCCCAAGTGATCGTCAATGCGCTCAACCCCGACTACACCCAGTGGGCCCGGTTGCTGCCACCCCTCACCGCGGCGGCGATCGAGTTGGCCGCGGCCACCGGCGCCACGCTGATGCTGCCGGGCAATGTCTACAACTACGGCAAGCGGCTGCCCGCCGTGCTGCAAGACGACACCCCGTTTGCCGCCACCCACCCCAAGGCGGCGCAGCGCATCGCGCTGGAGGCCTCGCTGGTGGAGGCCGCACAGCACCGCGGGGTGCGCAGCATCGTGATCCGGGCGGGTGATTTTCTGGGCGATGCCGGTACCTGGATCGACCTGGCCATAGGCAAGGGCCTGGCCCAGGGCAATTTTGTGCAGATGGGCCCTGCCGACCTGCCGCATGCCTGGGCCTGGCTGCCTGATCTGGCGCAGGTGTTTGTGGCGGTGGCCGAGCGTCGCGCGCAACTCGCGCCTTTTGCGGCACTGAATTACGCCGGCATCACGCTGACCGGCGCCGAACTGCAGGCCGCTTTTGAAGCCGCGCTGGGCCGGCCGCTGCGCCGCAGCGCCTTTCCGTGGCCACTGATCCGGCTGGCCGCGCTGGTCGCCGCGATGCCGCGTGCGCTGGTCGAGATGCGCTATTTGTGGCAGCGGCCGCACCGCCTGGAGGGCCAGCGGCTGCAGGCGCTGCTGGGGGCCAGGATGCCGGCCACGCCTCTGGCTGAGGTGGTGCGGCAGTGTCTGGCGGGTCTGTCCCAGCCGACTGTCGCGCCGGTCAGAACCGAAACTCACCCCGCACATTGACCGTGGTGTAGGTGCGCGCCGAGGTGTCGGTTGACTGGCTGCCGGCAAAAGCGCCGTTGGCGTCGGACAGCAGCGTGGTGCTGCCGGTGTCGTAGCGCCGCGCACCGGCATTGCTGAGTGTCAGCCGGGCGCTGGCGTCGGGGCCAAAGCGCCACAGCGCATAACCGTCCAGCACCCGCTTGACGCCCTGCCGGTAGGTCTGCGAGTCGATCTGTTGCAGCGCAAATCCCGGGGTGAAGTTCAGGCCGGCGCCCACGGTCAGCGGTGTGCCGCGCACCGGCCAATCCGCGCCCAGGTTGGCGGTGTACGGCGGCTGGCCTTCAATGCGGTTGTTCGGGCCGGGCACCTGGTCCACCCGGCTCCACATCAGCGTGAGGTTGGCGCGCAGCGAGATCGGCAGGTCGGTGGTCCACAAATCCGTCAGCCGGGCCTTGGCCTCCAGCTCCAGCCCGGCGGCGTCGGCTGAGCCGATGTTCTGCGGCCGCGCCACATAGCGCTGCACCTTGGCATAGCTCACTGTCTCCAGGCTGCGCACGGTGCGGATCAGGCCGTCGATCTTGCGCGCAAACAGGTTGGCGCTGACGATGCCGCCGGCGTCCAAGTAGTGCTCCAGCCCCAACTCCAGGCCAGTGGCCAGCTCGGGCTTCAAGTTGGCATTGCCGGCCCGGTCGGGGTTCGTGGGCTGGTTGGGCTGGCCGGTATCGGGGTAGAGCTGCGAGATTGCTGGCCGGGCAATCAGCTGGCTGGTCGTGGGCGAGCGGTAGCTGCGGGTCAGGCTGAGCCGCAGCTGGTCGCGGGGCGAGTCAGGCAGCTTCCAGACCATGTGCGCCAGTGGCGTGAACACCGCGCTGCGGTTGTTGACCTGGTTGGCCACCGCGTCGCTCCGGGTGTTGATCGCCTCCCAGCGCGCGCCCAACGAAAACGAAAAACGCTTGCCCAGGTCCCATTCGTCTTGCGCATACAGCGCAATGCGCTGCACGCGGGCGGTGATGTCCTCGCCAAACTCGGCCAGGATGGGCTGGCCATTGACCGTGCTGGTGCGGCTGTCGGTGCGCTGGCTGCTTTGCAGCTCCCAGCCGGCGGCCGCGCTGTGGCCCTCGCCCAGCAGCTGCGAGTACTTGCCGTTGAGGTCGCCCGACAGTTCACGCACCCGCACATCGTCGAACTTGTGGCGGTTGGCGCCGGCCGTGAAGCCCGACTCGTCCCGATCGGTCACGCTGCTGCTGGCCGACAGCGTGCTGCCAAACCGCAGTTGCAGCCGGCCGCCGCCGGGCGTGGGCGTCAGCCAGGTGCCGTTGAGCCGGCCCATCTGCCACTGCGACCGGCTGTGCCAGGTGGCCAGCGCATACGGCTGGGGATAGGCAGGCGCCACACCCACCGGCTGGTCCAGCACCTCATGGCCATCGCCCTGGGAGCGCACCGCGTTGAAAAACGGCTGCACGTCCAAGGTGTTGCCCGGGCCGAAACGGAACTGCAGCCGGCCGTTGGCAAACAGCCCGGTGCGCTTGTTGCTGCTTTCGGTGTGTTGCCGCTGGTCCAGCACGGTGCTGCCGTTGGCGTCCAGGCCCAGTGTGCGGGTATTGGACTCATTGCCCTGACCGCCCCGAAATACCGTGGTGGCCAGGTTGTAGCCCAGGGCTTCGGTCTGGCCGTTGTAGGTCCAGGTGGCGCCGACCTGGCCGTGGCTGCCGTCGGCACCACCGCCGATACGCAGCTCGTTGGTCTTGCGCTTGAAGTCGCTGCGCATGATGACGTTGATGGTGCCGGCAATCGCCCGGGCGCCAAACTCGGCCACCGGCGCCCGCATGATCTCGATGCGCTCGATCTGCTCGGGCGCAATCGAGTCCAGCGAAAACCCGGGCGCCATGCGCTGGCCGTCGAGCAGGATCTGGGTGTAACCCCCGCCCATGCCGCGCATGCTGATCTGGCCACCACGACCGGGCGCGCCGCCGATGGTCACGCCCGGCAGACGCTTGAGCACCTCGCCCAGCGTGGCATCGCCCATGCGGTCCAGCTCCTCACGGCCGTAGACGATGCGTGACGCGGTGGCACGGCGGCGCTCGTCGGTGCTGTCGGGCTGCACATTGCCGGTGATCTCGACCTGCTGGGTGGGCGGGCTGGCCGGCGGCGTTGCAGCCGGCGGGCGCTGCCGGCTGGGCTGGCTGGCGCTGGTCGCAGGGGCGGCGGCGGCCGATGGCGCGGCTGCGGGCGCCGCAGCCGGGGTTGCCACGGGTGCGGCGGGTGCGCCAGACGCTGTGGGCGCAGTCTGCGCGCAGCACAGGCCCGCCATGGACAGCGCTGCAGCCAGCGCCAGGGGGGTGGGTTGAATCAGGCGTCGGTGCATGTTCACTGGGATTTTGCCGGTGCGGTCACCGGCCTTTGATGTCGCCGCGGTGAAGCCGCGCGGTATTTCCGGGCCGGGCGCGCGCCCTCAGGGTGCCGCCAGCCAGTGCACCGAAAACAGCCGCTGCGCATCGGTCCACACGGCTTGCGGCTGCAGGCCGGCGGCCCGCGCCAGCGCCTGAAACCCGGCAACGGTGTATTTGCAGGAGTTCTCGGTGTGCAGGGTCTGGCCGTCGGCAAAGTCAAAACGCTCGACCCCAACGGTGGCCGACTGCTGGCAGGCGCTGACCAGGTGCATCTCGATGCGTTGCTCGGCGGGTGCGTAAAACGCGTAATGGTGGAAAGCGGCCAAGTCGAAATCGGCCCCCAGCTCGCGGTTGGCGCGCGCCAGCAGGTTCAGGTTGAAGGCTGCGGTCACGCCTTGGCTGTCGTTGTAGGCGGCGTGCAGCAGGGCCGGGTCCTTGACCAGGTCCACACCCACCAGCAGGCCGCCACCCGACAACCAGCCGGCACAGCGCCGCAAAAACAAGCCGGCCTCGACCGGCGTGAAGTTGCCGATCGACGAGCCCGGAAAAAACCCGACCCGGCGTGCGCTGCCAGCCAGCGGCGCGGGCAAGTCCAGACGGCCGCTGAAATCGCCGGCCAGCGCCAGCACCGCCAGTGCCGGGTGCTCGGCACGCAGGCGCTGCGCTTCGGCCTGCAGGTGCTCGGCCGAAATGTCGATCGCCACCAGCCGCGCCGGCTCGACCAGCGCGCCCAGCAGCAGGCGAATCTTTTGCAGCGACCCGGCGCCAAACTCGATCAGGTCGGCCTGCGGACCGATGCACTCGGCCATCTCGGCGGCGTGCTGGCGCAGGATGGCAAATTCGGTGCGGGTGGGGTAGTACTCGGGCAGCTCGCAAATGCGGTCGAACAAGGCCGAGCCGGTCTGGTCGTAGAAAAACTTGGGCGGCACGCTGCGCCGGGCCAGCCGCAGGCCGTCGCGCAGGGCTGACGCAAAGTCGCTGTCGGGCAAGCTCATCGGGGCGCTCCACTGTCGCACCGCAGCCGCGCGCCACTGAGCCGCCAGCACCCCGCGGACCGCAAATAAGCGGGGCAGCACAGCCGCGCGTGGCCGTGGGGGCGGGACAAACTGCTGTCGCGCAGCGCCATTGGGTTGATCATGAATTTGCCGTTGTGTTCAGCTACCGGACCGGGCAGCGACCTGAAGCCAGGCTACGGCGGGTAAGCCGAAGTGGACCGATCGTTGTCGGCGGGCGTCAGGCCCCATCGGTGGATTCGCCGGCCAGGCGCGGAGTATCGCAACAGCGCGCTGCCGGTGTGCAACGACGGCGATTGCGCCCGGACGGCCTGTGCCAGCCACCAACCACCAGCCACCACCCGCCACCCCAATCACCACCACCGCCGCACTACATCTGCTTGCAATTGCAACCCTTGGCGCACAACTGTCGCTTCAGCGCGGTGCCCGGTGGCCGAAAGAGAGGGGACAGCCGATGTGCCGCCCCAGGCGCGCCGGCCTTACCGGAGGGCCGCCACGTGCCGCATGAAGCCCCGTTCAGCCAGACCCGACACGAAGAGCGGGCCAACGCCGCCAGCCACGGCTTGGGCTGCTTGCTGGCGTTGGCCGCGATGCCGGTGCTGGCCGAACAGGTGGACGTGCTGCGTCACCCGATCCGCAACCTCGGCGTCAACATCTTCATCACGACGATGGTGCTGATGTACCTGGTGTCTGCGGTCTACCACGCGCTACCGGTGGGCGCAGCCAAACGCTGGCTGCGCAAATGCGATCACGCGGTGATCTTTGTCTTCATCGCCGGCAGCTACACGCCGTTTGCGCTGGGCCAGATGCAGCGCGGCGAGGGCTGGGGCGTGCTGGCGGCGGTTTGGGGCATTGCGCTGGCCGGGGTGGTGCTCAAGCTGTCGGACCGCTTGCGCCACCCGCTGTTCTCTACCGTGTTGTACCTGGCTTTTGGCTGGATGGTGGTGCTGGTGGCGCAGCCGATGCTGGCCAGCCTGCCGCCGCTGGGCCTGAAGCTGCTGGTGGCGGGCGGCGTGGCGTACTCGCTGGGCAGCCTGTTTTACCTGCTGGACCGGCGCCTGCCCTACAGCCACCTGGTGTGGCACTTGTTCGTGATCACCGGCAGCACCTGCCACTTTCTGGCGGTGCAGCAGGCGCTGGTGTGACCGGTTGACCTGAGGCGCTGGCCCGAGGCACGGCAACGGCGGGGCGCAGCGACCGGCCGCAGGGCCCCATGTTGCGGCTCAGCGCCGCTCGACGATCGCCGGCACCAGGCTGATCGCGTCACGCACCCGGTCCGCGGCGCCCGCAGCATCGGCCCGGCTGGCATACGGCCCGGCTTGCAGCCGGTGCAGGTTGCGCTCATTGAAGATCGCCATCAACGGCGCCAGCCATTCGACCTCGCGCGCCACCCGCTGCTGGAAGCCCATCGCGCCATCGCGTTGGCCAAACGCGCCCAGTTGCAGCCAGAAGCCCGGTGCGGCCTTGGCCGCGGCGCGTGCGGGGGCGTTGGTCTCGCGGGGCAGCAGCGCCGTCGGCTGGGCAGTCGGCTGGGCAGTCGGCTGGGTTGTGAGCTGGGTTGTCAGCTGGGTCGCCAGGGGCGCCGTCGGCTGGGTGGTCAGCTGAGTGGTTGGCTGAGCCGTCAGCGGCGTTGCCAGCGGCCGGGCAGCACTGCGCCGGCTGATCTCGGCGATGGCGTCGTCGGCCAGCCAGCCGGCCGTCTCGGGCAGCAGCACGGCAGTGGCCACGGCGGTGGGTGCGCCGTCGCCCAGGCCGGGCAGCGCGGGCGCACGCCAGGCGCCGGTGCGAATCGCCTCGTAGGTGATGCGCTCGATCTCGACCGGCGCCACCCCGCCCAACAGACCCAGGCGCAGCGCGGCGGTGTAGCTCAGGTCGATCACCCGGCCGCCGTGGAACGGGCCGCGGTCATTGACCCGCACCACCACCTCGCGGCCATTCGCCGGGTTGCGCACCCGGGCGTAGCTGGGCAGCGGCATGGTCCTGTGCGCAGCCGTCATCGCGTACATGTTGTAGGTCTCGCCATTGGCCGTGCCCCGGCCGTGGAACTGCCGGCCGTACCACGACGCCAGCCCCCGCTGCACCAGCGGCGGGTCGCCTTGCAGCGGGGTGTAGGCCTGGCCCAGCACCTCGTAAGGCTTGTTGGGTCCGCCAGCGCGGACCGGCTCCAACCGCGGCGCGGCGTCGGGCACCAGGTGCAGGTCGGGCGGTGGGTTGTCGCCGGGGCCATCGGGTCGGCTAGACGCCGGCGGCGCGGGCAGGTTGCCGGCGGGCACGGCCTGCGCCGGGCCGCTGGGGCGGGTTGCAGACGGGCTGGCACAGCCGGCGAGTGCGACGGCCAACGCGGCCGCCAACACGACGGCAAGCGCTGCAACCGGGCCGGCCGGCCGACACTGGCGGCCGCGCTGCGGTGTGCGTGAGAGATCAAACAGGGGATTGACCATGGCAGCTCCGATTCTGCGGGCAATGACCGACCCGGTCCGACCCGCCTGCCGGCGACAGCCCAATCCAGCCCCGCCATCCCGCCGCGACGGGGCTTTTGACCGTGAGCCGGGTGACCGGCGGGCGCCGGCAGCAGAATCTGCAGTGCAATGCGCCGCAGCCACACGCCGTCCCATCCACCCCTGAGGAGACCCGCATGATCCAGTTCTACTACAACCTCGCGCCCAACCCGATGAAGGTCGCGCTGTTTCTGGAGGAGGCCGGCCTGCCCTACGACCCCGTGCCCGTGGACACCCGCAAGGGCGAGCAGCACACCGCCGCCTACACCGCCATCAACCCCAACGCCAAGTGTCCGGCGCTGGTGGACGGCGAGGCCACGGTGTTCGACAGCAACGCGATCCTGCTGTACCTGGCCGAGAAGACCGGTCAGTTCCTGCCCGCCAACACGCCGGCGGCGCGCGGGCAGATGTTGTCCTGGATGATGCTGGTGGCCAGCGGCATTGGTCCCTATTCGGGCCAGTTGGTGCACTTTCGCAACTTTGCGCCCGAGCCCAAGGCCTACGCCGTCAACCGCTACGATTTCGAGGCCTGGCGCCACTGGACCTTGATCGAGGCCCGGCTCGGCCAGCACCGTTACATGCTGGGCGACAGCTACACGCTGGTCGACATGGCGGTCTGGGGCTGGGCCCGCATACTGCCTTTTGTACTGGGCGCTGAGACCTGGGACAAGCTGCCGCACACCAAGCGCTGGCTGGACGAGGTCAACGCCCGGCCGGCGGTGCAGCGGGTTGAGGCGCTGCGCACCCGCCACGCCTTCAAGGCCGAGATGGACGACGAGGCCAAGCAGGCCATGTTCCCGCAAAACGCCCGGCTGGCGACCTGAAAACCATGATCGATCTCTACTACTGGACCACGCCCAACGGCCACAAGGTCACGATGTTCCTGGAGGAGGCGGGTCTGCCCTACCGCCTCTTGCCGGTAGCAATCGGCCGGGGTGAGCAGTTCAAGCCCGAGTTCTTGAAGATCTCGCCCAACAACCGCATCCCGGCCATCGTTGACCATGCACCCATCGACGGCGGCGCGCCGATCGCGCTGTTCGAGTCGGGTGCGATCCTGCAGTACCTGGCCGACAAGACCGGCCGCTTCATCCCGCAAGACCTGCGCGGCCGCAACCAGGTGCTGCAGTGGTTGTACTGGCAAATGGGCGGGCTGGGGCCGATGGCTGGCCAGAACCACCACTTCGGCCAGTACGCGCCCGAGCCCATCCCCTACGCGATCGAGCGCTACGTCAAGGAGACCGCGCGCTTGTACGGCGTGCTCAACAAACAGCTCGGCGAGATGGCCACGCAGGGCCACGACTTCATTGCCGGCGACTACTCGATCGCCGACATGGCCTGCTACCCCTGGGTGGTGCCGCATGAGCGCCAGCGCCAGAAGCTGGCCGAGTTCTCCCACCTCAAAGCCTGGTTCGAGCGGGTGCAGGCCAGGCCCGCCACCCAGCAGGCCTACGCCCGCGCGCTGGAGGTCAACAGCCAGCCGGTGATGGACGAGGCGGCCAAAAAGGTGCTGTTTGGCCAGGATGCATCAACCGTGAAGTAGGGCGCGGTGCGGCGCAAAGTCGGCGTGACGCTGCCACCCGTACGGCAGGCGGTGCTGTCGGAAACCTTTACACCCTAGGCTTGTTAGCCGGGCGGCTGCGCCGCAAGTGTTTGATTTCATGGGATTTTGATGAGTGGCACGGGTTATGCATCGTCTTTTTGCCATATCTGCTTTATTGACAGATTGAAGCAAAAAACCCAGTTCCAACCCGTTTGACAACATCGCAGGAAATCAACCATGAAGCACCTCAACAACACATTCATCGCCACCGCCGCACTGGGTCTGCTGGTGGCCGCTGCGCCGGCATCAGCCGCGGTCATCGGCTTTACCAGCAACGCCACCGGCAATGCCGCGGCCTGGACGGCATCGGCCAACGGGCTGGGCGCGACCATCGATACCAGCATCAACTTCGATACCCACCCGGGCGGCCCGTTGCAAAACAACTTCTACGCCGGCTTGGGTGTGACGATGAGCGCGGTCGGTGACTCGAACACGGTGCAGTTCGGTGCCGGTCCTGGCCAAGGCAACACCTCCACAGGCCCCTTGTCCAGCGGCGAAGGCTTGCATGCGGTGTCCAACTTCCTGTTTGATGGCGGCGACGCATCGTCGTTCACGCTGCTGTTCAGCACGCCGGTCTACGGCGCAGGCCTGTATGTCATCGATTATTTCAACCCGTTCGGCAACAACCCGCTGACCATCGAGGCGTTCGATGCCGCCAACCTGTCGCTGGGGCTGTATTCGTCGGTCGCGGCCAATTTTCAAGCCAACAACATGTACTTCATGGGCGTGACCAGTTCCGCTGGTGACATTGCCAAGCTGGTCTTCACCGATGTCAACGCCATCACCGGCGACACAACCGGCATCGACAACGTCGTGTTTGCGACGAAGGCTGGCAACAACGTGCCGGAGCCGGGCGCGCTGGCGTTGGTCGGTCTGGCATTGGCCGCTCTGGCGCTGACGCGCCGCCGCAAGGCCTGAGAGCACGCGCGCCACCCGGGCTGCGCGTCAGGTGGCGCGGCGCCTTCGGCCTTCAATCTGACCGATGGTGGCTGCCAGCCTCATGCCCAGCGGGCCCAGCACTGCGGGTTCTGCAAAGACGCTGCAATCACACCGACCCACCTCGCGCCGACTGACCGGTCGGGCGCGACGTGCGGGCCGAACAAGTACAGCCGGTTGTACCGGCGATCCTGCACGCAGGCAGCGCCCTGAGCAATCGGCGCAGGCTGAACGCATGCCGGCATCTTGCCGACGGCGTCTCGCCGATGAAGCCAGTGCGGGTAGCGGGCCGTGCCCTAGGGCAGCGCACGCAATGCATTGCCGGCCTGTGGGCTCGGTTGGTGCCAAGATCTTAGACACGCCGGAAAGCGATTCACCATGCACCACCGGGCGGGCTGCGGCATTGAGCCAGCCGATCGGACAGGTTGCTTGGCGGTCCGCTGAGCCGCCGGACAACACGGGTCAGTTCAGGTGAGCCGAAGGGCACATTTCAATCCTGCATCAGTCCGGCATCCGCCAGGAGTGGAAAGGACAGGGCGTGCCAAAAAGGTGGTGCGACCGGCAAGAATCGAACTTGCGACTAAGCCTTCGGAGGGCCCAATGATATCCACTTCACCACGGTCGCAGCAGAGGATGCAGCCGCGCATTCTATGCCACGCTGCGCAAGCTGCGATTGCCGCGTGGCCGCGCCCTCGGGTCAACCCGCACACGCCGTTATAATCGAGGGGTTTTGCCTTGGGACTGCGGGCAACATGGCGGAAATTTACTGCCGTACAGCGGGCTCCCAACGCAGCCAGGTCACGGATACAACGAGGATTCACATGAGCGACCCCCAGCACACCGAGCACGAAGAAAACCACGAAGGCCCAATCAAGACGCCCAAGCAGTTGGTGGGTGCGGTGGTGGCGTCATTTGTGATCCCTATCGTAGTGATCATCATGTTGGCCAATTTCGTCAATTTCGGTGGCAAGACTGGCGCCGGCAGTGACGGCATGACCGAAGACGCGGTGGGTCGCCGCATCCAGCCGGTGGGCCGGATCGAGATCAAGGACGCCGCCAACCCGGGCGTGCTCAAGACCGGTGAGCAGGTGGTGCAGGCCCAGTGCGCCGCATGCCATGTCAGCGGTGCGGCTGGCGCGCCGAAAATCGGTGATGACGCCGCCTGGGGCCCGCGCATCAAGACGGGCTACGACGCGCTGCTGCTGTCGGCGCTGAAGGGCAAAAACGCCATGGGCGCGCAGGGCGGCGGTGACTACAACGACACCGAGATCGGCCGCGCGGTGGTCTACATGACCAACAAGAGTGGCGCCAAGTTCGACGAGCCCAAAGCGCCGGCCGCCGCCGCGTCGGCAGCGGACCCTGCGGCCTCGAAGTAAAACCAAGGGCTGCGCCCCTGTCAGCCGCCTTCGGGCGGCTTTTTCTTGGCCGACGCGCAGCCGTCAGCCCAGATTCAATGCACGGCCGGCGTGCCCATTGCCGGCTCCCGCACATAGCCGAAGCGTGCCGGCGCGTCGGCCGCCACCAGCGGCTCTGGTGACCACAGGCCCAGCTCCACGGCTTGCGCGGCGTCGAGCATGTCCTGGCTGTGCACGATGCCAAAGCCCAGGTCGGTGTCGAGGTAGACCCGCCCTTCGGTGTCCAGCCAGCAACCGCGCACGGCCGCTGGCAGCCCGGTGTGGCTGGTGACGGTGAGCAGCCGGTCGGCGCCAGCGCCGGCCGATGGCGACGCCCACATCAGCCGCCAGACCCAGGGTGCGGCCTCTAGCTGCACATAAACCCGCTGCGGGCCGTTCTGGAAGAACCACCGGCCGGCGCTGTCGGCGCTGTAGTTGCGCTCGATGAAGGCCTTGAGCTTGTCGTGCGTGATGCGGCTGCCCTTGACCTGCGGAAACGGCCCGGCGTGCTGGACACGCTCATCGCGCATGTACCAGTCGCCGCGGGCATCCAGCGCCAGCCAGCCATGGCAATCAGGCACATTGGGCCATTTTTTCAGCGCGGCCTTGACGATGTCGTCCATAGCGGGTGTCCTCGAAAAAACAGCGTGACCGTCAGCGGTGCTCGCGCAGCCAGCCCATCACGCCCTCGGGCAGCTGCTGACTGTCGCCGGGAAACCGCCCGCCCGGAAACCCCACATGCCCGCCATGTGCAGGTTGCCACAGGCTGACATGCCGGCCCACAGCATGGGCTTGTGGCAGGCTGGCCGCGGGCACAAACGGGTCGTTGCGGGCGTTCAACAGCAGCGCGGGGATGCGGATGCGGTGCAGATGCGGCTTGGCCGAGGCGCGCGACCAGTAATCCTCGGTGTTGCGAAAGCCGTGCAGCGGCGCGGTGAACAGGTTGTCGAACTGGTAGAGGTCGCGCACGGCCAGCATGGCGTCGCGCTTGAACAATCCCGGGTGTTGCGCCAGCTTGGCGAGTGCCTTGGGCCGCATCGTGTTCAAGAACATGCGGGTGTAGACCTGCCGGTTGAAGCCCCGGCCGATGGCATGGCCGCTGGCGGCCAGGTCGACCGGCGAGCAGACCGCCACCACCGCGCTGGCCACGGCGGCCGCGCTGTCGCCGGCCTCCTCGGCCCAGCGCAACAGGGCATTGCCGCCCAGCGAGATGCCCACCGCCCGCAGCGGTGCGCCGTGCTGAAGGCGCAGACGGTCCAGCACCCAGCCGATCTCCTCAAAATCACCCGAGTGGTAGGCGCGCGGCCCCAGGTTCAGCTCGCCCGAGCAGCCGCGAAAGTGCGGCACCACGAAATTCCAGCCGTTTTGCCGCGCCCAATGCGCAAAGGCCATCGCGTACATGCCCTGCGACGAGCCCTCCAGGCCGTGAAACAGCACCAGCATCGGCGCGCTGGCAGGCGCAGCTTCATCGAGAAAATCGACATCGATGAAATCGCCGTCCGGCGCGGTCCAGCGCTCGCGCCGGTAGCGTGGCGGCGCCAAGCCCGGCGCGGTGTGCAGGCGGGACAGCCGGGCCGGCCAGATCGTCTGGGCATGGCCGCCGGGCAGCCACCAAGGGGCACGAAAAGCCTGCATCAGCGCGGCGTCCCCGGCTGCCGGCGCGGCACCAGCCGCCTCAATGCAGCACCGCCGGCGCCTCGACCACCTCGGTCGTCTCGTTGGGGGTGCCCGGACTGGCGTGGTGCGCCACCATGCGCCAGCCTTGCGCGGTCTTGAGGTAGACGTTGGTGGCCAGCACAAAGCCAGTGCGCTGGCCCTCGGCGGTGGCCAGCTCGATGCGCTCGACCAGGTTGTGCACGGCAGCCTCGAGCGAGTGCACCCGCCGCACCCGCTCGGGGTGGGCATGGATGCGGCCGTTGGCGAACATCGCCTCGAACGCGGCCCGGATCGCCCGCGGACCGACCACCCGGGGGCCGCCCGGGTGCACGCAGATCACCTCGTCGTCGTCGGCCCAGACGGCCATCAGTTTTTCAAGATCGCCCTCGCGCAGCGCCTCGTAGAACTGGGTCTCGACATCGTCGGGTGATGCCATCAGGTGGGCGGTCTGGAGTTTGCTGCGCTGCATGAGGCACCCTTGCGGAGGATCACCAAAAACTCACCGGAAAATGACCGACTTGTGGCCGTTCATCAGCACCCGGCGCTCAACATGCCACCGCACGGCGCGTGCCAGCACCACGCACTCGACATCACGGCCGACCGCGGTGATCTGCTCGGCCGACATCGAATGGTCCACCCGCTCGACGTCCTGCTCGATGATCGGGCCCTCGTCGAGGTCGGCAGTGACGTAATGCGCAGTGGCGCCGATCAGCTTGACCCCCCGAGCGTGGGCCTGGAAGTAGGGCTTGGCGCCCTTGAAGCTGGGCAAGAAGCTGTGGTGGATGTTGATCGCACGGCCCTTCAGCGTGGCGCAGAACTCAGGACTCAGGATCTGCATGTAGCGCGCCAGCACCACCAGGTCGATCTGCTCGGCCGCCAGCAGGGCTTCAACCTGCTGCTCCTGGGCGCGTTTGGTAGCAGCATCGGCACCAACGGGCAGCGGCAGGTGGTGGAAGGCGATGCCGTAACTGTCGGCCAGCGACCGGTAGGTGGCATGGTTGGACACGATGGCCGGGATGTCCACGTCCAACTGGCCGCTTTGCCAGCGGTAGAGCAGGTCGTTCAGGCAGTGGCCGTGCTGGCTGACCATCAACAGCAGGCGCGGGCGCTGCGCCACGGCATGGATGCGTGCATCCATTCCATACTGCGTGCGTACATGAGAGAACAGGTTCTCCAGCACGCCCGCGCCGGTCAGGTGTGGGGGCGCTGAAAAATGCACCCGCATGAAAAATAGCCCGGTCGCGTCGTCACCCTGCACATCGCCGAACTGCTGTGAATCGATGATGTTGCAACCGGCCTGGAACAAAAGGCCGGACACTGCGTAGACGATACCGGTCGTGTCACGACAGGCCAGCGTGAGAATGAATTCGTGAGAGCGCGGCATGGCCGCAGATTGTAGGCAGCGGGTCACCACCGCCCAGTGCACACTTGCAGTACGACAAGCCTTGACAAACCACCCACCGACAAGCCCGCCGATGAACACCGCACCCGAGGACTGGACCCAACGCAGCCGCGACCTGGCCGACGCGCTTTCGCGCAGCGCGCTGGGTGATCGCGTCGCCTTCAAGCGGCTCTACAGCCTGACCAGCGGCCACCTGTTTGCGGTGGTCCTGCGCATCCAGCGCGACCGCAATCTGGCCGAAGACCTGCTGCAGGAGGTTTTTGTCAGTGCCTGGAAGGCGGCGGGCAGTTTTGATGCCCAGCGCGCCCAGCCACTGACCTGGCTGACCCACATCGCCCGCAACAAGGCCATCGACAGCCTGCGCCGGGCCCAGACCCAGCCGCGCATGGAAAGCCTCCACCCCGCGGACGACGATGACGACCGGCCTGACGCCAGCCAGCGCCTGGTGGACGACGCGCCCGGCCCGGCCGCACTGCTGGAGCGCGCCAGCGACGCCCGCCAGTTGGGCCACTGCATGGAGGGCCTGTCGGCGCAGCAACGCCAGAGCGTGGCGCTGGCGTTTTTCGACGGCCTGTCGCATGCCGAGGTGGCCGAGCAATTGCGCGAACCGCTGGGCACCGTCAAGAGTTGGGTCCGGCGTGCGCTGATGACGCTCAAGAGCTGCCTGGAGCGCGCAGCCCGTGGCGACAACGCCGTGGAGGCCTGACATGACCCGCCACACGCCATCCGTTCTTTCGTCGCCCGCGGGGGCGCTTGTAACCTCCAAAACGGCCGTGCCGTACTGACATGGACTACGCCCGACAATCCCTCGCCGACGCGCTGGCTGCCCAGTACGTGACCGGCACGCTGCGCGGTGCTGCCCGCCGCCGCTTCGAGACCCTGCTGTCCGGCCACCCTGCACTGCGGACGGCAGTGGCCGACTGGCAGGCCCGGCTGATGCCGTTGACTGCCGTGGTGGTGCCCGAAGCACCGCCCGAACGCACCTGGGCGGCGATCGAGAAGCGCCTGTGGCCGGCCACGGCCGGCGCCAGCACCGCCCAGCGGGCACCGTGGTGGCACGGCCTGGGCTTTTGGCGCGCCGCGTCCGGCCTGGCCACGGTTGCGGCCGTGGGCCTGGGCGTGCTGCTGGCCAACCCGCCGCCGCAAGCCCCACCGGTGGTGGTGGTGTTGCAAGGCACTGAGGCCGGCGGCCCGGCAACCACCACGTTCGTGGCCAGCGTCAGCGCCGACGGCCGGGCGATGGTGGCGCGGCCGGTGATACCGGTGGCGCTGGCGGCCGACCGGGTGCTGGAGCTCTGGGCCGTGCCGCCGCAAGGCAATCCGCGCTCGCTCGGTCTGGTCTCGGCCGCAGGGGTCACGGTGATCCGGCGCGAGAAGCTGCCGCAAGCGCTGCTGGACAACCGCAATACCGCGGCGCTGGCGGTCAGCGTCGAGCCGCCGGGCGGGTCGCCCACCGGCGTGCCCACCGGACCGGTGGTGTTTGCCGGCAAGCTGCAACTCTGAGCACCAGCGCGGTCGCCGCCTTGCGGCGACCGCGCTCGGCAGCACTCAGCGGCCGCCGTCAGTGACCGTGCAGCTTTTCGCCAGCCTTGAGCCGGTAGACCGTGCCGCAGTAGGCGCACTTGCCCTCACCCGTGGTGGCCACGTCGATGAACACCCGCGGATGCTCGCTCCACAGGCTCATCTTCGGGTTGGGGCAGGTCACCACGCCAGGGCCTTGCACATCCGCGGCCGTGACTTCGACCACGGTCTCCGGTTTGCTCATGCGGCCACCTTGCTCAGCCAGCCCAGGTACTTGGGATTGCGCCCGTTGACGATGTCGAAGAAGGCGGTCTGGATCTTTTCGGTGATCGGGCCGCGCGAGCCAGCGCCCAACTCGATCCGGTCCAACTCGCGGATCGGCGTCACTTCCGCGGCGGTGCCGGTGAAAAACGCTTCGTCAGCGATGTAGACCTCGTCGCGGGTGATGCGCTTTTCCACCAGCTTCAGGCCCAGGTCGCTGCAGATCGCCAAGATCGTGTCGCGGGTGATGCCGTTCAAGGCGCCCGCCGACAAGTCGGGGGTGTAGACCACGCCCTTCTTGATGATGAAGATGTTTTCGCCTGCGCCCTCGGACACGAAGCCCGACGGGTCGAGCAGCAGCGCTTCGTCGTAACCCTCGTCGGTCACTTCCATGTTGGCCAGGATCGAATTGGTGTAGTTGCTCACCGCCTTGGCCTGCGTCATCGTGATGTTGACGTGGTGCCGGGTGAAGCTGCTGGTCTTGACACGGATGCCGCGCGCCAGGCCGTCTTCGCCCAGGTAGGCGCCCCAGGGCCAGGCCGCGACCATCAGGTGGATGGTGTTGCCCTTCGGGCTCACGCCGAGTTTTTCGGAGCCGATCCAGACCAGCGGGCGCAAGTAGCAGCTCTCCAATTTGTTCTCGCGCACCACGGCCTTTTGGGCGTCCATCACCTGCTCGGGTGTGAACGGAATCTTCATGCGCAGGATCTTGGCGCTGTTGAACAGGCGCTCGGTGTGCTCCTGCAGCCGGAAGATCGCCGTGCCGTCCGCGGTGTTGTAGGCCCGCACGCCCTCGAATGCGCCGCAGCCGTAGTGCAGCGTGTGGGTCAACACATGGATCTTGGCGTCGCGCCAGTCGACCATCTGGCCGTCCATCCAGATCTTGCCGTCGCGGTCGGACATGGACATCGGTTTTCCTCGGTTTGTGCACAAGTTGTCGGGCCGTCAATTCTAGCCGCCGCCAACCGTCGGCCGCACCGGGCCAGCCCCCTGTGACCTTGTGCACGACCGCGCTAAGCCAAGCCGCCATGACAACCGCTAACGCAGTTGATGAACGGCCTGGCCATCGCATCCCAAGAATCACCTGCAACGTCGAAAGACTGCCATGAACTGCAGCGCCCAGTTCTCCGCCCTCTCGATTGCCGAGCCGGCCGCCCTGGCGCATGCCGTCAAGCCCGCCACCAGCGCAACCAACATGCCGGCCTGTTCATTCAGCGACCTGACGGTAGTGAACCTGTTGGCGTGCACCGGAAATTTCCAGAGCAAGCGGCTCAACGGCGGCAGCGGCGCCACCGTCTCATGCGAGATCGCCACGCCACAGGGCCTGCTCGGCGTCGCCAACCGGTCAACGGCAACGCACATCGAAGCTTCCGACGGCTTGAACGGCGGCTCCACCGCCAACTGCATCCAGCCGCTGGCGGGCGCCACGGTCAGCGGCCTGCGCCCGGGCAATTTGTCACGCCGTAGGCTGCCAGGGGTGAGCAATCCGGGCAAACCGGCAATAGGCAACAGCCAATGCGACTGTGGCACGAAATACTCCGCCCCATCGAAAAGGCGCCGTTGCGCTACCCCCGCTCAACCCCCAAGGACCCTCCATGAAGCTCCTGTGTCTGAAGACTGCGTTGTGCGTTCTTGGCGCGCTGACCACGGCAGGTTTTGCGCCGGCCGGGCATGCCGGCCCCGTCAGGACCGGCAATACACCGCTGGGCGGCTGCGCCGTCACGGATCTGAGCACCAACGCCAATGCATGCCTGGGCTATGTGTCGGGCAACGACGACGCGTCGCAACTGGCCAATCTGGTTGGCTCAGCCACCTGGAACGGCTTGTCCTTGTCCGGCCTGACCCAGTACAAGGATGACAACGTCGCTGCCGGCTCGACCAACGCCGTGTTCGATGTGCAGCAAGACAGCGCTGACGCGTCCCGAGGCACGATGAGGTTTTTGATGGCGGTCGGCTCGCCCTTTGTGGTGACCGTCAAAGGCGGCAATGAGTGGGCAGCCTATTACTACGCCAATGGCATGGCCAGCGGCACCACGCTGAGCTTCGACATCCCGGGCAAGCAAGGCGCAGGCTTGTCGCACGCGTCGATGTACGTTGCGGCCAGCAACGTCCCGCTCAAGACGCCCAACCTTGGGCTGCCGCCCGGCAACCCGACCCCAGTGCCCGAGCCAGCGACGCTGTTGCTGGTGGCGGCTGCGCTGGGTGGCATGGGCCTGGCCGCACACCGCCGAAATACGGCCTGACCACAGGCGCCTGCCGGCCGCAAGCCCGGCACGCTACTGCGGGCAGACCACAGCGGCCAGACCACAGCGGGCAGACTACGGCGCCGCGCCGCCGTCTTCGGGCCGTTGCAAGCGCCAGCCGGTACAGCGGCCAGCGGCAAGCTCTACCGTGACCTGCGCGCCCGCGGCATCTGTCCAGCGGTAGGTCTCGGGCACGTCGGCCAGTTTCTCGCCCAGGCTGCGTGTCAGCAGCAGGATTTTCATCAGCGGCATCCCAACCTGCAGCCGGGCATGCAGCATCACTGCGCTGGGCACGCTGCCGATCGGCGCGCCGGCGGCGGTGCGCATCACCCGCATCGAGCGGCTGAACTGCAGCAACAGCCAAAACACCATGCCCGAGACCGCCAGCGCCACGCCGCGCCAGCCAAAAAACCAATAGCCCAGCGCCAGCGCCAGCGCGGCCAGTCCCCATCCCAGTTTGGCGTTCATCGGCGTGCTGTCTGCTTGTCCGTAAAAATCAGTCGGGGTGCTGCGCGGCTCACAGCCCGCGCACCACGTCGATGGCCTCTTCGATGCGCTCGACGGCGTGCACCGTCAGGCCCTCGATCGGCTTCTTGGGCGCATTGGCCTTGGGCACCAGCGCCACCGAAAACCCCAGCTTGGCGGCCTCTTTCAGGCGTTCCTGGCCCCGCGGTGCGGGCCGCACTTCGCCCGCCAGCCCGACCTCGCCAAAAGCAAAAAAACCACTCGGCAGCGGCTTGCCGCGCAGCGAGCTCTGGATCGCCAGCAGCACCGCCAGGTCGGCCGCGGGCTCGGAAATCCGCACGCCGCCCACCGCGTTGACAAACACGTCCTGGTCAGCGCTGTCCACGCCGGCATGGCGGTGCAGCACGGCCAGCAGCATCGCCAGCCGGTCACGGTCCAGGCCGACGCTGAGCCGGCGTGGCGACGGCCCGCCACTGTCGACCAGCGCCTGGATCTCGACCAGCAATGGCCGGGTGCCCTCCAGCGTGACCAGCACGCAGGTACCGGGCACCGGCGCGCCGTGGGTGGACAAGAAGATGGCGCTGGGATTGCTGACGCCCTTCAACCCACGCTCGGTCATCGCAAACACGCCGATCTCGTTGACCGCGCCAAAGCGGTTCTTGATCGCCCGCACCAGGCGAAAACTGCTGTGGGTATCGCCCTCGAAATAGAGCACGGTGTCGACGATGTGCTCCAGCACCCGCGGGCCGGCCAGCGCGCCCTCTTTGGTGACATGGCCCACCAGCACGATGGCGCAGCCGCTGGATTTGGCGGTGCGGGTGAGCTGGGCCGCACATTCACGCACCTGGGCCACCGAACCCGGCGCGCTGGTGAGTTGGTCGGAGTAGAGCGTCTGGATCGAGTCGATCACGCAAAACGCCGGCTGCTCGGCCGCCAGCACGGCCTGGATTTTCTCCAGCTGGATCTCGGCCATCACGCGCAGCGCGCTGCCCGACAAACCCAGCCGGCGCGCCCGCAGCGCCACCTGGGCGCCCGACTCCTCGCCGGTCACATACAGCACCTTGACCTGCTGCGAGAGCGATTCGGCCGCCTGCAGCAGCAAGGTACTTTTGCCGATGCCCGGGTCGCCGCCGATCAGCACCACACCGCCCTCGACGATGCCGCCACCCAGCACCCGGTCCAGTTCGGGCTGGCCGGTGGGGGTGCGGTCGACATCGGCCGCATCGATCTCGGACAGCGTGAACACCGGCTGCGCCTGGGCCAGTGACTGGTAGCGGTGGCGCGCCGCGCCGGTGGCCTCGGCCACCGTCTCTTCCAGCGTGTTCCACGCCAGGCAATGCGGACATTTGCCCAGCCACTTGGGGCTAACACCGCCACAGGCGCTGCAGGTGTACTGTGTCTTGGGGGCTCGGGCGGCAGTGCTCACCCGCGCACTGTAGCCGGCGGCCGCTTGGCCCCTATGCGGGCTCACCACAGCTTGCGGCGCTGCATACGCACCCATCGCCAGCGGCCAGCACCCTGGACCAGCCTGGCGATTCGCGCCGATGCATCGCCAGGCTCAAACCGGAAACCAAACCGACATAATTCAAGGCCCGCGTCCACGCACCACCCCGGACGCAACGACGGACGCCACTCACATGAACAAGCCAACCCGCTCGCCTGCTGAGCAGCCCGTGGTCAAACGTCCCAAAAAGTCGGGCGGCAGCGCCAAAACCGTGTCCGCCCGGTCACGCTCGAAGGTGGCCAGCATCAAGAACGCGGTCATCGCCAGTGAACTCGCCCCCGCCGTGGCGATCGCCGTGCTCGAGCGGTCGGAGCAAGCGCCGGGCGATCCGCCGGCGGCGCTGGATGTCCTGGCAGCCGGCGCGTCGTCCTCGGAAATCGCCGGCAACGTGCGGGTGCAACTGATGTTCGACAACGGCACAGTCCTGCCGTTGGAGATGAGTGTGGCCGCGGGCGCCGCGCTGTCGGCGGGCCTCGCCAACGAACTGCCAGCCGTCAAGAAGCCCAAGCCGCGAAAGTAGCTGATTCCGGCAACGCTGCGGGCATGCTGCACCGGCCCGCAGCCCATCCAGGCGGCTTGCCCGATCCGCCATTTCAGAATTTGGCCCGAATCAGGCTGCGAGTCTTCAACATCCAACCGTCCTACCGCCGCCGCGGCCGGCAGGCGCCCGGCCCACCACGGCGAGCGCCCTTCTCCCCATGACCCTGTCCCGCCTCATCGGTGGTTTTGTGCTGGCCCATTGGCGTGCCTACGCCGCCTCGGCGCTGATGCTGGCCGCCATCGCACTGCTCGGGGTCTGGTTGCCGCGCCAGATCGGGCAGATGGTCGATGGCCTGGTGGCGCAGCGCCTGGTGGGCGCCGCGCTGTGGCATGACATCGGGTTGCTGCTGGCCGCTGGCGTGGCAATCTACGGCCTGCGGGTGGCCTGGCGGCTCAAGCTGTATGGCACGGCCTACCGGCTGGGGATGGACCTGCGGCTGCAGCTTTACCGCCGGCTGCTGCTGCAAGGCCCGCGGTTCTACCAGACCCAGCGCACGGGCGATTTGATGGCGCTGGCCACCAACGATGTGGACGCGGTGGAACTGGCCGCCGGCGAGGCCCTGCTGGCCGGGTTCGACGGCAGCATGACGCTGCTGCTGGTGGTGGCCATGATGACCCTGGGCGTGGACTGGCGGCTGGCGGGCGTGGTGCTGCTGCCGTTTCCGCTGATGGCGCTGGCGTTTTGGTGGATATCGCGCCACCTGCACGCGGCGTCGCGCCAGGCGCTGGATGCGTTTGGCGCGCTCAACGACCAGGTGCAGGAAAGCCTGACCGGCGTGCGCACCCTGCGTGCCCTGGGCCTGGCCCGGCACAGCAGCGCGCAGTTTGGCGCCCTGGCCGGTGCCGCGGCCCAGGCCGGCGTGCGCGCCCAACGCTGGGAGGCCGGCTACGAGCCCGCCGTCGGCCTGACCCTGAGTGCGGCGATGGTGCTGTCGCTGGGTTTTGGCGGCTGGCTGGTCTGGCAGGGTGAGATGACCGTGGGCCAGCTCACCAGCTTCGGGCTGTACCTGGGCCAGCTGATCTGGCCGATGTTTGCCGCCGGCTGGGTGCTGAGCCTGATCGAGCGGGGCCGCGCCGCCTGGGCCCGACTCGCGCCCGTGCTGGAGGCGCCCTTGACGGTGGATGACCACGGCACGCTCGACGCCGTGGCGCCTGGCCTGCTGCAGGCCGACGCGCTGCACTTTGCCTATCCCGGCCAGCTGCGGCCGGCGCTGGTGGGGGTGGGCTTTGCCTTGCCCGCCGGCCAGACGCTGGGCATCGTCGGTCCGACGGGGTCGGGCAAGAGCAGCCTGCTCAAGCTGCTGCAGCGCCAGTGGCCTGCCGCACGGGGCCAGATCCGCTGGAGCGGTGTGGCGCTGGACCAGTACCGGCTGGCGGCCCTGCGTCAAGCCATGGCCTGGGTGCCGCAAGAGCCGTTTTTGTTCTCGGCCAGCGTGGCCGAGAACATCGCGCTGGCGCGGCCGGACGCCACCCGTGCCCAGATCGAGGCAGCCGCCCACCAGGCCGCCGTGCACGACGACATCCGCCAATTGCCGCAGGGCTACGACACGCCGGTGGGTGAGCGGGGTGTCACGCTGTCGGGTGGTCAGCGCCAGCGCGTGGCCATCGCCCGCGCGCTGTTGGCCGACGCCCCGCTGCTGCTGCTGGACGATGCGCTGTCGGCGGTGGACACCGGCACCGCGGCACGCATCCTGGCCAACCTGCGGCTGACCCAGAACGAACAACCCGGTCGCACGCTGATCATCGTCAGCCACCGGCTGGCCACGGTGATGGACGCCGACCAGATCCTGGTGCTGCGCCACGGAAGCGTCAGCGAGCGGGGCGATCACCCGGCGCTGTTGGCGGTCGAGGCCAGCGCGGACCACCCGGGCTGGTACGCCACCCAATGGCGGGTGCAGCAGCTGGAAGCGTCGCTGGACGACGGCGACGGCGACGGCGACGGCAGTGCCCCTGCCGCCGTTGACCTGACCGCCGCCCCCCTGCCCGACCGCCCGCCCGACACCCGGCCCGACCCCCTATCCACCCCCTCCACCCCATCGGCACCCCATGTCCGCTGACAAGGCCCAGCCCGACCCGCATGAGCGCCGCGCCGCGCTGGCGCTGCTGGCCCGCAGCGCCGCGCCCGAGGCGCCGCTGCTGCGTGCCTCGGCACTGTGGCTGGTGCTGGCCGCCGCGCTGGAGGCGCTGGGTCCGGTGCTGGGCAAGGCGTTCATCGACCAGCACCTGCTGCCGCGCCATGCCGACCTGGGCGCCATCGCCGGCTTGCTGGGCGGTGCACTGCTGGCCGGCTGGGTTGCCAGCCTGCTGCGCTTCTGGCAGCTGGTGCGGCTGGCCGGCCTGGCAATGCGCTCGGTGCAGCGCCTGCGCGAGCAGGTCTACGGCCATGTGCTGCGGCTGCCGATGGCGTTTTTCGACCGCGCCATCACCGGGCAGCTGGTCAGCCGGGTCACCAACGACACCGAGGCGGTCAAGACGCTGTATGTGCAGCTGCTGTTCGTGATGCTCGACAGCGCCATCATGCTGGCCACGATGCTGGTGACGATGGCGCTGCTCAACTGGCGGCTGATGTTGATCGTGGCCCTGCTGGTGCCGGCGGTGGTCGGCATCGTCTGGCTCTACCAGCGCCTGTCGGCCCCGGCGGTGGCCCGCACCCGGGCGCTGCGCAGCGACATCAACGCCCAGGCCGCCGAGTCGATTGCCGGCATGGCCGTGATCCAGGCCAGTGGCGCCGCAGCGCGCTTTGCCCAGCGTTTTACCGGCATCAACCAGGCCCAGTACGACTCGCGCCGGGTCGAGTTGCGGGCCAACGCCTGGCTGCTGCGGCCGGCGCTGGACTTTCTCAACGTCGCGCTGCTGGCTGCGCTGATTGCCGTCTACGGCCTGGGTCTGTCGGGCAGCGGCGCAGGGGGCCTGGGTGGCATCACGACCGGCGGCGCGCTGGAGGTGGGCGTGCTCTATGCCTTCGTCAGCTACATCGGCCGGGTGGTCGAGCCGCTGATCCAGATCACGATGCAGTTCTCGCAACTTCAGCAGGCGGTGGTGGCGGCAGCGCGGGTCAACACCTTGCTCAAGCAGCCCCAAGCCCCGGCGCCCCAGGGCAATGGCCAGGTCGGTGCGGGCCGCATCCAGGTGCATGACCTGCACTTTGGCTACCTGCCCGGACGGCCGGTGCTGCACGGCCTGGACCTGGACATCCCGGCCGGCCAGTTTGTCGGCATCGTCGGCCACACCGGCAGCGGCAAGAGCACGCTGCTGTCGCTGCTGCTGCGCTTCTACCCCGCACCCGCCGGTGCACTGCTGATCGACGGCCAGCCGCTCGACCAGATCGGCGACGCGGACTTCCGCCGTCATGTGGGCCTGGTGCCGCAAGAGCCGTTTTTGCTGGCCGCCAGCGCGCGCGACAACATCGTGATGGGCCGGGCGATGGACGCCGCTGCGGTCGAGGCCGCGGCCCGCGCCGCCCATGCGCACGACTTCATCCTGCGCCTGCCGCAGGGCTACGACACCCCGCTGGGCGAGGGCGGCGCCCGGCTGTCGGTGGGCGAAAAGCAGCTGATCGCGATGGCCCGGGCGCTGGCCGGTGCACCGCGCATCCTGCTGCTGGACGAGGCCACCGCCCACATCGACAGCGAGACCGAAGGCCAGGTGCAGCAGGCATTGACCGCGTTGCACGGCCGGGTCACGGTGCTGGCGATCGCGCACCGGCTGTCCACCATCCGCGACGCCGACCAGATCATCGTGCTGAACCACGGCCGCATCGCCGAGCGCGGCAGCCATGCCGCGCTGATGGCGCTGCCCGGCGGCATCTACCAGCGCCTGGTCAGCCTGCAGCAGTTGCAGGCCAATGACGACCAAGATGACAACGAGGGCAGCCTTGGCCCCGCCTGAACCCAGCCTGCTGCGCCAGCCGGACTTTCGCCGCTTCTGGGCCTCGCGCCTGGCCGGCACCGCGGCCGGCCAGATGCTGCTGGTGGCGCTGGGCTGGCAGATGTACGACCTGACCGGCAGCGCCTGGGACTTGGGGCTGGTCGGTCTGGCGCAGTTTGTGCCGGCGCTGTTGCTGGCCCTGCCCGCCGGTCATCAGGTTGACCGCCACGACCGGCGGCGGGTGCTGGCGGTTGTCCTGGCGCTGCAGGTGGCCGCAGCACTTGGCCTGGCGCTGGCCTCGGCCGCTGGCTGGATGGGCCGCGACGCGCTGCTGGCGGTGTCCCTCGCGCTGGGCGCCTTGCGGGCCTTCCAGATGCCGGCCTCGCAAGCCTTGCTGCCGCAACTGGTGCCGGCCGAGCGCCTGCCGCAGGCACTGGCGCTGTCGTCCACGGCGTTGCAGGGCGCCATCATTGCCGGGCCGGCGCTGGGCGGTTTTGTCTACGCCGGTGGCGCGGCGGCGGTCTACGGCCTGGCGGCGCTGGGCTTTGCGCTGGCCACCGCCTGCGTGCTGCGCCTGGCCAGCCGCACGCCGCCGCGGCTGCAGGAGCCGGTATCGGCCCGCACGCTGCTGGCCGGGCTGCATTTCATCGCGCACCGGCCGGTGGTGCTGGGTGCCGTCTCGCTGGATCTGTTTGCGGTGCTGCTGGGCGGCGCGGTGGCCTTGCTGCCGATATTTGCGCGTGACATCCTGCACACCGGGCCGTGGGGCCTGGGCCTGCTGCGGGCCGCGCCCGCGGTGGGCGCACTCGCCATGTCGCTGGCGCTGGCGCGCTGGCCGGTGGTACGCCGCAGCGGCGCCTGGCTGCTGGGCGCGGTGGCGGTGTATGGCGCGACGATGGTGGTGTTTGGCCTGTCCACCCAGCTGTGGCTGTCGCTGGCGGTGCTGGCGGCATCGGGCGCGGCCGACATGGTCAGCGTGGTGATCCGGCAGTCGATGGTGCAACTGGCCACGCCGGACGCCATGCGCGGCCGGGTCAGCGCGGTCAACTCGGTGTTCATCGGTGCGTCCAACCAACTCGGAGAATTCGAATCCGGGGCCACAGCGGCGCTGTTCGGGCCTGTAGCATCGGTGGTCTGGGGCGGTGTGGGCACCGGTTTGGTGGTGCTGGCCTGGCTGGGCTTGTTTCCGGCGTTGGCCAGGCATGACCGGCTGGTGCGCGATCCCGACACCGACGCGCCAGACCCACCTCAAAACGGCCCGAAACCAGCCTGAAACGGCTTGAATTACCCTTCTGTGCAAGCCCGCAAAGGCGCCATGGCCACGCAGCAACAACACGATATCCAGCGGGTGAGCGCTTGACACAGGGCTTGACCGAGCACGACCTCCACGCGCTGGCCACCTTGCTGGACGGCTTTGGCATGACCGTCGCTTTGGCCGGCACCGACGGCCGCGTCCAGCCGCTGGCCACGCCCGGCGCCAGTTCGGTCCAGCCGGTGCCACGTCAAGGCAGCCGGGTGGCGTCGATGACGCTGTCAGACGGCCGCCGTCTGGTGCTCAATGAGCGAGACCGGGCACCCGAGCGCCGGCCCAGCGGCGCCACGCTGCATGGCCATGGCGTTTGCGCCGATCCCCAGGGCAGCACCGGCCCGCAGCCGCTGCCAGAGCGCCGTGCCGGGGCCGAGGCCGCCGACATCCGTTTTCGCCTGCTGGCCGAGCATTCGATCGACCTGATCGTGGCGGTAGACGCTGACCTGGCGATCCGCTATGCCTCGCCCGCCACCACCCCGATGCTGGGCCTGGAGCCCGCCAAGCTGCTCGGCCACACCCTGGTCGAGTTGCTGGCGCACGAGGACCGCGCCGCCTTCATTGCCCGGCACTTCACCAACTCGGCGCGGCGCGGTGCCGGCCCCGACCTGTTTCGGGCTCTGCGCAGCGACGGCCAGACCTTGTGGGTGGAGGCGCGTGTGGCGCCGCTGCCGCCGGGCAATGGCCTGGGCGACTACCTGGTCACGCTGCGTGACGCCGACCGGCGCAAACGGGCTGAGGACGCGCTGGGCCAGGTCAACGCCGAGCTGTCCACGCTGGCCTCGACCGACGCGCTGACCGGCCTGCCCAACCGCCGCCAGTTT
>JBKJKU010000268.1:0-2912 GCA_046597355.1 Aquabacterium sp.
GCTGAACGCGGCAACCAGCAACCGCGCTCGCTGGCGCAGGCCTTCCTCAAGCCGATCAAGCCCTACGGCGACCGCGACATACTGGCGCTGGCGGTGGAGGCAACCCAACTGCGTTGCGATAACTTCGACAAGGTTTACGGCGCCTGTGCCGACCAGCGCTACAGCCTCAATGCCGACACCGGCGAGGGCACGCTGGCCGGCCTGATCAGCTTCATCAAGGGCTGAGCAAGATGGCCACCAACTACCTGGTCTTTCAGCTCTGCGCGCCGCTGGCCGCCTGGGGCGATGTGGCGGTGGGTGAGTACCGCGGCAGCCGCGAACACCCCGGTGCCTCAGCGCTGATAGGCCTGCTGGGCGCCGCACTGGGTGTGCGTCGCGAGGACGAGGCCACCCATGCCGCGTTGCGCGACGGCTACCGCTTTGCCGTCGGCGTGGTGGCGGCCGGCCAGTTGCTGCGCGACTACCACACCGCCCAGGTGCCCGGCCGCAGCACGTTGAAGGGCCGGCCCCACGCCACCCGTCGCGACGAACTGAGCGTGCCCAAACACGAGCTGCACACCATCCTGTCCACCCGCGACTACCGCCAAGGTGTGGCCTATGCCGTGGCCGTGCAGGCTGAACCCGGTGCGCCCGTTGCACTGGACGCGCTGGCCCTGGCCTTGCGCGAACCGCGCTTTGTGCTGTACCTGGGCCGCAAGTGCTGCCCGCCGGCCGCACCGCTGGCGCCGCGTGTTGCGCCAGCCGAGTCAGCCCATGCGGCGCTGACCGACTACCTGGCCACGCTGGACCCGCCCGGTGGGCTGCGCAGCATGGCCTGGGCCGACGGCGTGCAGGCCGGTGTGCCAGCGCATTTGAGCGTGCCGCGCAAAGACCGCCTGATCCGCCGCAGCGCCTGGCAGTTTGGCGACCGCACCGAGCACCTGGCCCTGCTGGCCGAGGACGACTGACCATGCACTTCAGCCTCATCACCCCCACACCGGGACAAGAGCGCGACGCGGCCCATGACTGGGCCCACAACGCCTACGAAGAACACCAGTGGTTGTGGCGCTTTCTGCCGGCGCCACCGGGCAGCGCACGCAACTTCGTGTTCCGGCGGCGCGATGCCGACGGCCTGCCCCGGTTCTATGTAGTCTCCGACCGTGAACCCCACAGCCCGACACCGCACTGGCAGGTGCAGAGCCGGACCTACGCGCCCAGCCTGGATGCCGGTGACCACCTGGCCTTCGAGTTACGCGCCAATCCGGTGGTCACCCAGAAGACCGCCCAGGACAAGGCGGCGCGTCACGACGTGGTGATGCAGGCCAAGACCCGGCTGCTGAAGGAACGGCAACTGGCCCATTGGGCCGACTGGACAACGCCCGATCGACCGTCGATGCCGGAGCTGGTGCAGCAAAGCTGCAGCGCCTGGTTGCTGGCGCGCTGCGAGCGCCTGGGCATCACGCTGCACGGCGATGCGCTCAGCGTGGACGGCTACGAGCAGCACCGAGGCAAGCGCGGCGAGCTGCGCTTCTCAACGGTGGACTTCAGCGGCCGCCTGACGGTGGTTGACCCCACGGCGCTGCGCACGGCGTTGATGAGCGGCGTCGGCCACGCCAAGGCCTTCGGTTGCGGCCTGCTGCTGATCCGCCCCATCGGCTAAGCTGCCGCAATCACTGCGCCCTGACCGGAGCCCCTCATGCACACGCTCACCGACGAAGACCTGCAACGCGCCCCGCAGCAACTGCTGGCCGACGCGCGGCGCGGCGAGCTCACCGTGGTCACCTCCAACGGGCGGCCGATGATGCTGGCGGTGCCACTGGCCGACGGCGCACCGATGCGCTCCGCTTTGGTGGACCTGGCCGCCGCACTGTTCGACCGCGAGGAAGTCAGCCTTGGCACGGCCGCACGCATCGCTGGGCTGAGCTACAGCGAGATGATCGACGAACTGGGCCGGCGCGGGATCGACACCATCCGCATCACGCCCGAGGAACTGGAGCGCGAGCTTGCCGCCTGGGGGCCTTGAGCCGCCTGCGATCGCGGCGCCGGACCGCAGCGCCATGCCTGCTCCGGCAATCATCGTCGTCAGTGATGCCGGGCCGCTGATCGCCCTCGGCCGGCTGGATTTGATCGGGTTGCTCGGCGCCTTGTTCGCCGAGGTGCAGGTGCCGCAGGCGGTGATCCAGGAATGCCTGGCCCGACCCGACAACCCCGACGCGCTGCGCATCCACCAGGCGCTCGATCAGGGGCGTCTGGTGGCATGCCCGAACCCGCTGCAAACGCTGGCGGGGCTGGACGCTGGCGAGTCGGCCGCCATCGTCCATGCCAAGGCCATCGGCGCTGCGGTGCTGCTTGACGAACGAGCCGGACGCCAACGTGCGCTGGCCATGGGCCTGATAGTGACCGGCACGCTGGGCGTGCTGGTGCGGGCGCGGCAGCGGGGGCTGATCGGGCCAATTGGGCCGCTGATCGCCGCGCTGCGCGCCAGCGGCCAGCGGCTGAGCCAACCCGTGGTGCTTAGCGCGCTGGCGGCAGTCGGCGAGGCTGCTGCTTGACCGGTCTGCTGCCCCCACTCAAGCCGATCCCCATCAAAGAGCGGATTTCGGTGGTGTTTGTCGAGCGCGGCGAGATCGACGTGCTCGACGGCGCCTTTGTGGTGGTGGACGCCACCGGCATCCGCACCCACATTCCCGTCGGCGGCGTGGCCTGCATCATGCTGGAGCCGGGCACCCGCCTGAGCCACCGCGCCGCCGCGCTGGCCGCCCGGGTGGGCACGCTATTGGTATGGGTGGGCGAGGCGGGGGTGCGGCTGTACTCGGCCGGCCAGCCCGGCGGCGCCCGCTCAGACCGGCTGCTGTACCAGGCCCGGCTGGCGCTGGACGAGAACCTGCGGTTGAAGGTGGTGCGCAAGATGTACGCCATCCGCTTTGGCGAAG
>JBKJKU010000200.1:0-3707 GCA_046597355.1 Aquabacterium sp.
GGGCCGGTGTTTGTCCGGCCCGGAATGACACGGAGCGGGGCACGCCAGCCCGGCGCGGCGCGGTCGCGCAAAACCCACGACCTGCAGGTATCAGACCAACAAACGAACGACCGCAAAGAGCCGCGAGCCGTCCGCCAACACCAGCTTCGAATTCAGTTGCAGAACGCGCCGCGGCGAGTTGGGCGATGATGGTCAACCGGCTTACAAGCGCCTCGACGTGAGAATGAACATGACCACCGCACAGCGGCCCATCCCGACGTGTCACCGCGGCGCGGCAATGCGCTTGCAGGGTGGGCCGGTTCTGATGCTGACCCTCGTCTTGGCTGCAGCCGGCTGCGTCGGCTACCCTGCCCAAGCCTTGCGCGCCGGTCAGACCGAGGCCGAGGTGGTGGCGGTCATGGGCCATCCGACCGGTCGGTACCCTTTGCTGGGCAGCGCGCAGCGGCTGGAGTTTGCACGCGGCCCTGCCGGCCGGGTGACCTGGATGGTCGATCTGGACAACGGAGGCCGCTTGACGCAGGCCGAGCAGGTGCTCGACCCCCTGCACTTCAACCAGGTGCTCGACGGCATGACCCAGGATGGCCTGTTGCGTCTGCTGGGCCGGCCGGCGGCGCGCCAGCGTGAATACCAGGACAAGCAGACCTGGTCCTGGCGCTACGAGACCCCTGATTGCCTGTGGTTCCGGGTCACGCTCAACGCGGCCGGACAGGTGATGGGCGGTGGTGCGCACATGACCGACCCGGCTTGCGACGCCGGACGCGGCATCGATCGCAACTGAACCCGCCGTGCCCATGGTCCCCACGCTTTACGGCATCCCCAACTGCGACACCGTCAAGCGCGCCCGCGCCTGGCTCACCGTGCACGGGGTGGCGCATACCTTCCATGATTTCAAGAAATCCGGTGTGCCAGACGCTGCGCTTGACCGCTGGCTGGCTGCAGCCGGCTGGGAGCGCCTGCTCAACCGCAACGGCACCACCTGGCGCAAGCTCGATCCCGCCACCCAGGCGGCGGTAGCCGGTGCCGCCACCGCCCGCCCGCTGATGCTGGCCCAGCCCAGCGTGATCAAACGCCCGGTGGTGGACTGGCCCGACGGCACGGTGAGCGTCGGGTTCGACGAGGCAGTGTTCAGCCAGCGGCTTTGACGGGCGACCGGGCCGGCGCAGCGGCGCCGCCCGCACGTTGAGCGCCGGTCACGCCCGACCGGCCCGGCGGCGCGCCGTGGGCCGCCGCCCATTCGTCGCGCAACGCCGCCTTGTGGATCTTGCCGGCCGGTGTCATTGGCAAGGTGTCGCGCAGCACCACTTGGCGCGGCACCTTGTAGTCGGCCAGATGCTCGCCGCACCAGGTCCGCACTTCGGCCTCGGTCAGGGCACTGCCGGGCCGGGGGATGACATACAGCCACCCTACCTCGCCCAGCACCGGGTCGGGCACGCCAACGCCGGCCGACATCAGCACCTTGGGATGGCGGTTGACCAGCGACTCCACCTCGGCCGGGTAGACGTTGAAACCACCCTGGATGTAGAGGTCCTTCTTGCGGCCTTTGAGCGTGATCGCGCCGCGTGCGTCGGCCAGGCCCAGGTCGCCGGTCTGCAGCCAGCCATCGGATGAAAAACCGGCACCCGCGGCAGCGCCGATGTAGCCCGGCACCACGCCCACGCCTTTGAACCACAGTTCGCCCACCTGGCCGGGCGGCAACGCCTCGCCGTTGTCGCCGGCGATGCGCAGGCTGGCGCCGGCAAACGGCAGGCCGATCGTGCCGATCAGGTCGGCCGGGCTGCGCTGCCACGGGGTCATCACTATGGCACCCGAGGTCTCGGTCAGGCCGTAGAGGTTCATCAGCGTGGCCTGGGGCATGCGCTGCTGCAGGCGCTCCAGCAAGACCGCATCGACGTTGGACCCGCCTGAGAACACCAGCCGCACCCGGCTGAAATCAACCGTGTCGATCTGCGCGTGCAGCAGCAGCAGCGTCAACACGGTGGGTACGCCGGCAACGATGGTGGGCGGCACCTCGCGCATCAGCTTGATCATGCGGTCGGCCTTGAACTCGGCCACCATCACCACTGTGCCACCGCCCACCAGGTGGGTCAGCGCGGCGCAGGTGATGCCACCAACGTGGTTCAGCGGATTGGCCATGTGGATGACATCGTCCGCGCACACGCGGGTGTGCACAGCCTGGGCGGTGGCGCTGGCCAGCAGGCTGTGGTGGGTCAGGCCGGCGCCCTTGGGCCGGCCAGTGGTGCCTGAGGTGTAGATCACCATCGCCACGTCCGACGCCACCACCTGGCGCCGCGCCACCGACAAGCGGCCGGCGTCCAGCGGCGTGGCCGCCAGCGCGTCCAGGCTGTTCAGGCCGACGCCGTCGATGGCGATCACGTGGCGCAGTGCGGGCAGTTGCGGGCCCAGCCGGTCCAGCATCGAGATGAAGTCAAAGCCGTCATGGCCGGACAGGGTGAACACGGCGCGGGTGTCGCTGTCGGCCAGCATCGTGGCCAATTCGCTGTCGCGGTAGCGCACGCTCAGGCCCACCACCGCCACACCGATCTTGGCGGCGGCGTAAAACAGCAGCATCCACTCGATCTGGTTCAGTCCGATGATGCCGATGCGGTCACCACGCTTGAGCTTCAGGCCCAGCAGGCCGCAGGCCAACTGGTCGCTGGCGGCGTCCACCGCCGGCCAGTCGTAGCGGTTGCCGCCGTCGATGTAGGCCGTGGCGTTGCCACGCTGGCGCGCAATTTGCGTCAACAGATCGCCGAGGGTGCCGGATGCAACGGCCGGCGTGGCGACCGGGGGCATTGCAGCGGCCGACGATCGGGCGGTGGCGGGGCTGGTGCGCATGGGCAATCTCCTGGTCTGGCAGCATGTTGCCGCGGCGGGCATGGCGCAGTCTTGCGTTGACTGGGGCGATCCTGCATTGAAGCCCAGGGCGGGGCTGTGCCTACATCGTCGTTTTCGACGATTCAAGCGCCACGGCCGATCTGAAACACTGCCGGATGCCCCGAGCAGCCGCGCCAAACCATGCCTGACACCCTGACCGATCCCGCCGCCGACGCGGCCTTCCGGGCCGACGTGCGGCAGTTTCTGGCCGCGTCGTTGCCCGAGGACTTGCGCCTGGCCGGGCGCCGCGCCTCGGGCATCTTTGCCGACTACGCGGACGGCAGCCGCTGGTTTCGCATCCTGGCCGCCAAGGGCTGGAGCGTGCCGCACTGGCCCATCGAGTGGGGTGGCTGCGGCTGGTCAGCACGCCAGCACGACATCTTTGCCAGTGAGCTGGCCGCTGCCGACGCCCCGGCGCTGGCGCCGCAGGGCCCGCACATGGTGGCGCCGGTGGTGCTGGCGTTTGGCACGCCCGAGCAACAGCAGCGCTGGCTGCCGGGCATCCGTTCGGGTGAGGATTACTGGGCCCAGGGCTACAGCGAGCCGGGGTCGGGGTCCGATCTGGCGTCGCTGCAGTGCCGGGCGCAACGCCAGGCCGGTCCGCAGGGCGATGAGTTTGTCATCAACGGCACCAAGATCTGGACCACCCATGCCCAGTGGGCCAACAAGATCTTTTGCCTGGTGCGCACCGACAACGCTGGCAGGCCCCAGCAAGGCATCAGCTTCTTGCTGTTTGACCTGCACCTGCCCGGCATCAGCATCCGGCCGATCATCAGCATCTCGGGCGACCACGAGCTGAACCAGGTGTTTTTTGACGACGTGCGGGTGCCGGC